>NZ_JBEXWK010000005.1:0-341264 GCF_040629815.1 Streptomyces sp. NPDC005878
GCCGAGCCCCCGCAGCTTCGCCGTGTGCATGTCCACGCATGTCAACCTCCGGCTACCGTGAGGGACGCCTCACCCGTACCGCCCGGTTTCCTGCGCGCGCGCAGGGGCGCTCCGAGCCTTCTCCCCTCACGCGGGCCCGTCCGGCGGCCTCCGCGCGGCAGGAAACCGGGCGGTACGGGTGAGGCGTCCCTCACGGTAGCCGGAGGTTGACAGGCCGAAGCGCTGAATGCCCGTGTGAGGCTCTTAGAGCCCCTGCCCGGATATGGGGAGTCGGTCGCCGCCCGCTCAGGGCGGCACATGCGGACTCAGGTACCGGCAAACCCCCATTCATGTCGGCGCTACCGGTAGACTGGTCAATAATCCCGCCCTCCTCGCGGGACCCACCGAAATGACGCGGTCGGGTGATGCCCCCAAACGGCACCGCCCGGCGCTGACCATCGCTGAACGACGCAGCTGCTCCTGCCTGCCCAGGGGAAGGCTGTGCTGTGCCAGAAAGGGCGCTTCGTGGCCGATTCCGGCAACCCCAACGAGAACACCCCGTCCGCTGCCGCCGGCCAGAACGGCGAGGTCACCGCCTCGTACGACGCCAGCGCCATCACCGTCCTCGAAGGTCTGGACGCGGTCCGCAAGCGACCCGGCATGTACATCGGCTCGACGGGCGAGCGCGGCCTGCACCACCTGGTGCAGGAGGTCGTCGACAACTCGGTCGACGAGGCCCTCGCCGGTCACGCGGACACGATCGACGTCACGATCCTCGCCGACGGCGGCGTGCGCGTCGTCGACAACGGCCGCGGCATCCCCGTGGACATGCACCCCGTGGAGAAGAAGCCGGCGGTCGAGGTCGTCCTGACCGTGCTGCACGCGGGCGGCAAGTTCGGCGGCGGTGGCTACGCCGTCTCCGGTGGTCTGCACGGCGTCGGCGTCTCCGTGGTGAACGCCCTCTCCACCAAGCTCGCGGTCGACATCAAGCGCGACGGCTACCGCTGGACCCAGGACTACAAGCTCGGCGTCCCGACCGCCCCCCTGGCCAAGCACGAGCAGGTCGAGGAGAGCGGCACCACGGTGACGTTCTGGGCCGACCCGGACGTCTTCGAGACCACCGAGTACTCCTTCGAGACCCTCGCGCGGCGCTTCCAGGAGATGGCCTTCCTCAACAAGGGCCTCACCATCAGCCTCACCGACGAGCGGGAGTCGGCCAAGGCCGTCTCCGGGGCGGACTCGGCCGAGGAGTCGGAGGAGGAGCGCGCGCTCTCGGTCTCGTACCACTACGAGGGCGGCATCGTCGACTTCGTGAAGTACCTGAACTCCCGCAAGGGCGAGCTGATCCACCCGACTGTGATCGACGTGGAGGCCGAGGACAAGGAGCGCATGCTCTCGGCCGAGATCGCGATGCAGTGGAACTCCCAGTACACCGAGGGCGTTTACTCCTTTGCGAACACCATCCACACGCACGAGGGGGGTACGCATGAGGAGGGATTCCGCGCCGCGCTCACGGGCCTGGTCAACCGGTATGCCCGGGACAAGAAGCTGCTGCGCGAGAAGGACGACAACCTCTCCGGCGAGGATATCCGCGAGGGTCTGACGGCGATCATCTCCGTCAAGCTGGGCGAGCCGCAGTTCGAGGGCCAGACCAAGACCAAGCTGGGCAACACCGAGGCGAAGACGTTCGTCCAGAAGGTGGTGCACGAGCACCTGACCGACTGGTTCGACCGGAATCCCAACGAGGCTGCGGACATCATCCGCAAGTCCATCCAGGCCCAGACGGCCCGTGTCGCCGCCCGCAAGGCGCGCGACCTGACCCGCCGCAAGGGCCTGCTGGAGAGCGCCTCCCTGCCCGGCAAGCTCTCCGACTGCCAGTCCAACGACCCGACGAAGTGCGAGATCTTCATCGTCGAGGGTGACTCCGCCGGTGGTTCGGCGAAGTCCGGCCGCAACCCGATGTACCAGGCCATCCTGCCGATCCGAGGCAAGATCCTGAACGTCGAGAAGGCCCGTATCGACAAGATCCTGCAGAACACCGAGGTCCAGGCGCTGATCTCGGCCTTCGGCACCGGAGTCCACGAGGACTTCGACATCGAGAAGCTCCGCTATCACAAGATCATTCTGATGGCGGACGCCGATGTCGACGGCCAGCACATCAACACCCTGCTGCTGACCTTCCTCTTCCGCTTCATGCGGCCGCTGGTCGAGGCCGGGCACGTGTACCTGTCGCGCCCGCCGCTCTACAAGATCAAGTGGGGCCGGGACGACTTCGAGTACGCGTACTCGGACCGGGAGCGCGACGCGCTCGTGGAACTCGGCAAGCAGTCGGGCAAGCGGATCCGCGAGGACTCGATCCAGCGCTTCAAGGGTCTGGGCGAGATGAACGCCGAGGAGCTGCGCGTCACCACCATGGACGTCGACCACCGCGTCCTGGGCCAGGTCACCCTGGACGACGCGGCCCAGGCCGACGACCTGTTCTCGGTGCTGATGGGCGAGGACGTCGAGGCGCGGCGCTCGTTCATCCAGCGCAACGCCAAGGACGTCCGCTTCCTCGACATCTGAGTCGGTCCGTCGCTGACCGCTTCGAAAGGACTTGAGAACCAGCAATGGCCGACGAGAACACTCCCGCGACCACTGAACCCACCGAGGAAGAACCTGTCCTGCGCATCGAGCCCGTCGGGCTCGAGACGGAGATGCAGCGCTCCTACCTCGACTACGCGATGTCCGTCATCGTCTCGCGCGCGCTGCCGGACGTCCGGGACGGCCTGAAGCCCGTCCACCGCCGAGTGCTGTACGCGATGTACGACGGCGGCTACCGGCCCGAGAAGGGCTTCTACAAGTGCGCCCGCGTCGTCGGCGACGTCATGGGCACGTACCACCCGCACGGCGACTCCTCGATCTACGACGCGCTCGTCCGCCTCGCCCAGCACTGGTCGATGCGGATGCCGCTGGTGGACTCCAACGGCAACTTCGGTTCCCCGGGCAACGACCCGGCCGCCGCCATGCGGTACACCGAGTGCAAGCTGATGCCGCTGGCCATGGAGATGGTCCGGGACATCGACGAGGAGACCGTCGACTTCCAGGACAACTACGACGGCCGCAACCAGGAGCCGACGGTCCTGCCGGCGCGCTTCCCGAACCTGCTGGTCAACGGCTCCGCCGGTATCGCCGTCGGTATGGCCACCAACATCCCGCCGCACAACCTGCGCGAGGTCGCGGACGGCGCCCAGTGGTTCCTGTCGCACCCCGACGCCTCGCACGAGGAGCTCCTGGACGCGCTCATCGAGCGCATCAAGGGCCCCGACTTCCCGACCGGCGCCCTCGTCGTCGGCCGCAAGGGCATCGAGGAGGCGTACCGCACCGGGCGCGGCTCCATCACCATGCGCGCGGTGGTCGCGGTCGAGGAGATCCAGAACCGCCAGTGCCTGGTGGTCACCGAGCTTCCGTACCAGGTCAACCCCGACAACCTGGCCCAGAAGATCGCCGACCTGGTGAAGGACGGCAAGGTCGGCGGCATCGCCGACGTCCGGGACGAGACCAGCTCCCGCACCGGCCAGCGCCTGGTCATCGTGCTCAAGCGCGACGCGGTCGCCAAGGTCGTCCTCAACAACCTGTACAAGCACACCGACCTCCAGACGAACTTCGGCGCCAACATGCTGGCGCTCGTCGACGGCGTGCCGCGCACGCTCTCGCTGGACGCGTTCATCCGCCACTGGGTGACGCACCAGATCGAGGTCATCGTCCGGCGCACCAGGTTCCGGCTGCGCAAGGCCGAGGAGCGCGCCCACATCCTGCGCGGTCTGCTCAAGGCGCTCGACGCCATCGACGAGGTCATCGCGCTCATCCGGCGCAGCGACACCGTCGACGTCGCGCGCGAGGGCCTGATGGGCCTGCTCTCCATCGACGAGATCCAGGCCAACGCGATCCTGGAGATGCAGCTCCGCCGGCTCGCCGCCCTGGAGCGCCAGAAGATCGTCGCCGAGCACGACGAGCTCCAGGCGAAGATCAACGAGTACAACGCGATCCTCGCCTCGCCCGAGCGCCAGCGCCGGATCATCAGCGAGGAGCTGGCCGCGATCGTCGAGAAGTTCGGCGACGACCGGCGCTCCAAGCTGGTGCCCTTCGACGGTGACATGTCCATCGAGGACCTGATCGCCGAAGAGGACATCGTCGTCACCATCACCAACGGCGGCTACGTCAAGCGCACCAAGACCGAGGACTACCGGTCGCAGAAGCGCGGCGGCAAGGGCGTCCGGGGCACGAAACTGAAGCAGGACGACATCGTCGACCACTTCTTCGTCTCCACCACGCACCACTGGCTGCTGTTCTTCACCAACAAGGGCCGCGTCTACCGGGCCAAGGCGTACGAGCTGCCGGACGCCGGCCGGGACGCGCGCGGCCAGCATGTGGCGAACCTGCTGGCCTTCCAGCCGGACGAGAAGATCGCCCAGATCCTCGCCATCCGCGACTACGAGGCCGCGCCCTACCTGGTCCTCGCCACCAAGTCCGGTCTGGTGAAGAAGACGTCGCTCAAGGACTACGACTCGCCCCGATCGGGTGGTGTCATCGCCATCAACCTCCGTGAGACGGAGGCCGGCGGCGAGGACGAGCTGATCGGCGCCGAACTGGTCTCCGCCGAGGACGATCTGCTGCTCATCAGCAAGAAGGCGCAGTCCATCCGCTTCACCGCGACGGACGACGCGCTGCGCCCGATGGGCCGTGCCACCTCCGGCGTCAAGGGGATGAGTTTCCGCGAAGGCGACGAACTGCTCTCGATGAATGTCGTCCGGCCCGGTACTTTCGTGTTCACCGCCACCGACGGCGGGTACGCGAAGCGGACCCCCGTCGACGAGTACCGCGTCCAGGGTCGCGGTGGCCTCGGTATCAAGGCCGCCAAGATCGTCGAGGACCGGGGCTCGCTGGTCGGCGCGCTGGTGGTCGAGGAGACGGACGAAATCCTCGCCATCACGCTCGGCGGTGGTGTGATTCGTACGCGAGTCAACGAGGTCAGGGAGACGGGCCGTGACACCATGGGCGTCCAACTGATCAACCTGGGCAAGCGCGATGCCGTCGTCGGCATCGCTCGTAACGCCGAAGCCGGTCGCGAGGCTGAAGAGGTCGACGGTCCCGAGGGGATCGAGATCGACACGGCCGAGGGCGAGTCTGCCGAGGCCGCAGTCGAGGGCATGGAGCCTTCGGCCGGGGAGCACGAGGAGTAAAGCGTGAGTGGAGCCACGGGCGCCGGATCGGCCGCTTCCGGAGCGAACGGTGCCCGTGGCCCAGCCGCGGACTCCCAGGGGGTAACGGTGACCGACACCCGCGGGCCTGAGGCCCGGTCCGACTACGGGGCGCTGCCCGGCGAGCGCGAGAAGCCCGCCACGGGTGCCGCACAGCCGTACCACCCGCCGCAGGCCTACCCGACGTCCCAGAACGGGACGCAGGGCGGCCAGCAGCGCGGTGGCGGCCCCGCCGTCCGCCGCCCCCGCACCGGGGCGCGTACGACGCCGCGTACGCGCAAGGCACGGCTGCGGGTGGCCAAGGCCGACCCGTGGTCGGTGATGAAGGTCAGCTTCCTGCTCTCCATCGCGCTGGGCGTGTGCACGGTGGTGGCGTCGGCGGTGCTGTGGATGGTCATGGACGCGATGGGCGTCTTCTCGTCGGTGGGCGGGACCATCAGCGAGGCCACCGGCTCCAACGAGTCGAACGGCTTCGACCTCCAGTCCTTCCTGTCGCTGCCGCGCGTGCTGATCTTCACCTCGGTGATCGCGGTCATCGACGTGGTGCTCGCCACCGCGCTGGCGACGCTCGGCGCGTTCATCTACAACCTCTCGGCCGGTTTCGTGGGTGGCGTCGAGCTCACCCTGGCCGAGGACGAGTAGCGCGGTCGCCGCAGCTCGGACCGGGGGCGGCCATCGATTTTGGGACTGGCCCCCACGTGCGCTAATCTTCAGAGGTCAGCGCGCGGGGGACACCCCGCAGAGCGCGGCGGGGCTATAGCTCAGTTGGTTAGAGCGCATCCCTGATAAGGATGAGGCCACAGGTTCAAATCCTGTTAGCCCCACAGTGCAGAAGGTCCCCGGACGAATCGTCCGGGGACCTTTTCGTTGTACCGGGGGCAGGTCCGGGAGCCGGGGCGGAGGCCTGTCGCGGGTGCAGGGCGGGCGGGTCGTCGTGCGGGTGTCGCCGTGTCGGCGGGACTTCGCCGGGCAGCGGGACTTCGCTGTACAAGCGGGACTTCGCCGGGCCGGCTGTATCCCGCCGTGCCGTGGTCCCGGTGGCGTGTCCTTCGCGTACGTACTACGTACGTACGCGCACGAAGAAGCCCGGCGACTCGGGGGAGTCGCCGGGCTCGTGGGTCGCGGGCTCGGGCAGGAGCCGGTGCGCGGGATCAGGAGGAGGGAGGCGGGGCCTCGCCGTCCCCGGCGGGGGCCGGCGTGCCCCCGGGTGCTTCGGCCGCCTCGTCGGAGGCGGGGGCCTGGGACCCTTCGCCGCCCTCGCTCTCGTCGTGGGCGGTGGGCAGGTGCCTGCTGGACGGCGAGGAGCCGTGGGCCTCGGCGCGGATGCGCTGCTTCATCGTGGGCGGCAGGGCCGAGGCGCTGGGCAGGGCCCATCGCACGTTCGGCGTCGCGGGAGCCGCGGCTTCGCCCAGGTGGCGCGGGGCGCCCTGCTGGGGTACGGAGGCGGCGGCGGCCGTCTGACCGGTCAGGCCGAAGAAGGCGAAGAGGGCGACGAGCGCGCCGATGAGTGCGGTCCACCACGTCGTGAGCTTGCTGGTTGCCATGACTTCCTCGCTTCTGTGCCGTTCCGGGTTGCCCGATTTGCGTTGTATCTCATGATGTGTAAGAGCGGCGGAGAGCGAGGGCGCGACGCACCGTTATGGGCGGATCTTCGGATGAACTGCACTCGGATGGACCATCACCGATTGATATCGATCGGTGTGTATAGTCGGGCGGCAGAGGTCCCTTACGTCAAGGAAAGACGAGGTCGCGCGGTGAAGAAGCTCCTCCTGGTCGCACTGGCCGCCATCGGCGGGCTCCTCGTGTACCGCCAGATCCAGGCGGATCGCGCCGAGCAGGACCTGTGGACGGAGGCGACCGACTCCGTGCCCGCAGGTTCGGGTGTGTGAGCCCCACAGAGTCCCGTTGCAGAGCCCCGGCCGCCGACGCGGCCGGGGCTCTGTGCTGTCATGGGCCCCGGGGTTCCGGCCCCACGGGTTCACCTGCGCGAATCAATGGCTTGCGGAAGCAAAATTGAAGGGGGCGCGGCAGGATGAGGAACCAGCGGGGGAAGGGCCGGGCCGTGGCCGCCCTGGGCGCCGTGGCCGTGGCGCTCTGCACGCTGACGGCCCTCCCCGGGCAGGGCGCGCGGGCGGCCGAAGGGCCCCGGCAGCACCGCCCGGACCGCGCTGAGAGCCCCTACCGCTACGACCCCCGCGCCCAGCCCGTCGCCGGCGCCGCGACCGGCCGGGACGCGCCCCGCCTGGCGGCCGGAGCGGTCTACCGTTCGGCTCTCGAGCCCGGCACCAAGGCGTACTTCCAGGTCGATCTGGGCGCCACCGGCGACGCCTATGTGTCGGCCGTGGTCGTGCCGAAGCCGGACGCCGAGGTGGTCTTCGGCGACGGCATCGAGCTGACCCTCCAGGACCGCGACGGCAACACCTGCGACACCGGCCGCGCGACCTTCGGCTCGCCCCAGTACCCGAGGCCGGTCGCCGCGTACGTCTCACGGGGCACGGCCGGTCATCGGACGTCCTGTCAGACGGCGGGCCCCTACCACCTGTTGGTCCGGCGGATCGGGGACGCGGCCTCCGCGCCCGGCGCGTGGGGGCTGGAACTCCGGCACGTGAGGGAACCGGGACTCACGGCCCCGGAGCCCACGGCCGCGCCCACGACATGGGCGACCGCCTCCCCCTCCGCGCCCTCCCCGTCCGCGCACACGGCCCACGGGAGTACCGGCTTCGCCGACGCGCCCCGGCTGGGCTCCGGCGCCTGGCGCGACACGCTCAGGCCCGGCACCACGCTCTTCTACCGCGTCCCGGTCGGCTGGGGGCAGCAGCTCTTCGCCACCGCCGACCTGGGCCGGGCCACCGGCAGCGGATACGTGCCCCACGCCATCGACTTCCAGCTCTACAACCCGGCGCTCGGCCAGGTCGCGGACGCGGAGATGGGATACGACGGCACGCCCGCGTCCGTCTCCTTCCCGCCGCTCCCGGCGGTCGCGTACCGGAACCGCTACTCCACCTCGGGCCAGGTCGGCGCGCTGCGCTTCGGAGGCGACCACTACCTGGCGGTCAGCCTCAGCCCCGAGACCGCCCGGACGCTCGGCGCGGGGCCGTACCCCGTGACGCTCCGGGTGGGGGTACAGGGCCGGGCGGGGCCGGGTCCCGCGTACGAAGGGGCCGCGCCCGACTTCGCGCCCGGCGGCCGGACCACCGCCCCCGCCGCGGGCCCGGCCGCCACGGGGCACGACGGCGACTCGACGAAAATGCGGCTGCTGGCGGCGGCGGGCATCGGGACGGGGACGCTGCTGGTGCTCTGGGCCGGGGTGCGGACGGTCGTGGCGCGGCGGCGTGCGGGTTCGGCGGGTCGGGGCTGAGCGCCTGGGCGCACGGGCCTACAGGCACGGGCGTCCGTAAGGACGAGGCCGCCGGCACCGGGCGCGGAGGCGCCACCGGGCGCAGCGCCGTCCGTACGGCGTCGCCGTCGCCCTCAGACCTGGCTGAGCGCCCAGAAGCCGACGGCGAAGCAGAGCAGAGCGAGCAGCAGGACCGGGACCGTCGCCTTCGGGGGCGCCCCGGGGCGCTTGTGCCGGGCCGCGGGGGGCGGGGTGAGGGGCCCCGGCGGCGGGGGCGTGCCGGGCTGGGGGACCGGCGCGGGAGCGGGAGCCTGCGCGCTCCGGCCGGTGTACCGCCTGGTGACGGGGGTGGGGGTGGACGACGGCGGATACGGGGGCGGGACCGGCGGGAATCCGTCCGCTGCGGAGGGCGTGGGCGTCGGCAACCGGTGCACAGGGCGGCCGGGTTGGTGATCCGGCCGTTCCTGACCGTGCGCCTGCCCCGGTGAGGGGCTCGCAGGCCCGGCCGGGGCCCCGGCCGCGTGCTGGGGCGTCCCGGACGTCCGCGGGTGCCGCAGGACCGGCGGGAGCTCGCGCGGTACGAACCCCTCGGGAAGCGGACCCACCTGGTCGAAGACCTCGACCGGCTCCTCGTCGGGCAGGGCGTCCGGCAGCAGCTCCACGGCCGAGGCCAGCGCCTTGCGCGCTCCCGTGGCCGTCCTGAAGCGCACGTGCGGGTCCGGCTGGAGCAGACCCGCCAGGACCTGCCACAGCGGCTCGGGAACGCCCTGGGGGGCTCCCGGCGTGCCGTGCGTGGCGAAGTACTCCACCAGCGCCCGGGCGTCCGGCTTCTGACCCTCCAGCAGATACAGCGCGACCAGGCCGACCGCGAACAGGTCGGACGGAAAGTCCGGGTCCGCGCCCATGATCTGCTCGGGCGCGAAGTACCCCGGCGTCCCCATCACGTAGTTCGTCTCGGTCAGCCGCGGCTCGCCCTTGCGCATCGCGATGCCGAAGTCGGACAGCCGCAGATGCGGCCGCCCGGTGCCGGTGGCCTCCAGGAGGATGTTGGCCGGCTTGATGTCGCGGTGGACGACGCCCTCGGCGTGGACCGCCGCCAGACCGGAGAGCAGCTGGTCCAGCAGGACGCAGACGAACCGGGGCGGGAGCGGCCCGTAGTCCCCGATCAGATGGGCCAGCGAGCCGCCGGTGACCAGGTCCATGGTGAACAGGACCTTGTCGTCGTCGGCGGCCCAGCTCGCCGGGGCCAGCACATGGGGGTGGTCGATCCTCAGGGCCTGCTCGCGGACGAAGCGCAGCAGGGTGTGCGCGTCGCTCTGCTGGAGGACCTTCGCCGCCACACAGCGGCGGCGGCGGTGGTCCCAGGCGCGCCAGACGGCGCCGACGCCACCGCGGCCGATCGGGTCGATGAGTTCGTACCGACCGGCGAAGACCTCACCCACCCGACATCCCCGCCCCCATGGCCGTCAGCTCTGGTGCGCCTCGTAGTGGGCGACCGCCTCCGCGGTGCGTCCGGCGCCGTACACCCGGAGGAACTCTGCCAGCTCGGGGTGGGCCGGGGCGAGGGTGTCGGCGGCGTCGATGATGTCCCCGGCGGCGGCCACCGAACGGAGCAGCGACTGGATCTCGCGCACCACGCGGCGCACGGTGGGGGCACCGGAACTCGTCGTGGTCTGCCCGGTGTTGGTGAGGACGGAACCGCCCTGGGACTTCTTGATCTCGTCCATCCGGTCGGTGGCCTCGGCGGCGCTGACACTGCCGTCGGCGACCTGGCCGGCCAGGTCCTGGAGGGCCTGGACGCGCTGGACGACCGCCGGGTTGCCGATCTTGGCGCGCTGACCGCTCATCAGCTGGGACAGCATGGGGGCCGAGAGGCCGAGGACGCCGGCGAGCCTGGCCTGATTCAGTCCCAGGTCGTCTATCAGTCGTCGGAAGAGCGCCCCCAGCGGCTCTCCGTACCAGCTCCGCTGAAGCTCCCTCGCTCTTGCGGTCGCTTCTTGTTGCGTTGCGTCCATTGCGCGTCTCCCCATCGCTTCCCCATCGAGGCGCTTCGCTGCCGCGAACCCCGACGAGCATCTTACGGAGAGTGGTCGCCCACCGGGAGTCCCCATCTTTTTGCGGGATACCCGTCTCCACCCGGTACTCTGGTCTGCGCATCACCTTTCCGGGGCCTTAGCTCAGTTGGTAGAGCGCTGTCTTTGCATGGCAGATGTCAGGGGTTCGACTCCCCTAGGCTCCACAGCACGACGACGGCGGGTGCCGTGGACCGTTCATCCGGTCCACGGCACCCGCCGTTTCGCTGTGTACCGCCGAGGCAGGGGGTCAGTGGCCCCCGCCGCGCTCCTCGCCGAACTCGGCCTCCTCGGCCTCCTTCGCCTCGACCTCCGGGTCCAGGGCCCCGCCGCTGCCGTCGACGGCGCTCAGCGGGGTCGGCTCGGCGACCTCGGTGGGGGCCGGGGGCTCGACCAGCCAGTCCGGGTTGGCCTGCTTGTCCCACCACTTCCAGGCGGCGACGGCGCCACCCGTCAGGATGCCGGCGACCGCGAGGTACTTGGCCAGGCGTCCGGCGCGGGCCCGGCGCCGCTGCTTCTTCACCAGCTTCTCGATCTGGCGCGGGGTGACCTGCCCGCGCAGCGCCGCGATCGCGGCCGCGGAGCGGGCCATCGCCTCTTCGCGGACCGGCTGGGCGGCCGCGACCGCCTGGCTGACCCGGGGCGCCGTGTACTCGGCCGCCTGGCGCGCGGCGCGGCGGGAGCGGGCCGCCGCTTCCCGGGCCACCTCGTCGACCTTGGGCGGCACATGCGGCGCGACGTACGAGCCGTACTGCTGCTGGGCCTGGCTGCGGGCCTGCTGGGCGGCCTTGGCCACCTTGGGCGCGAGCCGTACGCGCGTCTCGTGCGCGTAGTGCGCGGCCTGGTTCTTGGCCGAGTCGGCGTAGGGCGCCACCACTTCCGCGGCGTGCAGCACGCTCTCCTTCGCCGAGCCGGTCGCGGCGCGCACGCTCTCCATGCGGGTCACGTGATCCTCCTCCTTGGTGGCGGGGTTCAGGGCGGTCCGGTGGGTTGTCGCCGGAATGAGCACAGTGTCGCCTTTCCACCCATCTCGAAATCATGCCTGTCGGACGGGTACCCGGCATGCGCGGAAAGGCATCCGGGTCACACGGATCGACTTCGGAAGAAGTACGGGCCGGCTTCGCGAAGAAGGACGGCACGACGGCGCGAGGGCGGGGCGGGGAGTTCGCGTCCGACGATGCCACGGCGGGGCCCCGCGCCGCGGCTGTTCGGCGGGATCGGCGGCACACGGCGGCGTTTCCCTGCCGCGGCGTCCTCCGTGCGAGGATCGTGGGACGTCAGTGCAGACCAAAGGAAGGCAGACCGTGGCCGAGCAGCTTTACGCCACCCTGAAGACCAACCAAGGGGACATCGAGATCCGGCTCCTGCCGAACCACGCCCCCAAGACGGTCAGGAACTTCGTCGAGCTGGCCAAGGGCGAGCGCGAGTGGACGCACCCGGCGACCGGCAAGCAGACCACGGACCCGCTCTACGACGGCACCGTCTTCCACCGCGTGATCAGCGGCTTCATGATCCAGGGCGGTGACCCGCTGGGCAACGGCACCGGCGGTCCGGGGTACGAGTTCGCCGACGAGTTCCACCCGGAGCTGGCCTTCGACAAGCCGTACCTGCTGGCCATGGCGAACGCGGGGCCGGGCACCAACGGCTCGCAGTTCTTCATCACGGTGTCCCCCACGGCGTGGCTGACCCGCAAGCACACGATCTTCGGCGAGGTCTCCTCCGCCGCCGGCCGGAAGGTCGTGGACGCCATCGCGAGCCTCCCGACCAACCCGCGCACCGACCGCCCCGTCCAGGACGTGGTGATCGAGTCGGTCGTCGTCGAGTCCCGCGAGGGCTGAGTCCCGCGAGGTCTGAGTCCGGCGGCGGGGGGCGCCGGTCCCGCGAGGGCTCCGGCCGCGCGCCCGTACCGACGGCACCCTTTCGGGGGGAACCAAACCGCCCCGCC
The DNA here is from genome assembly GCF_040629815.1 of Streptomyces sp. NPDC005878. Taxonomy (NCBI): domain Bacteria; kingdom Bacillati; phylum Actinomycetota; class Actinomycetes; order Kitasatosporales; family Streptomycetaceae; genus Streptomyces; species Streptomyces sp. NPDC005878. Next base: position 12,574 of record NZ_JBEXWK010000005.1, read on the forward strand.
CGTCCGTATGACTGACGTGCGGGGCGGACCGCTTGCCGTCTCGCGCGAAGAACGCGTACCGCGACCCGCGCACACCGAGCACAAGGAGCCCGATGGACCAGGCGAGCCTGCCGAGCTGCTACCGGCACCCGGGCGTGCAGACGGGCATCACCTGCACCCGCTGCGAGCGCCCGATCTGCCCGGAGTGCATGGTCAGCGCCTCGGTCGGATTCCAGTGCCCGGAGTGCGTCCGGGGCGGCTCGGGCACCGGCCACGCGCCGACGGCCAACCAGCCGCGCACGATGGCGGGCGCGGCGATCGCACCCGGCGACCCCCATCTGCTCACCAAGATCCTCATCGGGCTGAACCTGGTGGGCTTTCTGCTCCAGCTGGCGATCGGGGACACGTTCGAGGCCGCGTACGAAATGCTGGGGCGGGCCTCCACCCCCGGGTCCGACTCGCCCCAGGGCGTCGCCGAAGGCCAGTGGTACCGCCTGGTCACCTCGATGTTCCTGCACGGCGGCCCCATGCACATCGCCTTCAACATGCTCAGCCTGTGGTGGATCGGCGGGCCGCTGGAGGCCGCGCTCGGCCGGGCGCGCTATCTGGCGCTCTATTTTGTCTCCGGACTGGCCGGAAGCGCCCTGACGTACTGGCTCGCCGAGCCGAACGCCCCTTCGCTCGGCGCCTCCGGGGCGATCTTCGGGTTGTTCGGCGCCACCGCCGTGCTGATGCGCAAGCTGAACTACGACCTGCGCCCGCTGATCGGGCTCCTGGTGATCAACCTGGCGATCACCTTCAACCCCTGGGGCGGAATCGCCTGGCAGGCCCACATCGGCGGCCTGGTCGGCGGCACGGTGATCGCGTACGCCATGGTCCACGCGCCCCGCGAGCGCCGGGCGGTGATCCAGTGGGGGACGTGCGCGGCGGTCCTGCTGGCCGTCCTGGCCATCGTCATAGCCAGGACGGCGGCGCTCACCTGAGCTCCGGGCCGGCCGCCCGGTCGGGCACACGGAGTCGGGCTTTCCCCCAAGGTTGTCCACAGTGTGTGCCGGATCTTGTGCACCCGGTGGGGAACAGCTGTGCCCCTTGTCGCTGACCTGGGTTTTCCCAGCAAGGACAAGGGGCGGGCCGTGGGACGGTGTGGAAGAGTGCAGTCACACCGGCGTCAACACGGCGGAGGTTATCCACAGATCGTCTGACCTTTTCCCCAGTGTGGATAGCGTTGTGGATAACCTGTGGGCAAGGCTTGACGAGGAGGCTGTGGACCAGCTACTTCAGCCGCGCCCACCCGGACGCGTCCTTACGGCCCCGCTGCCCGGCCGAGCTGCTCGACGGCGCTACTTCCACTGCGTGGAGACACCGAAGCCGCCGGCGATGAAGCCGAAGCCGACCACGATGTTCCAGTTCCCGAGGGACTTCAGCGGCAGGTCGCCCTCGGTCACATAGAAGAGGACGATCCAGGCGAGCCCGATCAGGAAGAGCGCCAGCATCACCGGGGCCACCCAGCTCCGGCTGCCCAGCTTGATGGCGGTGGCCTGCTTCGCCGCCGGCGGCGGCGTGAAGTCGGCCTTCTTGCGGATACGTGACTTCGGCACGAGGAACACTCCTGTCGATGCGCTGCGTGACCGCGCAGGGAACTGTGGCTGGGCGGCGGCGGAGGGGCAACCGGGGATCACTGCTGCCCCCAGGCGTCCGTTAGCGTAGTGCTTCCGTGGCGCCGAAGGAGATAAGGGTACGTTGAGCAATTCAGCCGACTCCCCCGAAGGGCTCCCCCACGAGCCCGCAGGCCCGGGCCGCCGCTTCCGCGCCCGCCCCGTCCGGCTGCTCTCCGCCGCCGTCTTCGCCCTCGCCGGACTCATCTTCGTCACCAGCTTCAACACCGCCAAGGGCACCAACATCCGTACGGACGCCTCGCTGCTGAAGCTCTCCGACCTGATCCAGCAGCGCAGCCGCAAGAACGCCGAGCTCGACCAGTCCACCGCCACCGTCCGCGACGACGTCGACGCCCTCGCCCGGCGCGACAACGGCTCCACCCAGGCAGAGGACCGGCAGTTCGCCGCCCTCAAGGACGCGGCCGGCACCGAGAAGGTCGCCGGCAAGGCGCTCACCGTCACCCTCAACGACGCCCCGCCCAACGCCACGGCCGCCCCCGGCTACCCCGCCCCCCAGCCCAACGACCTGGTCATCCACCAGCAGGACCTCCAGGCCGTGGTCAACGCGCTGTGGCAGGGCGGCGCCCGCGGCATCCAGGTCATGGACCAGCGGCTCATCTCCACCAGTGCCGTGCGCTGCGTCGGCAACACCCTGATCCTCCAGGGCCGCGTCTACTCACCCCCGTACAAGGTCAGCGCCGTCGGCGACCTGGGGAAGCTGCGCCGGGCGCTCACCGACTCCCCGGCGATCCAGAACTACCAGCTGTATGTGAAGGCGTACGGACTCGGCTGGAAAGTCGACGAGCACAAGGCGATGACTCTGCCCGGCTACTCGGGCACAGTGGATCTCCACTACGCGAAACCGGTGGGATAGCGCGGGAGGGGGCGGCCCGGTGCCTGGGGACCCGGTGCGGCTGGTCGTCAGGACGCTCAGCGAACTGTGCCTCACGGCCGGCACCCTGATCGTCCTCTTCGTCGTGTACGTCCTGTACTGGACCGGGGTGAAGGCGGACAACGCCGCCGACAGCCAGATCTCCGACCTGCGCCACCAGTGGGCGCGCGCCCCCGCCGCGAGCCCGCCCCCGAGCACCGGGCCGCCCGCCCCCGCCCCGTACACCGAGGGCACGTCCTTCGCGGTCATGTACATCCCCAGGCTGGGCAGGCACTGGCACAGGCCCGTGCTGGAGGGGACCGGCGTCAAGGACCTCCAGAAGGGCCTCGGGCACTACGCCGGCACCACACGGCTCGGACAGCCGGGCAACTTCGCGGTGGCCGGGCACCGGCGCACCTACGGCGACCCGTTCAAGGACTTCCCCGAGCTGCGGCCCGGCGACGCGGTGGTGCTCACCGACGGGACGACCTGGTTCACCTACCGCCTCGACAACCGGCCCTACCGGACCGTGCCGAGCGATGTCGGCGTCATCGACCCGGTCCCCGCCAAGTCGCCGTTCCGCTCCCCGGGCCGCTATCTGACCCTCACCACCTGCGACCCGGAATGGGGCAGCAGCCACCGGCTGATCGCCTGGGCCCACCTCGACTCCACCCGGCCCGCGGCCCGGGGCAGGCCACCGGCTTTGACCGGCTGAGCCCCTGTCCACGGCGCCGCCCCTTAGTCTGGTGCGGTAACGATCGTCGGAAGGGACAGCGGACCGCATGTACGGCTGGATCTGGCGGCATCTGCCGGGCAACGCGTGGGTACGGGCGTTCACTTCGCTCGTCCTGGTACTGGCGCTTGTCTATGTGCTCTTCCAGTACGTCTTCCCGTGGGCGGAGCCGCTGCTGCCGTTCAACGATGTCACCGTCGACCAGGGCAGGGGAGCGACCCGATGAGCGCACGCGTTCTCGTCGTGGACAACTACGACAGCTTTGTCTTCAACCTGGTCCAGTACCTGTACCAGCTGGGCGCCGAGTGCGAGGTGGTACGCAACGACGAGGTGTCCCTGGAGCACGCCCAGGACGGCTTCGACGGCGTGCTGCTCTCGCCCGGCCCGGGCGCGCCCGAACAGGCCGGCGTCTGCGTCGACATGGTGCGCCACTGCGCGGAGACCGGGGTGCCGGTCTTCGGCGTCTGCCTCGGCATGCAGTCGATGATGGTCGCGTACGGCGGTGTCGTCGACCGGGCGCCCGAGCTGCTGCACGGCAAGACCTCGCCGGTCCTGCACGAGGGTCTCGGCGTCTTCGAGGGGCTGCCCTCGCCGTTCACCGCGACCCGGTACCACTCGCTGGCCGCCGAGCCCTCGACGCTGCCCGCCGAGCTGGAGGTCACCGCCCGGACGGCCGACGGGATCGTCATGGGGCTGCGCCACCGGGACCTGCCGGTGGAGGGCGTCCAGTTCCACCCGGAGTCGGTCCTGACCGAACACGGCCATCTGATGCTCGCCAACTGGCTGGTGCGGTGCGGGGACGCGGGAGCCGTCGAGCGGTCGGCAGGCCTGGCACCGGTGGTGGGCAAGGCCGCGGCGTGACGGCCGTCCGGCCCGAGCACGAGTACGACCCGCTGACGGACCCCCTCCCTGCGGGTGGTCACGGGTCGCCTTGGTTCAGGGCGGACAACATCCCGCAGGGGCAGGGGCAGGGGCAGGGGCACGGGCACGGGCAGGGGCACGGGCAGGCCGTGGCCGAGGCGCCTCCGCAGCTCCAGCCGCAGGCCCAGCCCCAGCCGCAGGCCCAACCGCGGCCCCAGCCGCAGCCGCAGGCCCAGATGCCGCTTCCGGCCGAGTCGCGGGCCCCGTTCTCGGCTCAGGTGCCGGGCGGCGATGCCTACGCGCGCGTGGAGCAGACCCCGGCGGCCGCCCCGGACCAGGAGTGGTACGCCGAGCCCGCCGCCCACCCCCTGCCCGAGGCCGTCCCTCTCGACGACGCCACCATGGCGCTCAAGCCCATAGCCGACGCGCCCGCGCCCCCCACCGGTGGGCGCGCCGAGCGGCGCCGCGCCGCCAAGGCGCGCGGACACCGGGCCTCCGCCTCGGCCCCGGCCGCGTCCGCGCCCGCCGGGCCGGCGGAGGGCGGGCGTCCGCGGACCCGCGCGGAGGCGCGCCGCGCCGCGAAGGCGCGCAAGGACAGCGCGGCCGTGATCGCGAGCCGGATCATCGGGGAACTGTTCATCACGCTCGGCGTGGTGATGCTCCTCTTCGTCACGTACCAGCTGTGGTGGACGAACGTCCGCGCCCATCAGCAGGCGGGCAGCGAGGCGAAGAAGATCACGCACGGCTGGGACAGCGGCAAGAAGGCCCCCGGCGCCTTCGAGCCGGGCGAGGGCTTCGCGATCATGCACATCCCGAAGCTGGACGTCGTCGTCCCCGTCGCCGAGGGCACCAGCAAGCACAAGGTCCTCGACCGGGGCATGGTCGGCCACTACGGGCAGGGCAGCCTGAAGACCGCGATGCCGGGCGACAGGACGGGCAACTTCGCGGTCGCCGGGCACCGCAACACGCACGGCGAGCCCTTCCGCTACATCAACCGGCTCAAGCCGGGCGACCTGGTGATCGTGGAGACCCAGCAGGCGTACTACACGTACGCGGTCTCCGGCATGCTCCCCTCGACCAGTCCCAAGAACGTCTCGGTGCTCAAGCCGATCCCGGCCGGCTCGGGGTTCACCCGGCCGGGCCGCTACCTGACCCTGACGACCTGCACACCCGAGTTCACGAGTACGTACCGAATGATCGTGTGGGGCAAGATGGTCGACGAACGACCGCGCAGCAAGGGCGTGCCCGACGCGCTCGCCGGCTGACGGAACGACAGACAGGTGCCGTGGAGTTGAGGACCGAGCACGACGAGCAGCAGACCGAGGCCCCCCTCCCGCCGCGCCCGCGCCGCCGCGGTGTCGTCGCGGGAGTCGTCAGCGTCCTCGGCGAGCTGCTGATCACGGCCGGGCTGGTGCTCGGCCTCTTCGTCGTCTACTCGCTGTGGTGGACCAACGTCATAGCCGACCGTGAGGCCGCCAAGCAGAGCAAGGACGTGCGGCGCGACTGGGCGAACAGCGGCCCCGGGGCCCTCGACACCAAGGACGGCATCGGCTTCCTGCACGTACCCGCCATGAGGAACGGCGAGGTGCTGGTCAAGAAGGGCACCGACACCAAGGTGCTCAACGGGGGCGTCGCGGGCTACTACACGGAGCCGCTGAAGGCGGTCCTGCCCGGCAGCGGCGCCAAGGGCAACTTCACCCTGGCGGCGCACCGCGACGGCCACGGCGCGAAGTTCCACAACATCGACAAGATCAGGACCGGCGATCCGATCGTCTTCGAGACGAAGGACACCTGGTACGTCTACAAGGCGTACGCGGAGCTGAAGGAGACGTCGAAGTACAACGTCGACGTCCTGCAGCCGGTGCCGAAGGAGTCGGGCGCCAGGAAGCCGGGCCGCTACATCACCCTGACGACGTGCACGCCCGTCTACACCTCCGACTACCGCTACATCGTGTGGGGCGAGCTGGTGCGCACCCAGAAGGTCGACGAGCACCGCACCAAGCCTGCCGAGCTGCGCTGACGGCCCGCGCACGCCCTACGGCCCACGGCGTACGTACGAAAAGGCCCCGGCCCCCTGGGAAGGGGACCGGGGCTTCGTCGTGCCGGTGGTCAGCGGCCGGACGGGCCGCCGAACGGGAAGTTCCCGCCGTCCTGGCCCTGGTTGCCGCCTCCGCCGATCGTCGTCAGGACGATCGCCGTGGTGGCCGGGTCGGACGGGGTGGTGGCCGGCGGGGTCTGCGAGGTGACCCGCGCCTTGTCGTCTTTGGAGCTGCCCGGGGCGAACTGGATGTTGCTGAATCCGGCCGCGTTGAGCTTCTCCGTGGCCTGCTTGACGGTCATCCCGAAGACGCTGGGAACCGGGACCGGCACGGGCGTCTGCGGGCCCTTGGAGACCTTCAGGACGATCTGGACGTCCTTGGTCTGGTTGGTGTTGCCCTTGGGCGTCTGGTCGATGACCTGGCCCGCGGGCTTGTCCGAGTCGACGTCCTGGCGCGAGACGTTGGTGAAGCCGAGCGTGCGGAGCTGGGCCTCGGCCGCGTTGTAGTCGGTGTTCGTGACGTCAGGGATCTTGAACGTCTTCTTCTTGGCGATCGAGAGCGTGACCTCGGTGCCCTTCTCGGCCTGCTGCCCGCCCTTGGGGTCCTGGCTGACCACCGTGCCCTCCTCGGCGTCGGCCTCCACCGTGGTGATCTTCCACGTGAAGCCCTTGTCCTGGAGGAGCTGGGTGGCGTTGTCCTTCTTCTTCTCCGTGACGTCCGGGACCTCGACCTTGGGCGCGCCCGCCGAGACGACGACCGTGACCGCCTCGCCCTTGTCCAGCTTGCCGCTGGTGGGGGTCTGGCTGCAGATGCTGTCCTTGGGCTGGTCGGCGCAGGGCTCGGTCTTGGCCACGGTCAGCTTGAGGCCGACGTTCGCCGTCAGGGTCTCGGCGGACTTCCGGGTCTCACCGACGAGCTGCGGCACCGGCACCTGGCCGCTGTCACTCTTCCCGCCGAAGACCGACTTGCCGATCAGGATCGCGCCGACGAGCACCAGGACACCGGCCAGCACCAGCAGGATCGTCGAGGTGTACGACTTCTTCTGGCGGCGGCGGTCGGGTCGGTCGTCGTAGCCGTAGCCGTCGTCCGGGCCGACCGGGGGCAGCATCGACGTCTGGCCCGCCGCGTCCGCGGGGCGCAGGGCGGTCGTGGGCTGGTCCTGGGGACCGGAGGTGTAGGCGTCGTAGCCGCCGTAGCCGACCGCGCCCATGGCGGCGGTCGCGGCGACCGGCTGGCCGTCGAGGCAGGCCTCGATGTCGGCACGCATCTCGTCGGCCGACTGGTAGCGGTAGTCCGGGTCCTTGACCAGCGCCTTCAGGACGATGGCGTCCATCTCGGGCGTGATCTCGGGGTCGAAGTTGCTCGGCGGCTGCGGCTCTTCCCGTACGTGCTGGTAGGCGACCGCGACCGGCGAGTCGCCGACGAACGGCGGCCGCACGGTCAGCAGCTCGTAGAGGAGGCAGCCCGTCGAGTACAGGTCGGAGCGGGCGTCGACCTGCTCGCCCTTGGCCTGCTCCGGGGAGAGGTACTGGGCGGTGCCGATGACGGCGGCGGTCTGCGTCATCGTCATGCCGGAGTCGCCCATGGCGCGCGCGATGCCGAAGTCCATGACCTTGACCTGGCCGGTGCGCGTCAGCATGACGTTGGCGGGCTTGATGTCGCGGTGGACGATGCCGGCGCGGTGGGAGTACTCCAGGGCCTGGAGGATGCCGACCGTCATCTCCAGGGTGCGCTCGGGCAGCAGCTTGCGCCCGGAGTGCAGCAGCTCACGCAGGGTGGAGCCATCGACGTACTCCATGACGATGTACGGGATGGAGATGTTGTCGACGTAGTCCTCGCCGGTGTCGTAGACAGCGACGATCGCCGGGTGGTTGAGCGAGGCGGCGGACTGGGCCTCACGGCGGAACCGGGCCTGGAAGGACGGGTCGCGGGCGAGGTCGGCCCGCAGCGTCTTCACGGCGACGGTGCGGCCGAGCCGGGTGTCGTGCGCGAGGTAGACCTCCGCCATGCCACCACGGCCGAGCACCTGGCCCAGCTCGTACCGGCCGCCGAGGCGACGCGGCTCTTCCATAACGTTCCAGCCCTCTCCGTCAGTCCCGACCGCACCCGTGTGTGTGGTCCGGCGGTGTGCTGTTCGCGCATACGCTACCGGGCACCGGTAGCTGATCCGTCCGCGACCGTCAGCTGATACCGGACCGGTACAGGTCGCGAGAGACGTTTCACGTGAAACGAGGACCGTTTCACGTGAAACGTCCGTGGATCACTTCTTGAGCACCGCCCGCATCACGGCCTTGGCGATGGGGGCGGCCAGACCGCCACCGGAGATGTCGTCGCGGTGCGCCTCGCCGTCCTCGACGACCACGGCGACCGCGACCGGGGAGCCCTCGCTGGTCTTGGCGTACGAGATGAACCAGGCGTACGGCTTCTCACTGTTGTTGAGGCCGTGCTGGGCGGTGCCGGTCTTGCCGCCGACGGTGACGCCCTCGATGGCGCCCTTCTTGCCCGTGCCCTCGGCGACGACGTTCTCCATCAGCGCCTGGACCTTCTGGGCGTTGGCCGCCGAAAGCGGCTGGCTCATCTTCTCCGGCTGCGTCTTGGACAGGACGTCGAGGTTGGGCGCCTGGAGCTGGTCGACCATGTACGGCTTCATCAGCTTGCCGTCGTTGGCGACGGCGGCGGCGACCATGGCCATCTGGAGCGGGGTGGCGCGGTTGGAGGCCTGGCCGATGCCCGCCATCGCGTTCTGCGGGCGGTTGTCCTTGGGGTAGACGCTGGCGTCGGCGCGGACGGGGGTGAAGATCTCGTCGTTGAAGCCGAACTTGTTGGCCTCCGCGATCATCTTGTCGTTGCCGAGGTCATCGCTGATCTTGCCGAAGACGGTGTTGCAGGACCACTGGAGGGCCACCTTGAGCGTGGCGTTCTCACAGGGGATGGTCCCCTCGTTCTTCAGCGGCATCGTCGACTGCGGCAGCTGGTACGGCACCGGCGAGCGGGTCGGCTCGTCGATGCTGGAGTACAGCCCGTTCTCCAGCGCCGCGGAGGCGGTGACGACCTTGAACGTGGAGCCGGGCGGGTAGGTCTCGCGCAGCGCCCGGTTCAGCATGGGCTTGTCTTTGTCCTTGAGCAGCTTCTGGCGGGCCTCGCTGTCCGCCTTGGCGTTGCCCGCGAAGACCGACGGGTCGTACGACGGAGTCGAGGCCAGCGCCAGGATCGCGCCGGTGCGCGGGTCGATCGCGGCGACCGCGCCCTTCTTGTCGCCGAGCCCCTCGAAGGCGGCCTTCTGGGCGGCGGTGTTGAGGGTGGTGACGACGTTGCCGCCCTGCTTCTTCTCGCCGGTGAACATCGAGAGCGTCCGGTCGAAGAAGAGCCGGTCGTCGTTGCCCGAGAGGATCTTGTCCTCGATGTTCTCCAGCTGCGAGGAGTCGAAGGCCTGCGAGTTGTACCCGGTCACCGGCGACCACAGGGCGCCGTTGTTCCAGGCCCGCTTGAACTTGTAGTCGCTGCCCGAGGTCTCCTTGGAGGCGGTCATCGGCTGGCCGTCGGCCGTGATGATGTTGCCGCGCTCGTGCGCGAACCGTTCGATCTGGACGCGCCGGTTGTACTTGTGCGCGTTCAGCTCGTCGGCACGTACGTACTGGAGCCAGTTGTCGCGGATCATCAGGGCCATGATCAGCAGCCCGCAGAAGATCGCGATCCGTCGCAGGGGCTTGTTCACGGTCGGACCACCTGGGTCATCTCGGCGTCGGGGGACGGGGCAGGGGCGGGCGCCGGGCGGCGGGCGGTGTCACTGATGCGGATGAGGATGCCGATCAGCGCCCAGTTGGCGATGACGGAGGAGCCGCCCTGCGCGAGGAACGGCATGGTCATACCGGTCAGCGGGATGAGGCCCATGACACCGCCGGCGACCACGAACACCTGGAGGGCGAACGCGCCCGAGAGGCCGATCGCCAGCAGCTTGCCGAACGGGTCGCGGGCGGCGAGCGCGGTGCGCACGCCCCGCTCCACGATCAGACCGTAGATGAGGAAGATCGCCATCATCCCGGCCAGCCCCAGCTCCTCGCCGACGGTGGAGAGGATGAAGTCGGCGTTGGCGGCAAAACCGATCAGATCGGAGTTGCCCTGGCCCAGGCCCGTACCGAGCGTGCCGCCGGAACCGAACGACATGATCGCCTGGCCGATCTGCTCGCAGGCGCCGGTCTTGTCGGTCTTGTAGCAGGCGAACGGGTCGAGCCAGGCGTTCACCCGGGACTGCACGTGCGGTTCGAAGGAGGCCACGGCGACCGCGCCGACCGCCGACATCAACAGACCGAAGACGATCCAGCTGGTGCGCTCGGTCGCCACGTACAGCATGATCACGAAGAGGCCGAAGAAGAGCAGCGAGGTGCCCAGGTCGGTCTCGAAGACCAGGATGAGGATCGAGACGCCCCACACCACGAGGATCGGACCGAGGTCGCGGCCGCGCGGCAGGTACAGACCCATGAAGCGGCGGCTGGCCAGCGCCAGCGCGTCCCGTTTGACCATCAGGTAGCCGGAGAAGAACACCGCGATGATGATCTTCGCGAACTCGCCGGGCTGGATCGTGCCCAGACCGGGGATGGAGATCCAGATCTTGGCGCCGTTCACCGCCGGGAAGAACATCGGCAGGATCAGCAGGAACAGCGCGAACGCCATCGAGATGTACGTGTAGCGCTGAAGGATCCGGTGGTCCTTCAGCAGCATGAGCACACCGATGAACAGCGCCACGCCCAGCGCCGTGTACAGCATCTGCTTGGGCGCGTCCGGGTGGAACGCACCGAACGCGCTCTTGGCCCGCTGGATCAGGCGCGGCGACTGGTCCAGGCGCCAGATCATCACCAGGCCCAGCCCGTTCAGCAGCGTCGCCAGCGGCAGCAGCAGTGGGTCCGCGTACGGGGCGAACTTGCGCACCACGAGGTGCCCGACAGCCGCGAGCAGCCCGAGGCCGAGACCGTAACCGAGCATGCCCGAGGGCAGCTTGCCGGTCATGGCCAGGCCCACGTTGGCGTACGCGAACACCGGGATGGCGACGGCGAAGACGAGCAGCGCGAGCTCGGTGTTGCGGCGGCTCGGTGCGTCGATCGCGCCGATGGTGGTCGTGTTGGTGACAACGCTCATGGTGTGGAAAGGCCCCCTACGGCTGCCTACTGCTTACCGCACTGCGGGACCAGCTTCTGCTCTTCCTCCGAGAGGCTGGGGCCGGGCGTGGGAGTGGCGGTGGTCTTGGTGGACCCGGTCTTGCCGGGCGACGGAGAGGCCGTCGTTCCGGTCTTCGGCGGGTTCTGGCTCTCGGCGGCGCGCCGCTGCTCGTCCTTCTTGCACGCCGACGCCTGCGTGGACAGTTCGGTGATCTTGGCCTGGGCCTTGCCGAGGCTGCCCTCGGCGATCGTCGCCTCGACCTGCTTGCGCTGGTACGGCGGCAGGTACTTGAGTTCGATCTCGGGGTGGTCGGTCTCCACCTTCGACAGCTTCACCCAGGCCAGGTCCTGGCTGATGCCCTGATACAGCGCGACGTGCTCGTCCTTGGTGCCCACGAAGTACTGGGTCTGCGTCCAGCGGTAACCGCCGTACAGACCGCCGCCGATCACGGCCAGGGCGAGCACGATGTAGACGGATCTCTTCAGCCACCTGCCGCGCCGCGGCTTGACGAAGTCCTCGTCCGAGTAGGTACCGAAGGCGCCCTCGGGCGGCGCGCCGTAGCCGCCGTCCTCACCGCTGCCGGGCGGGCCGAAGCCGCCTTGCGGCGAGGAGGGACGGCCCAGGCCCGAGGCGCGGCCCGCCGGGGTCTGCATGGCCCCGTCGTCGTTGAGCTGGAGCTGGTTCTCGGCGACGGCACCCACGATCACCGGGATGTCACTGAGCTGCCCGGCCAGGGTGTCGCCGGAGTCGACGTCCAGGACGTCCGCGACGATCACCGTGATGTTGTCCGGGCCGCCGCCGCGCAGCGCGAGCTGGATCAGCTCCTGCACCGTCTCCTGCGGGCCCTGGTAGCTGGCGAGGGTGTCCTCCATCGTCTGGTGGGACACCACCCCCGACAGGCCGTCGGAGCAGATCAGATAGCGGTCGCCGGCCCGCACCTCGCGGATCGACAGGTCCGGCTCCACATGGTCGCCGCTGCCCAGCGCGCGCATCAGCAGCGAGCGCTGCGGATGCGTCGTCGCCTCCTCCTCGGTGATGCGGCCCTCGTCCACGAGCCGCTGCACCCAGGTGTGGTCCTGGGTGATCTGGGTCAGCACGCCGTCGCGCAGCAGATACGCGCGCGAGTCGCCCACGTGCACCAGGCCCAGGCGCTGGCCCGTCCACAGCAGAGCGGTGAGCGTGGTGCCCATCCCCTCCAGCTGGGGGTCCTCCTCGACCATCATGCGCAGCTGGTCGTTGGCGCGCTGCACCGCCGTACCCAGCGACGTCAGGATGTCGGAGCCGGGCACGTCGTCGTCGAGCGTGACCAGGGTGGAGATCACCTCGGAGGAGGCGACCTCGCCGGCGGCCTGGCCGCCCATGCCGTCGGCGATGGCGAGGAGACGCGGACCCGCGTAACCGGAGTCCTCGTTGCCCTCGCGGATCATGCCCTTGTGGGATCCGGCGGCGAAGCGCAGGGAGAGACTCATGCCCACCTCGCCCGTCGGCTCGGGGTACAGCCGGTCATGTCGAGCCACACTGCCCACCCTCCGGTCGGGAGCCCGTCCCGGTCCGTCGTCCGGACCGCCGCGGCTCGCTCGCTCCGCTCGCTCATTGTCGTACTACTTCCGCAGCTCGATGACGGTCTTGCCGATGCGGATCGGCGCGCCCAGCGGAATCGGGGTCGGGGTGGTGAGCCGCGTCCGGTCCAGGTAGGTGCCGTTGGTGGAACCGAGGTCCTCGACGATCCAGTTGCCGTCACGGTCCGGATAGATCCTGGCATGCCGGCTCGACGCGTAGTCGTCGTCGAGGACGATCGTCGAGTCGTGCGCCCGGCCCAGCGTGATGGTCTGCCCCTGGAGCGCCACCGTCGTGCCGGTCAGCGTCCCCTCGGACACCACCAGTTTGGTGGGCGCGCCACGGCGCTGGCGGCCGCCCGAGGGCGCGGCCTGCTGGCCGCGCTGCTGCGGCGGCGCGGCAGCGGCGGGCTGCCTGCCGGTCTGCTGGCGGCCCGTGTCCCCGCCGCGGCGTGAACCGCGCTGGGTGACCCGCGTACCGAACAGATCACTGCGAATGACCTGGACGGCCACGATGACGAACAGCCACAGTACGGCGAGGAAACCCAACCGCATGACCGTGAGGGTCAGCTCTGACATTGCCCCCGCTTCACCCTTCGGCTTGCCGGTAAACGATGGTGGTGCTGCCCACGACGATCCGCGAGCCGTCGCGGAGCGTAGCGCGGGTGGTGTGCTGCCCGTCCACCACGATGCCGTTGGTGGACCCGAGATCCTGGATCGTCGAGGGCGTTCCGGTCCGGATCTCACAGTGCCGGCGCGAGACGCCGGGGTCGTCGATCCGCACATCGGCGTCGGTGCTGCGACCCAGCACCAGCGTCGGGCGGGAGATCTGGTGGCGGGTGCCGTTGATCTCGATCCAGCGCCGCACCTGGGAGCCCGGCATGGGGCCGGGAGCCGTCGGGCGGCGGTCCGCGCCGGGGCGGCCGGGGCCGCCGTTCCCGCCGGGGGGCGGGGCGGCCGGCATCGGCGGTGCGGCGGAGGGCGGATAGCCGTAGCCGCCGCGGCCCTGGGCGGACTGCGGCGGTGCGACGGGAGCGGGACGGGCCGGACCCGGAGGTCTGCCGTGCTGCTCCTGCTGGCTGTGCAGGTCCTGCTGGTCGGTGCTGGAGGCGAGCGTACGACTGCGCACCCGGTACAGGCCGGTGTCGAGGTCGTCGGCCTTCTCCAGGTGGACCTTGATCGGTCCCATGAACGTGTAGCGCTGCTGCTTGGCGTAGTCGCGGACCAGGCCGGACAGTTCGTCGCCCAGCTGGCCCGAGTACGGGCTCAGGCGCTCGAAGTCGGGCGCGCTGAGCTCGACGATGAAGTCGTTGGGGACGACGGTCCGCTCACGGTTCCAGATCGTCGCGTTGTTGTCGCACTCGCGCTGGAGGGCGCCGGCGATCTCGACGGGCTGGACCTCGGACTTGAAGACCTTCGCGAAGGTGCCGTTGACCAGGCCTTCGAGACGCTGCTCGAAACGCTTCAGGACTCCCATGGGGCACCTCCTCCGTCGTTGTCGTCCTGGTACTGCTTACTGATCGTATCCACGCGTCGGGAAATCGGCTGGTTCCCCTTCTGTGACCGGTGGACGAGTGTCACCTCTCACAGGATCGTAGAGGTGGCCTCCTCACAGTGTCCCGCACCCGGGGTGCACCGTGGAGGAGTGGGTGCGGCTCCTCCGCGTTGCCTCGAGCACCCTGTGAGGTTCCTGTGGGTCCCCGAACCGTCGCTGTACGTCGTCGTTCCTTCCCCTCTCCTGCCCGCCAGGGACGGCGGAAACAACGGATGTGAATCCACCCTGCGCAGCGTGCTAATCTTCTCGACGTCGCCAGGCAAGCGCACCGAAAAGGTGCGAAGGCCTCGGACACCACTCGGGCGAGTGGCGGAACGGCAGACGCGCTGGCTTCAGGTGCCAGTGTCCTTCGGGACGTGGGGGTTCAAATCCCCCCTCGCCCACAGAACGGAAGCCCCGCAGGTCAAACGACCGGCGGGGCTTCCGCGTTCCCGGATGCGCGCAGAACTTCGCGGCGCTGAATGTCGCGCGCCCGAAGGCCGAAGGAGTTCCAGAGGACTCCGTGCCACTCCACGGCCGTCCAAGACCGTCACGGAGACTTTCGTCTCGGCGGGGCGCGACGAAAGAGAGCCGCCCGGCCCTTGGCCGACTGCCTAGGGTGCGGCCGTGGACGTGTCATCGAAACTCCAGGACGTGCGCCTGCGGCTGGCGGGACCCGAACCCTGGTCGCGCCGCCGGATCGCCGGCGAGTCGGCCCTCGCCCTCCTGCTGGCCCTGGCCGCGGCCGGAGCGAGCCGGCTGGCCCACGGCGGCCTGGTGGTGCCCGCCCTGGTGACCGCCGCCGTCCTCGTCCTGTCGCCGCTGCGCCGCAGGTTCCCCGCGAGCGTGCTCGTCGCCACGGCCGCCCTCGCCGGCGCCAGTGCGGGCGCCACCCTGCTGCTGCTCGTGGTGGCCTGCTCGGCGGGCCGGCGCATCGCCGGGGCCGGGCGCGCCCTGGCCGCGTTCTGCGCCGCGTTCGCCGGATACCTGGCCGTCGTCGCGCTCACCGAGTCCGGCGAGGGCCCGCTGTTCGTCATCGCCCTGTTCGCGGCGCTGTTCTTCATGGTGATCGCCGTGGTGCCGGGCCTCGCCAGCCGCTACTGGTACCAGCGGCGCACCCTTCTGCAGACCATGCAGGAACGCAACGCGCAGCTGCTGCGCGAGCGCGCGATGGTCGCCGGACAGGCCCGGCTGCGCGAGCGCCAGCGCATCGCCCAGGACATGCACGACAGCCTCGGCCACCAACTGGCCCTGATCTCCGTGCACACCGGTGCCCTGGAGGTCGATCCGGCACTGACGGGCCGCCAGCGCGAGGCCGTCGGCGTCCTGCGCGAGGCGTCCGTCGCGGCCATGCACGAACTGCGCGCGGTCGTCGGCATCCTGCGCGACGGCGTCGAAGCCCCCGACCGCGCCACGGACGAGGCACAGCGCGCCGCCCGCGGCACGGCCGGCGTCGAAGCCCTGGTGGCCGCCGCCCGGGCCGCGGGCACCACCGTCGACCTGCGCGAGACCGGGGAGCCGCGGCACCTGGCCGCCGCCTCCGACCACGCGGCGTACCGGATCGTCCAGGAGGCGCTGACCAACGCGTACAAGCACGCACCGGGCGCCCCCATCGGCGTGGAACTGCGCTACGAGCCCGACGCGCTCGTCGTCGAGGTCGTCAACGGACCGGTGACCGGTCCCCCGCCGGGCGACGTGGTCAGCGGCGGCCAGGGGCTGACCGGGCTGCACGAACGGGCCCGGCTCGTCGGCGGCATGGTCCACACGGGACGGACCGGGGACGGCGGCTTCCGGGTGGCCGGCGTACTGCCCTACGGGGCCGTGGAGGCGACGACCTTCGTCGATCCGGCGGACGACTTCCGACAGCAGCCGGGCGCCCTCCCGCTCCGCGACGGTGGTGCCGCCGGCGCGACGGGGACCGGCCGGCACCAGGCCGGCCGGCACGGCGGCTGGGACGTCGACCTGAGTGTCGCGGAGAGGGAGTTGGCGATGAGTGGCAGGAGCAGGGGCGGCGGCGTCGCCCTGGGGTGCGGGATCGCCTTCGCGGTGGTGGTGCTGCTCGCGGTGGCCGCGGGTGTCGGGCTGTTCTTCCTCGCGGGGTCCGCGGACAAGGCGATGATCGACCCCGCCGAGTACCGGGACATCGAGGTCGGCAGCTCCGAACAGGACGTACGCGACCGGCTCCCGGACGGCGACACATTCCTGGCGAAGGGCCTGCCCGGCAAGGGACCCGCCGAGCCCGCCGGAGCGAGCTGCCTGGTACTGCTGTCGTCCGACTTCGGCGACAGCATCGACACCGACCCGGTTTTCCGGTTCTGCTTCAAGGACGGCAAGCTCATCGAGAAGCGGTCGTACGAGGTGGAACGGTAAAACGTAGCCGTACGAGGTGGAACGGTGGAGGGCGTCGTACGAGGTCCAGCAGTGGAGGTTGTCGTACGGGACCGAGCGGCCGTGCGTTGACGGTAGTGGTGTCGGTCGTCGAGCGGCGGCGGCGCGGCAGGGCCGGCGGGAATGATGGCGCGGTGGCGCGGCGGGAGCGCTGTGGCGCCGCGCGAGGACGGGAGCAGGCGTGACGGGTCCAGACGGTCGAGGGGGTGCACTCGGTCCGCGGATCAAGGTCGTGATCGCGGACGACGAGCCGCTGATCCGGGCGGGGATCAGGATGATCCTCACCTCGGACCCGGCCATCGAGGTCGCCGCCGAGGCGGCCAACGGCCGTGACGCCGTGGAAGCGGCACGCGCCCACGGCGTCGACGTGGTGCTGCTCGACATCCAGATGCCGGTGATGGACGGCCTCACCGCCCTGGCCGAGCTGCGCAGGAGCACCCCGGCGACCCGCGTGATCATCCTGACGACGTTCGGCGAGCGGGAGAACGTCCTGCGCGCACTGGAGTACGGGGGAGCCGGGTTCCTCCTGAAGGACACCGCCCCGGCCGAGCTGATCGCCGCGGTACGGGCGGCGGCGGCCGGGGACGCCTATCTGTCACCCGGGGCGACCAGGCACGTCGTGGACCAGCTGGCCCTCGGCCGCGCGGCGGCCCGGGGCGAGGAGGCGCGGCGCCGGGTGGAGGTGCTGTCGGCGCGGGAGCGGGACGTGCTGGCGCTGCTCGGGGAGGGCCTGTCCAACGCGGACGCGGGCAGGCGGCTCCATATGAGCGAGGCCACGGTGAAGACGTATGTGAGCCGCATCCTGGCGAAGCTGGAGTGCGAGAACAGGGTGCAGGCGGCGTTGCTCGCGCGAGACGCGGGGTTGTAGGCCCGGGGGCAGGGGCAGGGGCAGGGGCAGGGGCAGGCAGGGAGCGGGAGGGGTTTGTTCCGCGTTCCCGGTGTTTCACGTGAAACAAGTCCCGTGGGGGATGCGGTCCGGGCCTTTTGAGCTGGGTGTTCGCCATCCCCAAAAAGTGGTTGTACAGTACAACGTATCGAGTGAGTTGTATAAGCCAACCATTGGAGTTGTGGTGTCCCCCGGTACCGCTCCCAGCCCTCTGCGCCATGTGCTCAGCCATCTCCTCACCCCGCTGCTGATGTGCGTCGGGATGGGCCTCGCGTATCTGGGCGCCTTCCACAACCCGCAGCCGCACGACCTGCGGGTCGACATCGTCGGCTCGGGCCCCAGCACGCAGGTGCTCGCGCAGACGCTCCAGGACAAGGGCGCGGGCGCCCTCGACGTCCGTACCGTGCCCGACCGCGCCACCGCCGTTCACAGCCTTGAGCAGCAGCACGTGTACGGCGCCTACATCCCCGGCGCCAAGCCCGAACTGCTCGTCGCCTCCGCCTCCTCCGACACCAGCGCCACGGCCGTCGAGAAGGTCTTCACCAAGGTGGCGGCGGCACAGGACGCGCCCCTGAAGGTCACCGACGTGACGGACCTCGCCAAGGGCGACCCGACCGGCCAGGGCATCTTCTTCCTGCTGGTCGCACTGAGCATCGGCTCCTACGCGTCCGTCGCCGTGATCGGCGGAGCCGGCGTCGTCCTGCCCCTGCGGATCAGGGCACTGCTGGCGCTCGGCATGTCGCTGCTGGTCAGCGGTATCGGCGCGGTCTTCGCGGGCCCGCTCTTCCACCTCGTCGACACCGGCCTCGGCGGCGTCTGGGGCATGGCGTGGCTGTACTCGGCCGGAATCCTGCTGATCGGCGTCGGACTGCACACCTTCCTCAAGAGGTGGACGACGCTCGGCGTGATGGTCCTCTTCGTGATGCTCAACTTCACCAGCTCCGGCGGCATCTTCCGGCCCGAACTCCAGCCCGGCTTCTTCGGCGCCCTGCACGCCTTCTGGAACGGCGCCGGGTTCGTCGAGGGTGCCCGCAGCCACGTGTACTTCGCGGGCAACGGCCTCGGCCGCCATGTATTGGTCCTGGCCCTCTGGCTGCTGGCCGGTGTCGCGATGATGGGCATCGCGGGGCTGGTTGAGCGGAGGCGGGCCGCTGTGGGTTCGGGGGCCGGTGCGGGTGTGAATGCGGCTGCTGGGGCTGGGGCTGGGGCCGTATCGGGTGCCGGGGCCGGCGTGGCTGCGGGCGCGGGTCAGGGTGCCGGTGCCGTGGCTGCCGGGGACCGGGGCGACGACGGCCGCGAAGGCCGCATCCGCGAGGGAGAAGAAGAGCTCGAAGAGGAGCTGGAGGAAGCGGTCGGCGTCTGAATCCCGCTGCGTGCGGAGCTGTGGACAACTCCCGGCGGTGGCCTGCCTGATGGCCGCCCCGGGAGTTATCCACAGGGGGAGACGGGTGTCGGCCGCCAGCGGTACCGTCATGGCATTCGAGCTGCAGAAATGCGAGCTGCTGACGGTGAACGAGTACGGGGGAGGCGGCACGCGATGAGCGATGTCGAGGCGGTGATTCCGGCCCAGCGAGCGGTGCCCGGCAACGGACGGATCCGGATCCCCGAGGTGCCCGGTTTCCGACACCACAAAGGCGTGGGCCCCGGCCACAAGGACGGCTCGCCCAAGAGCGAGGGCAAGGCCCTGCGCCACCGGGTGCCCCGCTCCTCACACGACTCTCTGGTCCTCTCCACCGACCGGCCCGACGCGGTCCGCGCCGTCGAGGAATCGAACCTGGGCCGCGTGCCCGAGCTCACGCCGATCCGGGTGGGCCGCATGGCAGCCACCCCGTTCGCCTTCCTGCGCGGCTCCGCCGGACTGATGGCCCACGACCTCGTCGGCACCCCCATCACCGGAATCGGTGCCCAGATCTGCGGCGACGCCCACGCGGCGAACTTCGGTCTCTACGGCGACGCACGCGGCGGCCTCGTCATCGACCTCAACGACTTCGACGAGACCGTCACCGGCCCCTGGGAATGGGACCTCAAGCGCCTCGCCGCCTCCCTGGTCCTGGCCGGCCGGGAAGCAGGCGCCGACGAGGACACCTGCCGGGCCGCCGCCTTCGACGCGGTCGGCGCCTACCGGCGCACCATGAGACTCCTGGCGAAACTGCCGGTGCTGGACGCGTGGAACGCGATAGCCGACGAGGAACTGGTCTCCCACACCGACGCGCGGGACCTGCTCGGCACCCTGGAGAAGGTGTCGGCCAAGGCCCGCAACAACACCAGCGCCCGCTTCGCAGCAAAGGCCACCGAGCAGAGAGCCGACGGACACCACCACTTCGTCGACGCGGCACCGGTACTGCGCCGGGTACCCGACGCCGAGGCAGCCGCCGTGGCCGCCTCACTCGGCCCCTACCTGGAAACCCTCTCGGAAGACCGCCTGCCGCTGCTCGCGCGGTACGCGATACATGACGTGGCCTTCCGGGTCGTCGGCACCGGCAGCGTCGGCACACGGTCATACGTGGTGCTGCTCCTCGACCATCGCGGTGAGCCGTTGGTCCTCCAGGTCAAGGAGGCCCGCGCCTCCGCCCTGCTGCCGCACCTGGCCAAGGCCGGCTTCCCAGCCCCGGACGCGGGACACGAGGGACAGCGCGTGGTCCTCGGGCAGAAGCGCATGCAGGTCGTCAGCGACATCCTGCTCGGCTGGACCACCGTCGACGGGCACCCCTATCAGGTGCGCCAGTTCCGCAACCGCAAGGGCAGCGTCGACCCGGCGGCCCTGGCCGCCGACCAGCTGGACGACTACGGCCGCATGACGGGCGCACTGCTGGCGCGCGCCCACTCCCACAGCGCCGACCCGCGCCTGATAGCGGGGTACTGCGGCAAGAACGAAGAGCTCGACGAGGCCCTGGCCGGCTTCGCGGTCCTCTACGCCGACCGTACGGAGGCGGACCACGCCACGCTCCTGGCCGCGATCAGGGACGGGCGGGTGGAGGCGGAGCTGGGGGTTTGAGGTGGGCTGAGGGTGCGAGGTGGGTTGGGGTGCGAGGCAGAGCTGGGTTTGTGAGGTCGAGGTCGGGCTTTGTTGAGCTGGGGCTTTGAGGCGGGGTGGGGTGGAGGGGCGGGGGTGGGGGGAGGGGGGAGGGAGGGGCCCCCACCCCCCGCGCCCGTACGCTGGACCGGTGACGGACGAACCTGCCGAAGACACAACCGCCCGCCCCCACGCCCCAGCGAACGCGGACGAGAACGCGGAGCGGCCCGAAGCCCGGCTGGACCGGGCTGTGCGGGCGGCCGAGCAGGCGTTGATCGAGTTCGAGATCGCGGTCGAGACCTTCCGCGTGGAGGTGGAGAACTTCTCCCGCCTGCACCACCAGAAGCTCGGCCCGATGTACGCCCGGCTCGACGAGCTCGACGCCCAGATCGCCGAGGCCAGGGCCTCGCTCACCGGCGATCCGGAGGACCTGCGCAAGGCACGTGAGGCGCGAGCCGCCGTCATGCCCATGCCCGGGGTCGACGAGCTCTTCCACGACTGGATGGACTCCGACGGGATCTCCCCCGAGGCCGCCTCCATGCTCACCGACCAGCCTGTACGGCCGCCAAAGCGGGTCCGCCCCAGCGAGGAGGCGCGCAGGCTCTACCGCGAGCTGGCCCGCAAGGCGCACCCCGACCTCGCGCAGGAGGAGCAGGAACGGGCCCGGCGCGAGGAATTCATCACCCGGGTCAACGCCGCGTACGGCCGGGGCGACGAGGAGCTGCTGCGGGAGCTCGCCGAGGAGTGGGCGGCAGGCCCCGTGCCGGAGGAAGCGCGCCCCAGCGAGAGCGAGGAGCTCTACGCCCGGCTGGAGTGGCTGGCCCAGCGCAAGGAGCTGCTGGCCGTGCTGGCTCGTGAGCTGGAGGACAGCGCGATCGGCTCGATGCTGCGGATGGCGCCCGACGACCCGGACCGGCTTCTGGAGGAGATCGCCGAGCAGCTGCTGGCCGAGGTCGCCGGGCGCGAGGCGGTCCTGGCGGAGCTGGTGCAGTAGCGTTCCCTGTGACCTGGCCACACGGCTGACCTCGCTGACCGGCCGGTACCGGTGACCGGCCGAGACGTCCGTCGCGGCTGCTTCGGCGCCGTGACCGGGACAGCCGACGCGTACGAGAGAAGGCATGACCCATGAATTTCGCCCAGCTGCCGTCCGTGGAGGCCGCCGCCGTGCCGGCCGACGCCCTGGTGCTGGACGTCCGTGAGGACGACGAGTGGGCGGCCGGGCACGTCGAGGGCGCGCTGCATGTGCCGATGAGCGGTTTCGTGGCGCGCTTCGGCGAGGTGACGCAGGCTGTCGAGGACGGCCGCCGGGCGTATGTGATGTGCCGGGTCGGTGGCCGGTCCGCGCAGGTCACGCAGTATCTGGTGCAGCAGGGGATCGACGCCGTGAACATCGACGGCGGCATGCAGGCGTGGGACGCCGCCGGGCGCCCGATGGTCAGCGACAACGACAGCCCCGCTTTCGTCCTCTGACCGGCTCTCGCCCCTGACGGGCCTTGCTCTCTGACGGGCTTTGGTCCCTGACCGGCGTCGTCGGACGGGCTGCATCGTCCGACCGGCGCCGCAGCCCGGCCTTGCGCCGCGGTCGGAGCCGGTCGTACGCGGTAGCCAGGCGCGAGCGGCCGTGTGCGGTCCCGCTATCCGAGTGGGTGCGCGGCCAGCAGGTCGCCAAGGGCTTCCTCGTGGGCCGCGGCCGGGCCGAGTGACAGTTCCAGTTGTTTGGCCCAGGCGTGGTAGCGGTGCAGAGGGTAGTCGGTGTCGGCGCCGAACCCGCCGTGCAGATGCTGTGCGGTCTGTACGACTCTGCGTACGCCGTCGGAGGCCCAGATCTTCGCCACCGCCACATCCCCCGATACAGGCAGTGGCCCCCCGGTGCCCAGGGCCGCCCCCGCCCCCGACCCCGTGCCCGTGCTGATGCGCCACGCCGCCTGCCACAGGGTGGCTTCCATCGCGCGCAGGTCGATGTACCGGTCGGCCGCCTGGACGGCGACCGCCTGGAAGGTCGCGATGGGGAACCCGAACTGCTCGCGCTTGCCGGTGTACGCGCTGGTCATTCCCAATACGGTTTCGCCGAGGCCCAGCGCGAGCGCACAGGTGCCGGTGGCCAGCAGCTCGCGCAGCCACTCCCAGGCCCCTTCGGCCGTGACGACAGCGCGTGCTTCGATCCGTACGGAGTCGAGGCGGACCTCGGCGAGGCGCTCCCCGCTGGTGGAGACCTGGTCGGTGAGGGTGATCCCGTCGTGGACACGGGGGACCAGCGCGAGTACGGCGCGGCCCTCGCCGGTGTGGGCCGGTACGGCGATACGGTCCGCGTTCTGTGCCCAGGGCACCCCAGTCTGCACTCCATCCAGCACCCAGTCGCCGTCTCCGGCGCTCTCCTGCCGTGCCGTGACGGCGAGTTCGGCGGGGTCGTGGCCGGTGCGGCCGTTGGCCCCGACGGTGAACACGAGCTCGCCCCGGCCTGCGGCGGGGAGCAGTTCACGGGCCAGCTCGGTGTCCCCGTATCGCTGTACGGCCATCGCCACCGCGCTGCTCTCCAACAGCGGAACCCGAGCCAGCACCTTCGCGGACTCGCGCAGCACCAGGCAGAGAGCGATGGGGTCGAGGCCCGCACCGCCGTACTGGGGGTCGATGACCAGGCTCAGCAGATCCGATTCCGCGAGCTTCGCCCACAGCGGGCGGTCGAACTCCTCGGCCACCGCGCCCTGGGTCAGCGCGGGGCTCGGTACGGCGTCCGGTGCGACCCCCGAGAAGACCGCCTTTGCCGCTTCGACGGCCGCCTGCTGTTCCTCGCTGAAGGTGAAGTCCACAGCCCTGTCCTCCCGCGCACGCAGCGGATCTGATGAGGCGTCAAGATAGAACAGGTTCTAGCGGATGGGAATGGGCGGGACCGCCGGACGAGAAGTTGAACCTTGGGGGCCCTCCCCCCCGGCCCCCTCCCCCCCACCTCCCCAAGCCCCGCCCTCAAGCCAAACCCCCGCCCCCCTCACCGATCGAAGTCCAGCTCCACTTCCTTCGTCGCCGGGCGGGACTGGCAGGCCAGCACATAGCCCGCCTCGGTCTCGTCCTCCTCCAGGGCGAAGTTGCGGTCCATGCGCACCTCGCCCTTGACCAGGAACGCCCGGCAGGTGCCGCACACCCCGCCCTTGCAGGCGTACGGGGCGTCCGAACGCGCCCGCAGCACCGTGTCCAGGAGCTTCTCGCCGTCCTGGACCGGCCAGGTGCCGGAGCGGCCGTGGAGCGTCGCGGTCAGCGCGGCATGCGCCGGAGCCGTAGTCGCGGCGGTGCTGGGTGCCGGAGCCTCGTCGACGTGGAAGATCTCCTCGTGGATGCGGCCGCGGGCCACGCCCAATTCGCGCAGGGCCCGTTCGGCGCCCTGGACCAGGCCGAACGGTCCGCACAGGTACCAGCCGTCGACGTCCTCCACCGGGAGCAGCGCGGGCAGCAGGGCCGTCAACCGTTCCTGGTCGAGCCGGCCGGAGGGCAGTCCGGACTGCTGCTCTTCCCGGGAGAGTGCGGTGACCAGCTGGAACCGGTCGGGGAAGCGGTCCTTCAGGTCGGCCGTCTCCTCCAGGAACATGGTGGACGACACCGTGCGGTCGCTGCGTATGAGGCAGAAGCGGGCTTCGGGTTCCCGTTCCAGCAGGGTGGTGGCGATGGACAGGACGGGGGTGATGCCGCTGCCGCCGACTATGGCCACGAAGTATCCGGGGCGGGGCTCCAGGATGAAGCGGCCCATCGGTTCCATGACGTCGACCGTGTCGCCGACGGTGAGTTCCTTGAAGGCGTACGTGGAGAACTCGCCGCCCTCGACGAGGCGGATGCCGACGCGCAGGACGGGCGTGCCGGGCTGTTCGACGGCGGGCGCGCAGATCGAGTACGTACGGCGGATCTCCTGGCCCTGCACGGTGCGGCGCAGGGCGAGGTGCTGGCCGGGGCGGTGCCGGTAGGCCTCGCGCAGCTCCGGTGGTACGTCGAAGGTGACGGTCACCGCGTCGTCGGTGAGCCGTTCGACCTCGCTCACCCGGAGTGGATGGAACATCTACAACTCCTTGAAGTGGTCGAACGGTTCGCGGCAGGTGACGCAGCGGCGCAGTGCCTTGCAGGCCGTGGAGGAGAACCTGCTCAGCAGCTCGGTGTCGGTGGAGCCGCAGTGCGGGCAGCGCACGGAAAGGGTGAGCGCGACGGGGCCTTCGGCGGCGCTTCGCGGCCGGGGTGGTGCTATCCCGAACTCGGCCAGTTTGCGGCGGCCTTCATCGCTGATGTCGTCGGTCGACCAGGCGGGGGACAGGACGCGGACGACGGTGACGTCCGGGATTCCGTTCTCGTGCAGGACCTGTTCGATGTCGGCGGTCATCGCTTCGATGGCGGGGCAGCCGGTGTAGGTGGGGGTGAGCCGGACGGTGACCTTGCCGGGGCTGTCCAGGTGGACTCCGCGCAGCACGCCGAGTTCCTCCAGGGTGATCACGGGCAGCTCGGGGTCGGGGACGGATCCGGCGAGCCGGGCCAGGTCCCGTTCGAGCGGGGTCATCTCGGCCGTGGCCGTGGCCGTGGGTGTGGCCCTGGCCGTGGTCATGGCATCGGCTGCGGTCGTGTCGGTCACCATGTCGCCCCCGGGTGGCTGCGGTGCAGGTGCTGCATTTCGGCGAGCATCCGTCCGAAGGGTTCGGTGTGCAGGCCCTGGCGGCCCGCGCCTGCGGCCCAGGCGCCGGTCCTGGGGCCTTCGGGGACGGTCAGGGTGGCCTGCTCCAGCACGGAGGTGATGGAGGCGAGCCAGGTCTGCTCGGTCTCCTGCCAGTCGATGTCGACACCGTCGACGGGCTGGAACATCTCTCCGGTGAACCGCCACAGCGCCTCGCAGGCACGCTGCATCCGGCCGTGGCTCTCGTCGGTGCCGTCGCCCAGGCGCAGGGTCCACTGTTCGGCGTGGTCCTGGTGGTAGGCGACTTCCTTGACCGCCTTGGCGGCCAGCCCGGCGAGTTCGCCGTCGCCTGTGGCGAGCTGCCCGTAGAGCAGTTTCTGGTAGGTGGAGAAGTAGAGCTGGCGGGCGATGGTGTGGGCGAAGTCGCCGTTGGGCTGCTCGACCAGCTGGAGGTTGCGGAAGGCGCGCTCTTCGCGCAGGAAGGCCAGCTCGTCCTCGTCGCCCGCGAGGGAGAGCAGGACGCGGGCCTGGCCGAGCAGGTCGAGCGCGATGTTGGCGAGGGCCACTTCCTCTTCGAGGACGGGGGCGTGCCCGGCCCACTCCCCCAGTCGGTGCGAGAGCACCAGTGCGTCGTCGCCGAGGGCGAGGGCGGCCGCGACCGCGGGGGTGGGGGTGTGGGTCGTGGGCGCGGGGGTCGGGGCCGTCACAGGTGCTTCACCCCTTCCGGGATCTCGTAGAAGGTCGGGTGGCGGTAGGGCTTGTCGCCGGCCGGTTCGAAGAAGGAGTCCTTCTCGTCGGGGGAGGAGGCGGTGACGGCGCTGGAGGGCACAACCCAGAGGGAGACACCTTCGGAGCGCCGGGTGTAGAGGTCGCGTGCGTTGCGCAGGGCCATCTGGGCGTCCGGGGCGTGCAGGCTTCCGGCGTGGGTGTGGGACAGTCCGCGGCGCGAGCGCACGAACACCTCCCACAGCGGCCAGTCGTGTGAGGTCATGCCGTTGCCTCCCCGTTCCTGTGCTGCTTGGTCGCGTACGCGGCTGCCGCGTCGCGGACCCAGGCGCCTTCCTCGTGGGCGCGGCGCCGCTGGGTGATCCTTTGTTCGTTGCAGGGGCCGTTGCCCTTGAGGACGTCCCAGAACTCGGTCCAGTCGATCGTCCCGAAGTCGTGGTGTCCGCGCTCCTCGTTCCACCGCAGGTCGGGGTCGGGGAGGGTGAGGCCGAGCGCTTCGGCCTGGGGGACGCAGATGTCGACGAAGCGCTGGCGGAGCTCGTCGTTCGAGTGCCGTTTGATCTTCCAGGCCATGGACTGCGCCGAGTGGGACGACTCGTCGTCGGGCGGGCCGAACATCATCAGCGAGGGCCACCACCAGCGGTCCACCGCGTCCTGCGCCATCGCGTGCTGCTGCGGGGTGCCCTGGGAGAGGGCGAGGAGCAGTTCGTAGCCCTGGCGCTGGTGGAAGGACTCCTCCTTGCAGACGCGGACCATCGCCCGTGCGTACGGCCCGTAGGAGCAGCGGCAGAGGGGGACCTGGTTGGTGATGGCGGCGCCGTCCACGAGCCAGCCGATGGCGCCGACGTCGGCCCAGGTCAGAGTGGGGTAGTTGAAGATCGATGAGTATTTCTGGCGGCCCGAGTGGAGCTTGTCGAGCAGGTCGTCGCGGCTGACGCCGAGGGTTTCCGCCGCGCTGTACAGATACAGCCCGTGGCCGGCCTCGTCCTGCACCTTCGCCATGAGGATCGCCTTGCGGCGCAGCGAGGGTGCTCGGGTGATCCAGTTGGACTCGGGCTGCATGCCGATGATTTCGGAGTGGGCGTGTTGCGCTATCTGGCGGACGAGGGAGGCCCGGTAGGCCTCGGGCATCCAGTCGCGCGGTTCGATGCGCTCGTCGGCGGCCACCGCGGCGTCGAACGCGGCCTCGTACGCCGACGTGTCCTGCTCGTCCGCCGTCGGTGTGCCGTGCTTGTTGGTGCCGGTCTCCGCGGTCACTGCCGTCATCCGAGCCCCCTGCCGAGCTGTCGATTCCGGGTCGTCCGCCGGGCCACTCGCGCCCGACCGATCGTTCGGTTCATTGACTTCAATGGTGAGTCGACGGCCCGTAGGGTGTCAACCCTGTGGATAACCCAGTGGAGCCAACCGGGATCGGGGCGGGATGGATTCGTACGACGACAAGGACGTGCCGGGCGGGGAGGATCGGCTCCGGCGGCCCGGGCCGGACGCCGCTGACGGCGGCCCGCAGGCCGCTCCTGGCGCTGCCGCACCCGCTCCCACCAGCGACGACGTGACCGCGCCCGGCGGTCCCGCGAGCCCGCGCGGCGACGAGGTGCACCGGCCCGGCGACGCCTCGGACGCATCGGCTCCCGCGTCCGGCGCCACGGCGGCACCCGCCCCCGCGCCGGGCGCGCCGAACCCCGCGCCCGGCGCGCCTACGCACGCCGCCCTGGCCTCCCCGCCCCCCGGTTCCCCCGCCGCCCCTGCTCCGACGGCCTCCGACGCCCCCGGCTCCCCGGCTCCCCAGGCCTTCGAGTCCCCGGCTCCCGGTGTCCCCGGGCGCGGTATCGCCGGGCTGTCACTGCCGTATCAAGTGGCGGGCGCGCTCGCGCTGGCCGTCGTCGCGGTGGTGGGGATCGTCCACATCGCCATGGTGTTCCTGCACGTCGCGCCGTCCAACACGGTCACCAAGCAGCACGGCAAGGTCATCGACGACTGGATCTACCCCGAGTTCGAGCAGAACTGGAAGCTCTTCGCGCCCAACCCGCTCCAGCAGAACATCGCGGTCCAGGCCCGGGCCGAGATCCGTATGCCGGACGGGAACCGGAAGACGACCGACTGGATCGACCTGACGGCCGAGGACGGCTCCCACATCCGCGGCAACCCGCTGCCCAGCCACACCCAGCAGAACGAGCTGCGCCGGGGCTGGGAGTTCTTCATCAACTCCCACACCGACGACAACAAGCCCAACGGGCTGCGCGGCGAGCTCTCCGACCGCTACATCCACCGGATCGTGATGCTCCGCCTCGGCGCGCACCACGACGGCGGAACCGTCGAGCGTGTACAGGTCAGGTCCGTGACGAGGTCCGTGAAGGCTCCGGTGTGGAGCGACGAGAAGATCGACACCCGGCCGTACTACCGGGTCGTCCCCTGGTGGACCGTGACCGCCGCCGACCTCCCGGGCGGCGCCGGTTCCGCCGAGGCGCGCACGGAGGCCGGCCGATGAACGAGTCCACGAGTGAGTCCACCAGCGGATTCACGAGCGAGTCCCCGAGTGAGTCCCCGGGCGGGGCCATGAGTGAAACGGCGAGCGGCCCCGGGCGCGGGTCCGTGAACAGTGCGACGGGCGGGCCCGCCGAGGAGCAACCCCAGGTGTCACGTACGACCCCCGAGCCCCAGGTTTCACGTACGTCCCCTGAGCCCCAGGGGTGGCACTGGCACGCCTCCCTCGAACACCAGACACTGTCGACTCCCCAGGCCCCCCAGGCCCCTCAGGCCCCCTCCCCAGTCCCTGACGCCCATACCGCCCCCGCGGCCCCGCTCTCCCATGCTCCGGCCCATGCTCCGGCCCCCGAGTCCAAGCCCGCCCAGGCGCTGCGCCGGGTCACGGGCGCGGCGCTCGGTCCCTACCAGAGCGCGGTCGTGCGCATCGGCTTCTCCGCGACCTGGCTGCTCTTCCTGCTGCGCGAGCTGCCGCACCGCCGGGAGCTGTACGGTCCGGACGGCCCGTGGAGCTGGGACATGGCCCAGCGGCTGGTGGACGGCAACCACGCCTTCACGGCGCTGCTGTGGACGGACAGCACGCTCTGGTTCGAGGTCGTCTACGCCGTCGCCGTGCTCTCCAGCGCCCTGCTGCTGCTCGGCTGGCGCACCCGCACCATGTCCGTGCTGTTCATGGTGGGTGTCCTGTCGCTGCAGAATCGGTCCGTCTTCATGGGGGACGGTGGGGACAACGTCATCCACCTGATGGCGATGTATCTCGTGCTCACTCGCTGCGGCCAGGTCTGGTCGCTGGACGCGCGCCGGCGCGAACGGGCCGCGGCGCGCGCCGCCCGGACCGGCGAGCCGGTGGCCGACCGGGTGGGGCCGGTGCTGTGGAGCGTCCTCGGTCTCTGCCTCCTCGCCGTCACGCTGCTCGGCGACGCGAGTGGCGGCTGGCTGCTCATCTTCTGGGGTCTGTGGGCGGTGCAGGCGCTGTGGTGGGCCGCCGGGCGGTACGCGCAGGGCGACCCGCGCGCCCTGCTCGACGTCGTCGCCAACCTCGCGCACAACGCCACCATGGTCGTGATCATGGCCGAGGTGTGTCTGATCTACGCGACCGCCGGCTGGTACAAGATCCAGGGTTCGCGCTGGCAGGACGGCACCGCGCTCTACTACCCGCTGCACCTGGACTACTTCTCGCCCTGGCCCGCCCTGTCGGACATCCTCGGCGGCAGCGGCCTGATCGTCATGCTGCTCACTTATGGAACGGTCGCCGTCCAGGTCGCGTTCCCGTTCACGCTCTTCAACCGGCGGGTCAAGAACGTCCTGCTGGTGGCGATGATGATGGAGCACGCCGGGATCGCCCTGCTGCTCGGGCTGCCGTTCTTCTCGCTCGCGATGATCGCGGCCGACGCGGTGTTCCTGCCGACCGGGTTCCTGCGCTGGCTGGGCGGCCGTGCCGGACGGCTGCGTGAGCGGCTGGCGCGCCGGGCGGCCCCGCGGGGGCGTGCGGACGAGGAGCAGCGGCCCCGTACGCTCGTGGCGTGAGCAGCGAGACCAGCCCCAGCCCCTCCTCCGGCGCCGAGAACCCGGCGCCGGAGCCGCTTCGGAGCCCGGAGCCGCTTCAGTACGACGACGGGTTCGCGCCGGAGGTCGGGGTGGGGCCGCATCCGCTGCCCTGGCCCGAGGGCGAACGGTACGACCCGGAGCTGCTCGCGCACGGTGACCGGCGCAATGTCGTCGACGCCTACCGCTACTGGACGCGTGAGGCGATCGTCGCGGACCTGGACACCCGCCGCCACGACTTCCATGTGGCGGTGGAGAACTGGGGCCACGACTTCAACATCGGCTCCGTCGTACGGACCGCCAACGCCTTCCTCGCGAAGGAGATCCACATCGTGGGGCGGCGGCGCTGGAACCGGCGCGGCGCGATGGTCACCGACCGCTACCAGCACGTACGCCACCACCCCGACACCGAGTCGCTGACGGCGTGGGCGGCCGCCGAGGGGCTGGAGATCATCGGGATCGACAACCTCCCGGGCGCGGTACCGCTGGAGCGCACCGTGCTGCCCCGCCGGTGTGTGCTGCTGTTCGGGCAGGAGGGGCCGGGCCTCACCGAGGAGGCGCGCGAGCACGCCTCGGCGGTGTGCTCGATCGCCCAGTTCGGCTCGACCCGGTCGATCAACGCGGGCGCCGCGGCCGCGATCGCGATGCACGCCTGGGTGCAGCGCTACGCCACCATCCCGGACCCGGCGCTCTGAGGCAGCCGGGCCCGGCGCGGACGCCCGGTACGCGTGTCTGGGTGTCCGCTACGCGCGCGTCCGGGCGCCCGCTACGCGCGGGTCAGGCCTGGCGGCGGACCTCCACGACCCGGAAGCGGTTGGCCACGAACGCGCTGTCGCACAGGGCCGCGTTCGCCGCCGGGTTGCCGCCGGAGCCGTGGAAGTCGGAGAACGCCGCCGTCTGGTTGACGTAGACCCCGCCCGTCAGGTTCAGGGAGAGCTGGGCGGACTCCTCCAGGCAGACCTCCTCGGCCGCGCGCTCCACCTCCCGCGACGTCGTGTACGCGCCGACCGTCATGGCGCCCTTGTCGCGGACCGTGCGCCGCAGCAGCTCCAGCGCGCCGTCGGTGGAGTCGACGGCCACGGCGAAGGCGACAGGGCCGAAGCACTCCGACAGATAGGCCGCCTCGGCGTCCGGCTTGGCGCCGTCCAGCTTGACGATCACCGGGGTGCGCACCACCGCGTCGGGGAACTCCGGGTTGGTGATCTCGCGGGAGGGCAGGGCGACTTCGCCGAGCCCGGACGCGGCCTCCAGGCGGGCCTTCACGTCCGGGTTGACCAGCGCGCCCAGGATCGCGTTGGCGCGCGCGTCGTCGCCGAGCAGGCCGCCGACCGAGGCGGCGAGGTCGGCCACCACCTCGTCGTAGGACTTCTCGCCCGCGTCGGTGGTGATGCCGTCGCGGGGGATCAGCAGGTTCTGCGGGGTGGTGCACATCTGGCCGCTGTAGAGGGACAGCGAGAACGCCAGGTTGGAGAGCATCCCCTTGTAGTTGTCGGTGGAGTCCACCACGACCGTGTTGACGCCGGCCTTCTCGGTGTAGACCTGCGCCTGGCGGGCGTTGGCCTCCAGCCAGTCGCCGAAGGCGGTCGAGCCCGTGTAGTCGATGATCTTGATTTCGGGGCGGACGGCCAGCGTCTTGGCGATGCCCTCGCCGGGACGCTCGACGGCCAGGGCCACCAGGTTCGGGTCGAAGCCCGCCTCGGACAGGACCTCGCGGGCGATCCGGACGGTCAGGGCCAGCGGCAGCACCGCGCGCGGGTGCGGCTTGACCAGGACGGGGTTGCCGGTGGCCAGCGAGGCGAACAGGCCGGGGTAGCCGTTCCACGTCGGGAAGGTGTTGCAGCCGATCATCAGCGCGATGCCGCGGGCGGCGGGGATGAAGGTCTTGCTGAGCTCCAGCGGGTCGCGCTTGCCCTGGGGCTTGGACCAGTGCGCCGCGTCCGAGGGGGTGCGGGTCTGCTCCTGGTACGCGTACGCCACCGCCTCCAAGCCGCGGTCCTGGGCGTGCGGGCCGCCCGCCTGGAACGCCATCATGAAGGCCTGGCCGCTGGTGTGCATGACCGCGTGCGCCAGCTCCGGGGTGCGCGCGGAGACGCGGGAGAGGATCTCCAGGCACACCAGGGCGCGCAGCTCGGGCCCGGCCTCGCGCCAGGCGCCCATGCCGGCCCTCATCGCCGGGAGCAGCACCTCCAGGTCGGGGTGCGGGTAGGTGATGCCCAACTCCGTCCCGTAGGGGGAGACTTCCGCGCCCGTCCAGTCGTCGGTGCCAGGCTGGTCCAGGTCGAAGCGGGAGCCGAGCAGGGCGTCGAAGGCGGCCTTGCCGTCGTTCTCGTACGCCTTGGGGTGCTCGGGGTGGGGGGACCAGTACGCACGGGTGCGGATCGCTTCCAGGGCCTGGTCGAGCGTGGTCCGGTGGGACTCGGTGAGCTGCTGGGGGCTGAGCTGGGCGGCCATACGGACCAACTCCTCGTCGAGCTGGGCAGGGACGGGCGGACAGAGTTAGAGTAACCGAACGATCGGTCGGGACAAGGGGGTCCGTCGAACCTGTGGACAACGCATCGGGGAGGATCGCGTCATGACCGCCATCGAACCAAGCCCTGCCGTCGGGCCGGACCGCGCCGTCGCCGTCGTCGGCGCCGGGACCATGGGGCAGGGCATCGCCCAGGTGGCCCTGGTGGCCGGGCACCCCGTGCGGCTCCACGACGCCGTCCCCGGCCGGGCGCGCCAGGCCGCCGAGGCCATCGCGGGCCGCCTGGACCGGCTCGTGGAGAAAGGCCGGATCACATCGGCCGAGCGCGACGCGGCGCTCGCCCGGCTGCACCCGGCCGAGGAACTCGCCGAGCTCGCGGACGCCGCGCTGGTCGTCGAGGCGGTCCTGGAGCAACTCGACGTCAAGCAGCGGCTCTTCACGGCCCTGGAGGACATCGTCGCCGAGGACTGCCTGCTCGCCACCAACACCTCCTCCCTGTCCGTGACCGCCGTCGCGGGCGCCCTGCGCCATCCGGGCCGCTTCGTCGGGCTGCACTTCTTCAACCCCGCGCCGCTGCTCCCCCTCGTCGAGGTCGTCTCCGGCTTCGCCACCGAGGAGGCCGCCGCCACGCGCGCGTACGAGACGGCCAGGGCCTGGGGCAAGACCCCGGTGCGGTGCTCCGACACCCCGGGTTTCCTCGTCAACCGCATCGCGAGGCCCTTCTACGCCGAGGCCTTCGCCGTGTACGAGGAGCGCGGCGCCGACCCCGCCACCATCGACGCCGTGCTGCGCGAGAGCGGCGGCTTCGCCATGGGCCCCTTCGAGCTGACCGACCTCATCGGCCAGGACGTCAACGAGGCCGTCACCCGCTCCGTGTGGGAGGCCTTCTTCCAGAGCCCCAAGTTCACCCCCTCACTGGCCCAGCGCAGGCTGGTCGAGGCGGGCCTGCACGGCCGCAAGAGCGGACGCGGCTGGTACGGCTACGGAGAGGGCGCGGCGCGCCCCGAGCCGCACACCGCCGAGCCCGCCGAGGCGCCCGCCGCCGTCACCGTCGTCGGTGACCTCGGCCCCGCCGCCGAACTCGTCGCGATGATGCGCGAAGCCGGGATCGAGGTGAAGAGCGTCGAGTCGGGCGGCCCCTACATCGGGCTGCCGGGCGACGGCCAGCTCGTCCCCGCCGACGGGCGCACCTCCGTCGAGTATGCGGACGTCGTCTACTTCGACCTGGCCCTGGACTACCGGGGCGCCACCCGCATCGCGCTCTCGGCGAGCGAGGACACCTCCACGCGCGCGGTGAGCGAGGCCGTCGGCCTCTTCCAGAAGCTCGGCAAGAAGGTCAGCGTCATCGGGGACGTACCCGGCATGATCGTCGCGCGGACCGTCGCGATGCTCGCGGACCTCGCCGCCGACGCGGTCGCCCGGGGCGTCGCCACGCCCGAGGACGTCGACACCGCGATGCGCCTGGGCGTCAACTACCCCCTCGGGCCCATCGAGTGGAGCCGCAGGCTCGGCCGGGACTGGGCGTACGACCTGCTGTCGGCGATGCACGAGCGCTGCCCCACCGGACGGTACGCGCCCTCCCTCGCCCTCTACCGGCAGTCGTACAGCAACGGCGAGGAGACCGCCTCATGACCACCGCCAAGCGGGACACCTACACCCCGGAGACCCTGCTCACGGTCGCGGTGCGGGTCTTCAACGAGCGCGGCTACGACGGCACCTCCATGGAGCACCTGTCCAAGGCGGCCGGCATCTCCAAGTCGTCGATCTACCACCATGTGGCCGGCAAGGAGGAGCTGCTGCGGCGGGCCGTCAGCCGCGCCATCGACGGCCTGTTCGCCGTCCTTGAGGAGCCTGGCGCCACGCGCGGCCGGGCGATCGAGCGGGTCGAGTACGTCACTCGGCGTACGGTCGAGGTGCTGATGGCGGAGCTTCCGTACGTCACCCTGCTGCTGCGCGTACGGGGCAACACCAAGACCGAGCGGTGGGCGATGGAGCGCCGCAGGGAGTTCGACCAGCGGGTCTCCGACCTGCTCAAGGCCGCGGCCGCCGACGGCGACCTCCGTTCCGACATGGACATACGCCTGGCGACCCGGCTGCTCTTCGGCATGGTGAACTCGCTGGTGGAGTGGTACCGGCCGCAGCGCGAATCGGAGGCGGAGCGCGCCCAGGTCACCGAGGCGGTCGTCCAGCTGGCCTTCGACGGGCTGCGCACCCACCCCTGACGCGCGCGTGACGTTGACGCGCCCCGGGAATGGCGATCACCATCCCCGGTCATGAAACGCGTGCGCACCCGTGTTGCCGCTGTGCCCCTGTGCGCCGTGACGCCGCTCGCCGTGACGCCGCTCGCCGCGGCGGCGCTGTCCGGCTTCTGGCCGGCCACCCGACCTGGCCGACCTCGCCCGACCCGAGCCCGCCTACGGCGTGGCGGGGCCCGGGTCCAGGTCGGTCTCCTCGAAGACCAGCAGCGTCCGGGTGGACAGCACCTCGGGGATCGACTGGAGCTTGGTGAGGACCAGTTCGCGCAGCGCCCGGTTGTCCGGCGAGTGCACCAGCAGCAGGACGTCGAAGTCGCCGCTGACCAGGGCGATGTGCGCCGCCCCCGGCAGTGCCTGGAGCTGCTCGCGGACCGTGCGCCACGAGTTCTGCACGATCTTGAGGGTGATGTAGGCGGAGGCGCCCTGCCCCGCCCGCTCGTGGTCCACACGTGCGGTGAAGCCCCGGATCACGCCGTCGTCCAGCAGCCGGTTGATCCGAGCGTAGGCGTTGGCGCGCGACACGTGCACGCGCTCGGCCACGGAACGTATCGACGCACGCCCGTCGGTCTGGAGCATGCGCAGGATGTCGCGGTCCACGGCGTCCAGCGGCCGTGCCGCGGTGCCCTGGCCCTCGTCGGCCATTTGTTCAGCTGCCATGTCC
Organism: Streptomyces sp. NPDC005878; assembly: GCF_040629815.1. Taxonomy (NCBI): domain Bacteria; kingdom Bacillati; phylum Actinomycetota; class Actinomycetes; order Kitasatosporales; family Streptomycetaceae; genus Streptomyces; species Streptomyces sp. NPDC005878. The sequence goes on from NZ_JBEXWK010000005.1 coordinate 48,017, forward strand.
CCCCGCCTCCCTAGCATGGACGACCTGTCTCTATCCCAGGCTGTGCAGAACCGTTTGTCCACAGGCTCGCGGTGCCTGTAGCCAAAATGCGCTCTCGACCGAACAATCGGTAGGTGAGGCGCATCACACTGCCGTGCCTCCTTCCCGCTCTCACGAGGAGGTGCTTCGTCATGACGGTCCAAGAGCTGCCCGGTGCCGGTGCCGCCGCCTACCGGCCCACCCCTCCCCCTGCCTGGAGGCCCCGCACCGACCCCGCCCCGCTGCTCCCGGACCCCGAGCCGTACCGCGTGCTCGGCACGGACGCCCCGCTCGACCGCACCCTGATGCTGCGGCTGTACGAGGAACTGGTCCGCGGCCGGAGGTACAACGCGCAGGCCACCGCCCTCACCAAGCAGGGCCGCCTCGCGGTCTACCCGTCCTCCACCGGCCAGGAGGCCTGCGAGGTCGCGGCCGCGCTGGTGCTCCAGGAGCAGGACTGGCTCTTCCCCAGCTACCGGGACACCCTCGCCGCCGTCGCCCGCGGACTCGACCCCGTACAGGCCCTTACCCTGCTGCGCGGCGACTGGCACACCGGATACGACCCGCGCGAGCACCGCATCGCCCCCCTGTGCACCCCCCTCGCCACCCAGCTGCCGCACGCGGTGGGCCTGGCGCACGCGGCCCGCCTCAAGGGCGACGACGTGGTGGCGCTCGCCATGGTCGGCGACGGCGGCACCAGCGAGGGCGACTTCCACGAGGCGCTGAACTTCGCGGCCGTCTGGCAGGCCCCGGTCGTCTTCCTCGTGCAGAACAACGGCTTCGCCATCTCCGTGCCGCTGGCCAAGCAGACCGCGGCCCCCTCCCTCGCCCACAAGGCCGTGGGGTACGGGATGCCCGGCCGGCTGGTCGACGGCAACGACGCGGCGGCGGTCCACGAGGTGCTGGCCGACGCCGTCGCGCGCGCCCGCCGGGGCGGCGGCCCCACGCTGGTCGAGGCCGTGACGTACCGGATCGAGGCGCACACCAACGCCGACGACGCCACCCGCTACCGGGTGGACGCCGAGGTGGCGGCGTGGCGCGATCACGACCCGATCCAGCTCCTGGAGGCCGAGCTGACCAGCCGCGGATTCCTCGACGAGAGCGGGAAGAAGGCCGCGGCAGAGGGGGCGGAGCGCATGGCCGCGTCCCTGCGCGAACGGATGAACGCGGACGCGGAGCTCGACCCCATGGACCTGTTCGCCCACGTCTACGCAGAGAAGACGGCCCAGCTGCGCGAACAGGAGGCCCAGCTGCGGGCCGAGCTGGCGGCGCACGAGGACGAGGAAGAGGGGCAGCGATGACCACGGTCGCGGCGAAGCCCGCCACCATGGCGCAGGCACTGCAGCGCGCCATGCGCGACGCGATGGCCGAGGACCCCTCGGTCCACGTCCTGGGAGAGGACGTGGGCACGCTCGGCGGCGTCTTTCGGATCACCGACGGGCTCGCCAAGGAGTTCGGCGAGGACCGCTGCACCGACACCCCGCTCGCCGAGGCCGGCATCCTCGGCACGGCCGTCGGCATGGCGATGTACGGGCTGCGGCCCGTGGTGGAGATGCAGTTCGACGCCTTCGCCTATCCGGCGTTCGAGCAGCTGATCAGCCATGTCTCCCGGATGCGCAACCGCACCGGCGGCTCCATGGGCATGCCCCTGGTGGTGCGGGTGCCCTACGGCGGCGGGATCGGCGGCGTCGAGCACCACAGCGACTCCTCCGAGGCCTACTACATGGCGACCCCGGGCCTGCACGTGGTGACCCCCGCCACCGTGGAGGACGCGTACGGCCTGCTGCGCGCGGCCATCGCCTCCGACGACCCCGTCGTCTTCCTGGAGCCCAAGCGGCTCTACTGGTCGAAGTCCGCCTGGTCGCCACAGGCGCCCACCGAGGTCGCGCCCATCGGCAAGGCGGTGGTGCGCCGCCCCGGCCGCAGCGCCACGCTGATCACCTACGGCCCGTCCCTCCCGGTCTGCCTGGAGGCGGCCGAGGCGGCCACCGCCGAGGGCTGGGACCTGGAAGTCGTCGACCTGCGCTCCCTGGTGCCCTTCGACGACGAGACGGTGTGCGCCTCGGTGCGGCGTACGGGCCGTGCCGTCGTCGTCCACGAGTCGACCGGCTTCGGCGGCCCCGGGGGCGAGATAGCGGCAAGGGTCACCGAGCGCTGCTTCCACCACCTGGAGGCGCCGGTGCTGCGCGTCGCGGGCTTCGACATCCCGTATCCGCCGCCGATGCTGGAGAAGCACCACCTGCCGGGCGTCGACCGGGTCCTGGACGCGGTGGCGCGGCTTCAGTGGGAGGCGCAGAGCTGATGCCCAAGGTCCTGGAATTCAAGCTGCCGGACCTCGGCGAGGGCCTCACCGAGGCGGAGATCGTGCGCTGGCTGGTGGCGGTGGGCGACGTCGTGGCGATCGACCAGCCGGTGGTCGAGGTCGAGACCGCCAAGGCGATGGTGGAGGTGCCCTGCCCGTACGGGGGCGTGGTGACGGCGCGCTTCGGTGAAGAGGGCACGGAGCTGCCCGTCGGCGCGCCGCTGCTGACCGTCGCCGTGGGTGCGCCCGAAGCGCCCGAGGCGGCCGACGCGGAGTCCTCGGAGTACTCGGGCAACGTCCTGGTCGGTTACGGCACGGGGGAGGCCGTGCGGCGGCGGCGCCGGGTGCGCCCGGCACCCGTGGGCGCGACGCCCGCCGCCACGTCTTCCGCCTCCTCGGTGGCGTCCGCGCCGGGCACCGCGCGCCCCGCCGCTCCGACCGCGAGCGCGCCCGCGCCCTCCGCGCCCGCCTCCCTGGGCGAGGGCCCCGTGCCCGTCATCTCGCCCCTCGTACGGAAGCTGGCGCGGGAGAACGGGGTGGACCTGCGCGCACTGACCGGCTCCGGGCCGGACGGGCTGATCCTGCGCGGCGACGTGGAGTCGGCGCTGCGGACAGCGGCCCAGCCGGTGACCGCCGCCGCCGCGACGGTGCCCGTGACGGCCGGGGGTTCCGCCGCCGCCGGGACGCGGATACCGCTGCGCGGGATACGGGGCGCGGTCGCCGACAAGCTGGCGCGCAGCCGTTCCGAGATCCCCGACGCCACGTGCTGGGTCGACGCGGACGCCACCGAACTCATGGCGGCGCGAGCGGCGATGAACGCGGTGGGCGGCCCGAAGATCTCCGTCCTGGCGCTGCTGGCCAGGATCTGCACGGCGGCCCTCGACCGCTACCCCGAGCTCAACTCGACGGTGGACACCGCCGCCCGGGAGATCGTGCGGCTGCCGGCCGTGCACCTGGGCTTCGCCGCCCAGACCGAGCGGGGCCTGGTCGTACCGGTCGTCCGGGACGCGCAGGCGCGCAGCGCGGCGTCGCTGAGCGAGGAGTTCACGCGGCTGACCGAGGCGGCCCGGGCGGGCACGCTGACGCCCGGCGACCTGACCGGGGGCACCTTCACGCTCAACAACTACGGCGTATTCGGGGTGGACGGCTCCACGCCGATCATCAACCACCCCGAGGCGGCGATGCTCGGAGTCGGCCGGATCGTACCCAAGCCATGGGTGCACCAGGGCGAGCTGGCGGTACGTCAGGTCGTCCAGCTGTCGCTGACGTTCGACCACCGGGTGTGCGACGGGGGTACGGCGGGAGGCTTCCTCCGGTACGTGGCGGACTGCGTGGAGCAGCCGGCGGTACTGCTGCGGTCGCTGTAACCGGGACGGGGCGCCCGGGGAATGGGGCGGCGGGTTCCGCCGCGCCCCGGCCCCCCGCCGCGCCCCGGCCCCCCCCGCCGCGCCCCGCGCAGTCCGTCGCGGTGCCCGTCGCGACGGGGACGCCCCGGGTGTCCTGGCCACGGCTCGGCACCCGGCCATCTCAGGCCTGCCTTCCCGCAGCCTGCAACCCGTCGCCTGCCGTCCCGCAGCCTGCACCCGTCGCCCGTCGCCCGCAGCCTGCAACTCGTCGCCCGTCGCGTCGCACGCCGTGCCCGGTAAGCCGCGCCCCGCGCAGCCCGTCGCGCCGCACGCCGGGCCCGGGCCGTCGCCCCGCTACCGCGTGCGCCCATACTGCTGGGATGACGACGCCCTATGACGCCATCGTGCTCGCCGGAGGGGCCGCGCGGCGGCTCGGCGGGGCGGACAAGCCCGGGGTGCGGGTAGGGGGCAGAGCGCTGCTCGACCGGGTGCTCGCCGCCTGCGCCGGGGCCGGAGTCACCGTGGTCGTCGGAGGACGCCGCACCACGGCGCGGCCCGTGCGGTGGACGCGGGAGGAACCGGCCGGCGGTGGGCCCCTCGCCGCCCTCGAGGCGGGACTCCGGCCGACCACCGCCCCCGTGGTGCTCGCGCTCTCCGCCGACCTGCCCTTCCTGGGGCAGCCCACCGTCACCGCCCTGCTCGACGCCCTCGGCGCGGGCGGGCGCGAAGGCGTGCTGTGCGTCGACGAGAGCGGACGGGAACAGCCGCTCGTCGCCGTCTACCGGGCCGAGCCGCTCCGCCGCGCACTCGCCCTCCTCACGGCCGAGCACGGAGGCCTGGCGGGCCTCCCCCTGCGGCTGCTGACCCGGGAACTCGACCTCGCCCGTCTCACCGCTCCCCAGGCTCTCGCCTCCTTCGACTGCGACACCTGGGAGGACATCGCGACGGCCCGCGCCCGGATCAGGGAGCATGGGAACGTGCTGGATGAATGGATCACCGCAGTCAAGGACGAACTCGGCATCGACCTGGACGTCGACACCGGCGTACTGCTCGACCTGGCCAGGGACGCCGCCCACGGCGTGGCCCGGCCGGCGGCGCCGCTCACGACGTTCCTGGTCGGCTACGCGGCCGCCAAGGCGGGCGGGGAGGGCGCCGACGTCGCCGAGGCGGCCCGCAAGGCCGCCGCCCTCGCCACCCGGTGGGCGGCCGAGAAGGACGAGCTCAACCCGTGACGGGCGCCGAGCCGTCCGTGTCGCCCGTCGACGACGGGGTGGAGGAGGCGCTGGCCCTGGTGAATGCGCCCGTTCCCGCCCCCGTGCCCGCGCCGGAGCCCCGCCCCGGCCCCCGCCACCGTGCCGCGCCCTGGCACCACGCCCGGGACGCCGCCGTCGCGGCCGGACGGGCGGCGCCCCGCCGCAGCCACCGGGTGCCGCTCCCCCAGGCCCTGGGGGAGACCCTGGCCGCCCCCCTCGCGGCCCTCACCGACCTGCCGTCCTTCGACACCTCCGCCATGGACGGCTGGGTCGTCGCCGGCCCCGGGCCCTGGCGGATCCGGGACGCGGCCGACGACATCCTCGCCGGACACGCGGCGCCCGCCCCCCTGGCGGACGGGGAGGCCGTACGGATCGCCACCGGCGCGCGTATCCCCGCCGAGGCGACCGCCGTCATCCGCAGCGAACACGCCCGTACGGACGCGGCCCAGGCGGTGCTCCATGCCCAGCGGGAGGTCGTCACCGGACAGGACATCCGCCCGCGCGGCCAGGAGTGCCGTTCCGGAGACCGGTTGCTCCCGGCGTCCGCGCTGGTCACCCCGGCCGTACTGGGGCTGGCGGCGGCGGCCGGGTACGACGAGCTGAGCACCGTGCCCCGGCCCCGCGTCGAGATCTTCGTCCTCGGCGACGAGCTGCTGGCCGAGGGGCTGCCGCGTGAGGGGCTGATCCGGGACGCGCTCGGTCCGATGCTCGGGCCCTGGCTGCGCATGCTCGGTGCCGAGGTCGTCGCCACGCGGCGGCTCAAGGACGACGCCGGGGTGCTGCTCGCGGCCGTGGAGGGCTCGACGGCGGACCTGGTGGTGACGACCGGCGGTACGGCGGCCGGGCCTGTCGACCATGTGCATCCCGTGCTGCGGACACTCGGGGCCGAGCTGCTGGTGGACGGGGTCGCCGTCCGTCCCGGGCATCCGATGCTGCTGGCCCGGATCGCCGCCGGAAAGCACCTGGTGGGACTGCCCGGCAATCCGCTCGCGGCCGTCTCCGCGCTGCTCACTCTCGCCGAGCCCCTGCTGCGGGAGCTCGCGGGATACCCGGGGGGCGCCGCGGCCACCGGCCCGTACACCGCCGTGTTGCGCGACGAGGTGCACGGGCATCGGTACGACACCCGGCTCGTGCCCGTGGTGCACCGGGGCGAGCAGGCCGTGCCGCTGCACTACAACGGCCCGGCCATGCTGCGCGGGATCGCGGCGGCGGACGGACTGGCGGTCGTACCGCCGGGCGGGGCCAAGGCGGGCCAGGCCATCGAGGTCCTTGATCTGCCGTGGGGACAACTGGGAGCGGGGGAAGGGTGTTTCACGTGAAACATGCGGAGTCGTTGGTCCCAGAGGGCGGGGGCGCGGCGCGTTGGTCACGTCGTCCCGGCTCAAGTCGGCTGTGGCGGGCGGGTGTTTCACGTGAAACCACGCCTGCTCACCTCAACTCCCCTGCGCGTCGGCGGTGTTTCACGTGAAACTGCCCGGCCAGGACGCGATGGCCCGGCAGGCGGGCGAGAATCTGGTCACGCGGCGGGTGAAGCTGCCGCGCCGGGTGGTGGACCGGCCGCTGCGGCAGGTCGGCAAGCGGCTGCTGATGGCGCTCGGCGTGCTGGTGCTGACCGCGTTCCTCGTCTGGATCGACCGGGCCGGCTACCACGACAACGCCGACGGCAGAGTGGATCTGCTGGACGCGTCGTACTACGCCACCGTGACGCTCTCCACGACCGGGTACGGCGACATCGTCCCGTACAGCGACAGTGCCCGGCTCACCAACATCCTGTTGATCACGCCGCTGCGCGTGCTCTTTCTGATCATCCTGGTCGGTACGACTCTCGAGGTCCTCACGGAGCGGACCCGGGAGGAGTGGCGGCTCAACCGCTGGAAGGCGAACTTGCGAGACCACACCGTCGTCGTCGGCTTCGGGACGAAGGGCCGTTCGGCGATCCAGACACTCTGCGCGACCGGACTGAAGAAGGAGCAGGTCGTGGTCGTCGACCCGAGCGCGAAGGTGATCGAGGCGGCCAACGCCGAGGGATTCGTCGGGGTGATCGGGGACGCGACGCGCAGTGATGTGCTGGTGCGCGCGGAGGTGCCCAGGGCCCGTCAGGTCGTGATTGCCACCCAGCGCGACGACACGGCGGTGCTGGTGACGCTGACGGCGCGCCAGCTCAACCGTGGGGCCAAGATCGTCGCGGCGGTGCGGGAGGAGGAGAACGCGCCGCTGCTGCGGCAGTCCGGGGCGGACGGGGTGATCACCAGCGCGAGCGCGGCGGGGCGGCTGCTCGGGCTCTCCGTGCTCAGCCCGAGCGCGGGCACGGTGATGGAGGACCTCATCCAGCAGGGCAGCGGGCTCGACATCGTGGAGCGGCCCGTGAGGAAGAGCGAGGTGGGGCGGGGAGTCCGGGAGACGGAGGACCTCACGGTCAGTGTGCTGCGCGGACACCGGCTGCTGGCCTACGACGACGTGCGGGCCAGCCCGCTCCAGCTGACGGACCGGCTGATCACGATCGTACGGGCGGGCAGGGGGGCCTCGGAGGGTGCGGCGGAGTAGCGTCGGCCGTATGCATGCGATCACGATTCCTGAGCCGGGTGGTCCCGAGGCGCTGGTGTGGGCCGAGGTGCCCGATGCCGTGGCGGGTGAGGGCGAGGTCCTCGTCGAGGTGGCGGCGGCGGCCGTCAACCGTGCGGATGTGCTTCAGCGGCAGGGGCATTACGAGCCGCCGCCGGGGGCGTCCCCGTACCCGGGGCTGGAGTGCTCCGGGCGGATCGTCGCGGTCGGGCCAGGGGTGTCCGGGTGGTCCGTGGGCGACGAGGTGTGCGCGCTGCTGAGCGGCGGCGGGTACGCAGAAAAGGTGGCGGTGCCGGCGGGGCAGTTGCTGCCGGTGCCCGACGGGGTGGAGCTGACGGTGGCGGCGTCGCTGCCGGAGGCCGTCTCGACGGTGTGGTCCAACGTGTTCATGGTGGCCCATCTGCGGCCCGGCGAGACGCTGTTGGTGCACGGGGGTGCGAGCGGGATCGGCACGATGGCGATCCAGCTGGCCAAGGCGGTGGGGGCGCGGGTCGCCGTCACAGCGGGCGGGCCCGAGAAGCTGGCGCGGTGCGCGGAGCTGGGGGCGGACATCCTCATCGACTACCGCAAGCAGGACTTCGTGGAGGAGGTCCGCAAGGCGACGGACGGGGCGGGGGCGGACGTCATCCTCGACATCATGGGGGCGAAGTATCTCGACCGGAACGTACGGGCGTTGGCCGTCAACGGGCGGCTGGCCGTCATCGGGATGCAGGGCGGGGTGAAGGGCGAGCTCAACCTCGGGGCGCTGATGGCGAAGCGGGCCGCGGTGACGGCGACGACGCTGCGGGGGCGGCCTGCGGGGGAGAAGGCGGCGATCGTGGCGGCCGTTCGGGAGCATGTGTGGCCGCTGGTTGCCGCGGGGCGGGTGCGGCCGGTGGTGGATCGGGTTGTGGGGATGGGGGAGGCTGCGGAGGGGCATCGGGTGTTGGAGGCGGGGGGGCACGTGGGGAAGGTGTTGTTGGTGGTTTGAGCCCCTCCCCGCCCCTTCCCTAAACCCTCCGGGGGTGGGAGGGGGTGGGTTTTCCCGGGGACTCCGTCCCCGAACCCCTGAGCGGGGGCTCCGCCCCCTGCACCCCGGCGGGGCTGCGCCCCTGCACCCCCGGCGGGGCTGCGCCCCTGCACCCCCGGCGGGGCTCCGCCCCTGCGCCCCCTGGGTTATGGGCTCAGGCCCGCCGTGGCCCGGGGTGGGTGGGGATGAGGGGTCTCCTGGGGACTCCGTCCCCAGGCCCCTGGCGGGGGCTGCGCCCCCTGCACCCCGGCGGGGCTGCGCCCCTGCGCCCCCGGCGGGGCCGCACCCCCACCCGGCCCCCGCGTGCCGCCGGACGCTCCGCCCTACAAGTACGGGCCCCCCGTCCGTACCCCAGGGCCCTCCTCGTCGTCGTGGGAGGTGCCTGGGGGGAGGGCTCGGCGCATTTGTTCCAGTTGGGCTCGGGCCGCCATCTGCTGGGCGAACAGGGCCGTCTGGATGCCGTGGAAGAGGCCTTCCAGCCAGCCCACCAACTGGGCCTGGGCGATGCGGAGTTCCGATTCGGAGGGGATCGCCTCGTCCGTGAAGGGGAGCGACAGGCGTTCCAGCTCCTCGACCAGTTCGGGGGCCAGGCCGTCCTCCAGTTCCTTGACGGAGGAGGCGTGGATGTCCTTCAGGCGTACACGGCTCGCCTCGTCCAGAGGCGCCGCGCGCACTTCTTCCAGAAGCTGCTTGATCATGCTGCCGATCCGCATGACCTTCGCGGGCTGTTCGACCATCTCCGTCACCGGGACCTCGCGCGACTCGTCGTCACCGCCGCCGATGGCCATGCCGTCCTGTCCGACGACCAGGATGTGGGGGCTGTCCGGCGACTGTTCGTTCCTCGGCATCTCCATGCCGCCCATTCTCTCGCACACGTGCCTCACATCACGTTGTGCCCCCGGGGAGCGGTGATCCACCCCCTGGAGGGCGGCGGAGTGGGAGCCGCTTCAGGGGCGGCGCAGACGCAGGGCCAGGAACGCGAGGCCCAGGCCCGTCAGGGTAAGGCCCGCCCCCATCGACAGCACGTGGACCCGCAGGTCCGACGTGCCGGACAGGCCGGAGGGACGGCCCTTGGGTGCCACCGCGGGCTGCGCGCTCGGCAGCGGCGGGGGCGGCGTCGGCGACGAGAACGCGTCCGCGATCGGCTGCGCCGACTCGTCCGGTACGAAGGGGAGGGTGCCCGGCGGGCGGCCAGGCCGGGCGCGGCCCTCACCGGCCCGGTTGCCCGCGAACCGCTGGTCGAGAGGGGCGGACGGCGGCGCCGGGTCCTCCGCGTACGCGGGCGGGGCGACGAGCAGCAGGCCCGCGAGCGCCGCACCCGCGCCGAGCGGCCCGAGCGCCGCCCGGAGCCGTGTCCCAAGCCCTGAAGCCATGCGGTCAGCGTCACACGGGGCGGCGGGGCGGGCACCCCGGGTGCGTCAGGCGGGTGCATCCCGCCCGGCCCGTCCTACTGCTGCGGCGGGTTGCCCGAGGAGAGCGTCAGCGTGAACTGGGCCGTCTTGGGGTCGACGTCGGTGCCGGAGGCCGGGAACTGCGTCACGACCGTGTCCTGGCCCCACTGGCCGTTGTCCACGGTGGTGGTGTCGACCTTCCAGCCCGCCGCCTGGATGCACAGCTTCACCGACAGGATGTCCTTGTAGGTGAAGTCGGGCGCCTGGACCTTCGACGGGTCGAGGGCGGACTTCTGCGGGCTGGTGCACTTGGTGGTGTCCAGCGTGCGGCTGCGCTCGGGGCCCTTGTGGCCGGCGACGGCCGCGCCGGTGGCCTTGTCGCCGCCGTCCTTCGCGTCGTCGCCCTGGTTCATCACCACCGCCGTGATCAGACCGCCGACCGCGAGCAGCGCCACCGCGATCGCACCGACGATCACCGGGGTGTTCCGCTTCGAGGAGGCGGCGGAGTTCGACGCGTTCCCGGAGGGGCCGCCGGACGGCGGGACGTTCGGGGAGATCGTGTACGGCGGCGGGGTGTGCTGCGCCGGCATCGGCGCCTGCTGCGGGTAGCCGTAGGAGGGCTGCGGCGTGGGGGCCGGCGTCGGCGGGCCGTACGGGCTCGGCTGGTACGGCGTCTGCACGCCGCCCGGGTAGCCCTGCTGGGCGGCGGAGGCGTCCAGCGGCGGGAAGACCGTCGAGCCGACGCCCTGGCCGCTGGAGACCGGGCCGCCGCCGGTGATCACCGGGGCGGCGCCCGTCTGGCCGCTGGCGGAGATCCGGGCGATCTCGTCGCGCATCGCGGCGGCGCTCGGGAAGCGCTCGTTCGGGTTCTTCTTCAGCGCGCGGGCCACCAGCGCGTCCACGGCCGGCGGGATGGACCGGTTGACCGAGGAGGGCGCGACCGGCTCCTCCTGGACGTGTGCGTACGCGATCGCCAGCGGGGAGTCGGCGTCGAACGGGATCCGGCCGGTGATCAGCTGGAAGAGCATGATGCCGACCGAGTACAGGTCGGAGCGGGCGTCCACGCCCCGGCCCAGGGCCTGCTCCGGCGAGAGGTACTGCGGGGTGCCGACGACCATGCCGGTCTGCGTCATCGAGGTGACACCGGACTGCATGGCGCGCGCGATGCCGAAGTCCATGACCTTGACCACGCCGCGCTTGGTCACCATCACGTTGCCGGGCTTGATGTCGCGGTGGACCAGGCCCATCTCGTGGCTGACCTCGAGCGCGGCGAGCACATCGGAGGTCATCTTCAGCGCCTTGTCGGCGGGCATCGCGCCGTACTGCTGGATGTCGCTGTGCAGCACCGAGCCGAGCGGCTGGCCCTCCACGTACTCCATGACGATGTACGGCATCGTCGCGCCGCCCAGCTCGTCCTCACCGGTGTCGAAGACCGACACGATGTTGGTGTGCTGGAGCTTGGCGACGGCCTGCGCCTCGCGGCGGAAGCGCTCGCGGAACGACGCCTCCCGGCCGAGCTCGGTGTGCAGGGTCTTGATCGCGACCTGGCGGTCCAGCGCGGCGTCGTACGCGAGGTAGACCGAGGCCATGCCGCCTTCGCCGAGGAGGTCGCGCAGCTGGTAGCGCCCGCCCGCGATGGAGCCGCCCGCATAGCGGCCCTGTGCGCCGTCCTGGCTCATGACTGTGCATCCCCCTTGGCCGCGGTGGCCAGCGATGATCCTGCGAAATTTTCGAGCCAAGTCTGCCCGAGGGGTACGACACGTCAAGCCGGGTGCCCGTTCCGTGACCGTACGCGCAAGAAGCGTCTCGTAAGCGTTACAGGAATCGCATGGAATTTGCATGGGTACACGCGGAACCGATTGGATGGCCGGTCCATCCCGAACCGGCGTCCTGTACGAACGCTGTAGCGTGCACTACTGCACAACCGTAAGACCCTATGGAACCACCGCTGACGCGGCCAGACACGACGGCGAGGACTGATGGCACCCGAACCCGAGGGAAGCGGCGCCGGGATGCCCGATGCGCAGGACCACGAGTCGTGGGTCGGCGGACTCGTCGGTGACGGCCGCTACCGGCTGACGCACCGGCTCGGCCGGGGCGGTATGGCCGAGGTCTTCGCGGCGGAGGACGTGCGTCTGGGCCGTACGGTCGCGGTGAAGCTGCTGCGCGCCGACCTCGCCGAGGACCCGGTCTCCAAGGCCCGCTTCACGCGCGAGGCGCAGTCGGTGGCCGGGCTCAACCACCACGCGGTGGTGGCGGTGTACGACTCGGGCGAGGACGTGGTGGGCGGCCGGACCGTCCCCTACATCGTGATGGAGCTGGTCGAGGGCCGCACCATCCGCGACCTGCTGGTGCAGGCGGAGGCTCCGCCGCCGGAGCAGGCGCTGATCATCGTCTCCGGTGTCCTGGAGGCGCTGGCGTACTCGCACCAGCACGGCATCGTGCACCGCGACATCAAGCCCGCGAACGTGATCATCACGCACACCGGTGCCGTGAAGGTGATGGACTTCGGCATCGCGCGCGCCCTGCACGGCGCGCAGTCGACGATGACGCAGACCGGCATGGTCATGGGCACGCCGCAGTACCTCTCGCCGGAGCAGGCGCTCGGCAAGGCCGTCGACCACCGCTCCGACCTGTACGCGACGGGCTGCCTGCTGTACGAACTGCTCGCGCTGCGCCCGCCCTTCACCGGTGAGACACCGTTGTCGGTGGTCTACCAGCACGTGCAGGACACCCCGGTGCCGCCGTCGCAGGTGGCCTCCGTGGCGCCGCCGGAACTCGACGGCCTCGTCATGCGTTCTCTCGCCAAGGACCCCGACGACCGTTTCCAGTCCGCCGAGGAGATGCGCGGCCTGGTCCAGTACGGACTGCAGATGCTCCAGGCGCAGGGCGGCCACACCGGCACCTGGAACACCGGTCCGGTCGAGGTCATGCACGACGTCGGCCGTACCGCGGCCATGGGCATGACCGGGGCGACCGGTGCCATGGGCCACCCCGGGCACGGGGAGACCTCGCAGTTCCACGGCCCGATCCTGCCGCCGATGAACCCGGACGACGGCGGCTACGACGGGGGTTACGGCTCCGGTGGCTACAACAACGGCGGCTACAACGGCAACGGAAAGTCCGGCGGCCGGGGCAAGGTCATCCTGTTCGTGGTGCTCGCGATCATCGCGATCGCGGCGGGTGTCGCGTTCGCGATGAAGGCGGGGGACAAGAAGGACGGCGACCAGACGCCGAAGAAGCCGGCCGTCTCGCACTCCCCCTCGCCGTCCGACGAGTCGAAGACGTCGCCGTCGCCCGACGACCAGGCCAGCCGCGGCCAGGAGCAGACGTCGACGACCGGCGGCAACTACCCGCCGCCGTACACGCCGTCGCCCAGGCACAGCAAGAAGCGCTCGCCGTCGCCCGGCACCGACCAGGGCACGACGTCCGGGACGAGCCAGGGCACGACCTCCGGCACCGACCAGGGCACGACGTCCGGGACGGACCAGGGGACGACCTCCGGCACCGACGAGGGCACGACCTCCGGGACGACCTCGGGCACGGACCAGGGGACGACGTCGGGCACCACCTCGGGGACGAGCGCGGGCACGACGGCCGGCACCACCACCGGGACCAGCGCGGGCACGACCGCCGGGACGACCGACGGCGGGAACGGCGACACCAAGGGCACGACCACCGGTGGCGCGACGACGGGCGGCGCCTCCCCGAAGCCCTGACCGGGGCCGCGGGCAGGCGTTGCGGCCAGGGCGGTTCGGCCGGGCGGTGCGACGGGGGATGCGGGCGGTGCGGGGCTAGTCCGCGAACGCCTCGCACACCGCCTCGTACTCGCGGGTCCACCAGACCGCCAGGGCCGACGCCGCGGGGAACTGCGGGTCGGCCCTTCGGTCGTGCAGCAGATAGCGCCAGCGCAGGATCCAGAAGTCGTTGAGCCGCTCCCACCACACCCGGTGGACGGCGGCGGCGAGCTCCGCCGGGTCCGCGCCGGTGGCCTGCCGGTACGCGCGGGAGTACGCGCGCACCTTGTCCAGCTCCAGCTCCCCCGCCGGGCGTACGAAGAAGATGACCGCGGCCCGTACCGCCTCCTCCGCACGGGGCTGGACGCCCAGGCGGTCCCAGTCGACGATCGCGGCGGGCTCCTTGCCGCGGTAGAGCAGGTTCAGCGGGTGGAAGTCGCCGTGCACCCAGGCCCCGGCCTCCTGCGGGGGCGGGCGGCGGTGGGCGTGCCGCTCGATGAGGTCGCGGCGCTCGCGCAGCCGGTGCTCGGCGAGTTCGTCGAAGCAGTCGCGGGGGCGGCTGCGGCGGGCGAGGGTGAGCAGGTCGTCGATGAGGGCGAAGGTGTCGGCGGGGTCGGCGCTGGGATGGTCGGCGGCCGGACCGCGCCCCTCCATGACCTGCTCCAGGCAGATGTGGACGAGCCCGAGCAGCGCGCCGAGCCGCCCCGAGCCGACGGCGCCGAGCTGGGCGCCGTCGCGGTGGCGGCCGTGGACCCAGGGGTGCAGGGCGTAGCAACGGCCGCCGAGGACGGTGACGGTGTCGCCGTCGGCGTCCGGTACGGGGGGTGCGACGGGGACGCCGAGGGCCTGGAGGCGGCGGGTCGCGTCGTGCTGGCGGACGATGGCCTCGCGGTCGCCGTCGAGGTGGTGCTTGAGGAAGAACTCGCCGCGGGTGGTGGCGAGGCGGTAGCCGCGGTTGAGGAGGCCCTGGGCGACGGGTTCGCAGGTGAGGGGCTCGCCGAGGGAGGCGTATCGGCGCAGCAGGTTCCTCACGGGCGGTGTTGCATATGAGCGCGGCACGCGCCAGATGTTAGATCACGGGGCGTGGTGGGGGTGTGGCTCTGGGGATTCGGGTGGTGGTGGGGGTGGGAGGGGGTGTAGTGGGGCCTGCTGGTCGTCTGCGGGTCGTGATGGGGCTTGTTTTCGTCTGCGGGCCGTGATGGGTTGCTCGCGCCGTTCCCCGCGCCCCTTAGGGGTTGCATCGGCTCGGGGTGGGTCCGCCGCCCCGGGGGCTTGCTGTTCGTCTGCGGGGCGGTGGGGGCTTGTCGCGCAGTTCCCCGCGCCCCTTGAGGGGGATGCGGGGCTCGGGCGGGACAGCCGTCCCCGGGGGCTTGTTGGGCGTCTGCGGGCTGTGGTGGGTTGCTCGCGCCGTTCCCCGCGCCCCTGGGCGGGCGTGCTCGGGGTGCTTGAAAGGTGCGGCCCGGGTGGGGGCTAGTGGCGTTCTGCCTGGAGGCGGGCTACGTAGGCCGCTGCCTGGGAGCGGCGTTCCATTCCCAGTTTGGACAGGAGCGAGGAGACGTAATTCTTGATCGTTTTCTCCGCCAGGTGCAGCCGCTCGCCGATCACCCGGTTCGTGAGGCCCTCGCCGATCAGGTCGAGGATCCTGCGCTCCTGGTCCGTGAGGCTCGCCAGCCGGTCGTCGCCCTTGGTGGCGCCGCCGTCGCGCAGCCGCTCCAGGACGCGGGCGGTCGCGACCGGGTCGAGCAGGGACTTGCCCGCCGCCACGTCCCGTACCGCCGAGAGCAGCTCACTGCCCCGGATCGCCTTGAGGACATATCCGGACGCACCCGCCATGATCGCGTCGAACAGGGCCTCGTCGTCCGCGAACGAGGTCAGCATCAGGCATTTGATGTCCTCGTCCTGCGAGCGGATCTCGCGGCAGACCTCCACGCCGCTGCCGTCGGGCAGCCGGACGTCGAGGACGGCGACATCCGGACGGGTCGCCGGGATCCTGACCAGGGCATCCGCCGCGGTACCGGCCTCGCCGACCACCTCGATGTCGTCCTCGACGGAGAGCATTTCGTGGACGCCACGGCGGACCACTTCGTGGTCGTCGAGCAGGAATACGGTGATTTTGCCTGGTTCGCGCACGGAATCAGTCTCACACATTCGCTCTTCCCGTGTCGTAGGTCACCGGGATAACGTGCCGTTGTTCCGGCGGCCTGCAAGGCTGTCATCAGTGCTGTGACCAGTGGTTGTTCCCCACTTTCTCGATTTACTTGGAAATCCAAGCAAAATCGCAGGTCAAATGGGGTTTCGCAGGAATGCGCAGCACTGGGTAACGTGCCTATGACAGGGCGCTCGCCGGGGCACCTGTCACGCCTGGTTCCCGGTGAGGCGCACCCACCCCCGTGCACCGCGACCGGAAGCAGGCGAGGAGCCGCAACTGGCCACACCGGCGAACCCGGGGGCCGGACAGACGGAGGAGCACGCACGTGACCGTGGAGAGCACTGCCGCGCGCAAACCGCGACGCAGCAGCAAGCGCACCGGTAGCAGCGCCGGGAAGGCTGTGGCCGACCCTCAGCTCGTACAGCTGCTGACGCCCGAGGGCCAGCGGGTCGAGCACCCTGACTACGACGTTGACCTGACCCCCGAAGAGCTGCGCGGGCTCTACCGCGACATGGTGCTGACCCGGCGCTTCGACGCCGAGGCCACCGCACTGCAGCGCCAGGGCGAGCTGGGCCTGTGGGCCTCGCTGCTCGGCCAGGAGGCCGCCCAGATCGGCTCCGGCCGCGCCCTGCGCGACGACGACTACGTCTTCCCGACCTACCGGGAGCACGGTGTCGCCTGGTGCCGGGGGGTCGACCCCACCAACCTGCTCGGCATGTTCCGTGGCGTCAACCACGGCGGCTGGGATCCCAACAGCAACAATTTCCATCTGTACACGATCGTCATCGGCTCGCAGACGCTGCACGCGACCGGTTACGCCATGGGCGTGGCCAAGGACGGCGCGGACTCGGCCGTGATCGCGTACTTCGGCGACGGCGCCTCCAGCCAGGGCGATGTCGCGGAATCGTTCACCTTCTCCGCCGTCTACAACGCCCCGGTCGTGTTCTTCTGCCAGAACAACCAGTGGGCGATCTCGGAGCCGACCGAGAAGCAGACCCGGGTGCCGCTCTACCAGCGCGCCCAGGGCTACGGCTTCCCCGGCGTCCGGGTCGACGGCAACGACGTGCTGGCGTGTCTGGCGGTGACCCGGTCCGCCCTGGAGCGGGCCCGGCGCGGCGAGGGCCCGACCCTGGTCGAGGCGTTCACGTACCGGATGGGCGCGCACACCACCTCCGACGACCCGACCAAGTACCGGGCCGACGAGGAGCGCGAGGCCTGGGAGGCCAAGGACCCGATCCTGCGTCTGAAGACCTACCTCAGCAATGAGGGGCACGCCGACGAGGCGTTCTTCGCCTCCCTGGAGGAGGAGTCCGAGACGCTCGGCAAGCGGGTCCGCGAGGCGGTCCGCGCCATGCCCGACCCGGACCGGATGGCCATCTTCGAGAACATCTACGCCGACGGGCACGCGCTCGTCGACGAGGAGCGGGCCCAGTTCGCGGCCTACCAGGCGTCCTTCGCCGACGGGGAGGGCAAGTAGCCATGACCGTACAGAAGCTTCCCATCGCCAAGGCGATCAACGAGTCGCTGCGCAAGGCGATGGAGACCGACCCCAAGGTCCTCATCATGGGCGAGGACGTCGGCAAGCTCGGCGGTGTCTTCCGGGTCACCGACGGGCTCCAGAAGGACTTCGGCGAGGGCCGGGTCATCGACACCCCGCTCGCCGAGTCCGGCATCGTCGGCACCGCGATCGGCCTGGCCCTGCGCGGCTACCGCCCGGTCGTGGAGATCCAGTTCGACGGGTTCGTCTTCCCGGCGTACGACCAGATCGTCACCCAGCTCGCCAAGATGCACGCCCGCGCGCTCGGCAAGATCAAGCTGCCGGTCGTCGTGCGCATCCCCTACGGCGGCGGCATCGGCGCGGTCGAGCACCACAGCGAGTCCCCGGAGGCGCTCTTCGCGCATGTTCCCGGCCTCAAGGTGGTCTCGCCCTCCAACGCCGCCGACGCGTACTGGATGATGCAGCAGGCCATCCAGTCCGACGACCCGGTCATCTACTTCGAGCCCAAGCGCCGCTACTGGGACAAGAGCGAGGTCGACACCGAGGCCATCCCGGGTCCTCTGCACAAGGCCCGCACGGTCGTGGAGGGTTCGGATCTCACCCTCGTGGCGTACGGTCCGATGGTGAAGGTCTGCGTGGAGGCCGCCGCGGCCGCCGCCGAGGAGGGCAAGTCGATCGAGGTCCTGGACCTGCGCTCGATGTCCCCGATCGACTTCGACGCGGTGCAGGCGTCGGTGGAGAAGACCGGCCGCCTGGTCGTGGTCCACGAGGCGCCGGTGTTCTACGGCGCCGGCGCGGAGATCGCCGCGCGGATCTCCGAGCGCAGCTTCTACCACCTGGAGGCACCGGTGCTCCGGGTCGGCGGCTACCACGCCCCGTACCCGCCGGCGCGCCTGGAGGAGGAGTACCTGCCGGGTCTGGACCGGGTGCTCGACGCCGTCGACCGCTCGCTGGCGTACTGAGGAGACCCGTGACCATGACTGAAACTTCCGCCCGCTTCCGCGAGTTCAAGATGCCGGACGTCGGCGAGGGGCTCACCGAGGCGGAGATCCTCAAGTGGTACGTCCAGCCCGGTGACACCGTCACCGACGGCCAGGTCGTGTGTGAGGTGGAGACGGCGAAGGCGGCCGTCGAGCTGCCGATCCCGTTCGACGGGGTGGTGCACGAGCTGCGCTTCCCCGAGGGCACCACGGTGGACGTCGGCGAGGTGATCAT
This sequence comes from Streptomyces sp. NPDC005878, assembly GCF_040629815.1. Taxonomy (NCBI): domain Bacteria; kingdom Bacillati; phylum Actinomycetota; class Actinomycetes; order Kitasatosporales; family Streptomycetaceae; genus Streptomyces; species Streptomyces sp. NPDC005878. The sequence goes on from NZ_JBEXWK010000005.1 coordinate 66,497, forward strand.
CTCGGTGGACGTGGCTCCGGGCTCCGGCGAGCCGGCCCCCGAGGCCGCCGCTCCCGCCCAGGCCCCGGTCGCCGAGGCGCCCGCCGAGCCCGAGAAGCCCAAGGGCCGCCAGCCCGTGCTCGTCGGCTACGGCGTCGCCGAGGCCTCCACCAAGCGCCGCCCCCGCAAGGGCGCCCCGATGCCCGGCCAGGCCTTGGCCGCGGCCGCGGTGCAGGGCGAGCTCAACGGCCACGGCTCCGCGCCCGTCGCCCGCCCGCTGGCCAAGCCGCCGGTCCGCAAGCTGGCCAAGGACCTGGGCATCGACCTGGCGAGCGTGGTCCCGACCGGACCGGACGGGGTCATCACCCGCGAGGACGTCCACGCGGCGGCCGCCCCGGCCGTCGAGCAGCCCCAGCAGACCGGGCAGGCCGGGCAGGTCGCGGCCGCCGGTGTTTCACGTGAAACAACTCCCGCGCCCGCCGCGGCGGTTGTGTCCCCGGGCGCGCGTGAGACCCGTATCCCCATCAAGGGCGTACGCAAGGCGACCGCGCAGGCGATGATCGGTTCGGCGTTCACCGCGCCGCACGTCACCGAGTTCGTGACGGTCGACGTGACGCGCACGATGAAGCTGGTCGAGGAGCTCAAGGGCGACAAGGAGATGGCGGGCCTGCGGGTCAACCCCCTCCTGATCATCGCCAAGGCGCTGCTCGTCGCCATCAAGCGCAACCCCGACGTCAACGCGGCGTGGGACGAGGCGGCGCAGGAGATCGTCCTCAAGCACTACGTGAACCTGGGCATCGCGGCCGCCACCCCGCGCGGCCTGATCGTCCCGAACATCAAGGACGCCCACGACAAGACGCTGCCGCAACTGGCTTCGGCGCTGGGCGACCTGGTCGCGACGGCCCGCGAGGGCAAGACCTCGCCCGCCGCGATGCAGGGCGGCACGGTCACCATCACCAACGTCGGCGTCTTCGGCGTCGACACCGGCACGCCGATCCTCAACCCCGGCGAGTCGGCGATCCTGGCGGTCGGGGCGATCAAGCTCCAGCCGTGGGTCCACAAGGGCAAGGTGAAGCCCCGTCAGGTCACCACCCTGGCGCTGTCGTTCGACCACCGCCTGGTCGACGGCGAGCTGGGCTCCAAGGTGCTGGCCGATGTGGCGGCGATCCTGGAGCAGCCCAAGCGGCTGATCACCTGGGCGTAACCACACCGCCCTGAACGCACGCCTCCGTGCCCCCGGCCGCTTCGGCGCCCGGGGGCACGGTCGTGTGGTCGTGCGGTGGTGCGGTGGCGCAGCCGGGCCGGGGGGTGGTCGTCCGGTGGTGCGGTCGTGTCACCCGCTGGCGGGCCTGGCGGGCCTGGCGGGCCTGGCGGCCAAGCAGGCAGGCGAGCGACGGGCAGGCAGGCTACGGGGGGCGTTCCGGCATCCGGACGCCCCTTTCTCACGTACACCTGTTGTATCTATCCTGTGCGCATGCCGTCCGCTCCCGCCTCCGCCGTCCCGCCCGTGCCCGCCCCCGTCAAGCAGCCGCCCGCCGCCGACCGCGTCTACATGCACGTCAAGCAGGCCGTCCTGGAGCGGCGCTACGAGGGCGGCACGCTCCTCACCGAGGGCGAGCTGGCCGAGGCCGTCGGGGTGTCGCGCACACCCGTGCGCGAGGCGCTGCTCAAGCTCGAAGTGGAAGGGCTCATCAGGCTCTACCCCAAGAAGGGCGCCCTCGTCCTCGCCGTCTCCGCGCAGGAGACCGCCGATGTGGTCGAGACGCGGCTGCTGGTGGAGGAGTTCGCCGTCCGCAGGGCGGTGCCCGCGCCCGCGCGGCTGATCGCCCGCCTGGAGGAGCTGCTCGCGGAGCAGAAGGAGAACGCGGCCGCCGGCGACCTCGCCGCCGTCGCCGTCACCGACCGCTGCTTCCACGCCGAGATCGTCCGCAACGCCGGCAACGAGATCCTCTCCCGCCTCTACGACCAGATGCGCGACCGCCAGCTGCGGATGGGCGTCGCCGTGATGCACGCCCAGCCCGACCGGATCGCCAAGAACATCACCGAGCACCAGGAGATGCTGGACGCCATCAGGGCCGGGGACGCCGAGCGCGCCGCGCACTGCGTGCGCCAGCACCTGAGCTGGGTCAAGGTCCTGGTCCGGGGTGCGGAACGATGAGTTCCGCCTCCTCCGGCTCGCCCTCCTCGTCCGACTCCGGCTCCTCCGGTTCCTCGGCTTCCTCCGGCTCCCCCGCCGGGCCCGGGCCCGTGCGCGCGGCCCTCGGCGGACGCCGCGCGGCCCTCGTGTGGGGCATCGGCGTCAGCGTCTACTTCGTCGCCGTCATCTTCCGCACCAGCCTCGGCGTCGCCGGACTCGACGCCGCCGACCGCTTCGGCGTCAACGCCTCCGCGCTCTCCACCTTCTCCATACTCCAGCTGCTCGTGTACGCGGGGATGCAGATACCCGTCGGCCTCATGGTCGACCGCCTCGGCACCAAGAAGGTGCTGACCCTGGGCGTCGTCCTCTTCACCGCCGGGCAGCTCGGCTTCGCCCTCTCGCCCTCCTACGGCACCGCCCTCGCCTCCCGCGCCCTGCTCGGCTGCGGCGACGCCATGACGTTCATCAGCGTCCTGCGGCTCGGCTCCCGCTGGTTCCCCGTCCGGCGCGGACCGCTGATCGCCCAGGTCGCCGCGCTCTTCGGGATGGCGGGCAACCTCGTCTCCACCATCGTCATCTCCCGCGCGCTGCACGGGATCGGCTGGACCGCCACCTTCGCGGGCAGCGCGCTCGCGGGCGTCGTCGTCCTGGTCCTGCTGCTGCTCTTCCTGCGCGACCACCCCGAGGGCCACGAGCCGCCGCCCGCCACGCACGCCGGGGCCGCCTACGTACGCCGCCAGATCGCCGAGTCCTGGCGCGAGCCCGGCACCCGCCTGGGCATGTGGGTGCACTTCACCACGCAGTTCCCGGCCATGGTGTTCCTGCTGCTGTGGGGGATGCCGTACCTGGTCGAGGCCCAGGGGCACTCGCGGGGGACGGCCGGCGAGCTGCTGACCCTGGTGGTGCTCTCCAACATGGTGGTGGGCCTGGTGTACGGGCAGGTCATCGCCCGCCACCACGCCGCCCGCGCGCCTCTCGCCCTCGGCACGGTCGGGGCGACCGCCGTCCTGTGGGCCGCCGCCGTCGCCTACCCCGCGCCGCACACCCCGATGTGGCTGCTGATCGTCCTGTGCGTGGTGCTGGGCGCCTGCGGCCCGGCCTCGATGATCGGGTTCGACTTCGCCCGCCCCGCCAACCCGCCCGAGCGCCAGGGCACCGCCTCCGGCATCGTCAACATGGGCGGCTTCACGGCCTCCATGACGACCCTGCTGGCGATCGGCGTGCTCCTCGACGCCACCGGCGACAACTACCGGATCGCCTTCGCCTCGGTCTTCGTCCTCCAGGCGCTCGGCATCGCCCAGATCCTGCGGCTGCGCGGCCGGGCGGCCCACCGCGAACGGGAGCGGCTGGTCGCGAGCCGGGTGGAGGCGGTCCACGTACCGGCGTGACGCACGCGGGGGCCGGGGCGGGGCGACGCCCGGCGGGCGTCCGCGCCTACGGCGTGACCGCGAAGTTCCGCAGGATCGCCGCCGCCAGCTCCTGGTCGCCCTCGGTCTTCACCCGGTCCGCGACCGCGTGCGGACGCACCCGGCCGCAGGCCAGCCGTACGAACGTCTCCCAGTCCATCGCGATCGTCACCAGCGGGCCCAGCGAGGGCGCGCCGTCGATCGTGCCGTGCCCCTCGGCGTCGACCCGTACCGTCCGCAGGAACTCCACCGGCCCGTGGATGTCGAAGACGACGGCCGAGTTCGCCGGGGCGCCCGCGTCCTTGGCGACGACCTTCGGCAGGGTGTGCAGCAGGATGTCACGGGCGACGTACGCACCCGGGGAGTCCAGGTTGCCCGGCCGGCCCAGCGCCCACCGCAGGTCCTGCTCGTGCACCCACACGTCGAACGCCCGCATCCGCAGCGCCAGTTCCAGGGTCTGCTCGGTGCCGAGCGGCGCGCGGACCAGGGTGCCGGGATCGCGGGTCTCGTTGCGCAGCTGACGCGCCCGGCGGATGACCGTGTACTCCAGCTCCGAGGTCATCTCCGGCGCGGTGTGGTGCCGGCGCACATCGACCTGCATCTCCATGTAGCGCGCGAACTCGCTCTGCACATGGTAGAGATCGCGCGGCAGGGTGTGGATCGGCCGCGGGTCGCCGAGCTGTTCGCACTCCATCCCGATGATGTGCGACACGATGTCGCGCACCGACCACGCCGGACACGGCGTGGCACGGTTCCACTCCCCCTCGACGAGCGGCATCACCAGCTCGGATATCGCCTCGATGGAATGGGTCCAGGCATCGGCGTAGGTCTGGAGGCTGGGATGGACGGTCACGGGACCCCTCGGCGGTTCTGTACGTACGCGGGCTGGGCGCTGTGGCAGTTAAGTTACGCTGCCGAAAGGCACCCCGGCAGTGCTTTCGTGTGACGATCGTAGGCCCGTGTTGACAACTCGAATGCCAGGACGGTGGTAGTGTGCGCGCCTCCCTCATCCAATTCGGTGTAGACCCTCAGGAATCGGTGGATTCCCGCAGGCGGCGCGCGGCGGCGCTGGTACGGGAGCAGTCGGGCAGCGACCTCGTCGTCCTGCCGGAGCTGTGGACGGTGGGGGCGTTCGCGTACGAGAGCTTCGCGGCCGAGGCGGAGAAGGCGGCTGACGGGCCGACGCATGAGGCCATGTCAGAGGCCGCGCGGGACGCGGGAGTCTGGCTGCACGCCGGCTCGATTCCCGAGCGCGGCGCGGACGGCGGCCTCTACAACACCTCCCTGGTCTTCTCGCCCGAGGGCGAACTGGCGGCCGTCTACCGCAAGATCCACCGCTTCGGCTTCGACCAGGGCGAGGCGGTCTTGATGAGCGCGGGCACCGAGCTGGTGACCGTGGCCCTGCCGCAGACCACCCTCGGCCTCGCGACCTGCTACGACCTGCGCTTCCCCGAGCTGTTCCGGGGCCTGGTCGACGCGGGCGCCCAGACCTTCGTCGTCCCGGCCGGCTGGCCCGCCCGACGCCTGGCCCACTGGACCCTGCTCGCCCGGGCGCGCGCGGTCGAGAACCAGGCGTACGTCCTGGCCTGCGGCACCGGCGGCAGCCACGCGGGCGTCCCGCAGGCGGGCCACAGCGTCGTGGTCGACCCCTGGGGCGAGGTCCTGGGCGAGGCGGGCGAGGGCGAGGAGGTCCTCACGGTCGAGCTGGACCCGGAGAAGGTGGCGGCGACGCGGGAGCGGTTCCCGGCCCTGAAGGACCGCCGCCTGCCCTGAACCGGGCCCGCCCCCTACCTCCGCGGGGCCACGGCGTCGTACGGCCGTGATCCGGTGTTCACGGGCCAATGGCAAGCTTGAAGGATGAACGATGCTGCCCCGGCGCCCACCCCCGCGCCCCGCCGTGCCCGCCTCCGTGCTCCTGAGCTGATCGGCAAAGGGGGCTGGATCAACACCGGCGGGAAGGATCTGAAGCTCGCCGACTTCCGAGGCCGCGTATTGATCTTGGATTTCTGGACCTTCTGCTGCATCAACTGTCTGCACGTCCTGGACGAGCTGCGGGAGCTGGAGGAGAAGCACCGGGACACCGTGGTGATCGTCGGGGTGCACTCGCCGAAGTTCGTGCACGAGGCCGAGCACCAGGCCGTCGTGGACGCCGTGGAGCGCTACCAGGTGCACCACCCGGTCCTGGACGACCCCGAGCTCGCGACCTGGAAGCAGTACGCCGTGCGGGCCTGGCCCACGCTCGTCGTGATCGACCCCGAGGGGTACATCGTCGCCCAGCACGCCGGTGAGGGCCATGCGCACGCCATCGCGAGGCTGGTGGAGGAGCTGGAGGCCGAGCACGCGGCGAAGGGGACGCTGCGGCGCGGGGACGGGCCGTACGTGCCGCCGGAGCCGGTGGCGGGCGGGCTGCGCTTCCCGGGCAAGGCGGTCGTGCTGCCGGGCAGCGGGAACTTCCTGGTCTCGGACACCACGCGGCACGAGCTGGTCGAGCTGGAGCCGGACGGGGAGAGCGTCGTCCGGCGGATCGGCGGCGGCGCGTTCAAGGAGCCGCAGGGGCTGGCGCTGCTGCCGGACGGGCGGGTGGTCGTCGCGGACACCGTCAACCACGCGCTGTGCGTCCTCGACCCGGTGAGCGGGGCGGTGGAGCGGGTCGCGGGCACCGGCAAGCAGTGGTGGCAGGGCTCGCCCACCTCCGGGCCGGCCCTGGAGGTCGACCTGTCCTCGCCGTGGGACGTCGCCTGGTGGCAGGGCAAGGTGTGGATCGCCATGGCCGGGGTGCACCAGCTGTGGACGTACGACCCGGAGAGCGGGACCGTCGAGGTCGCCGCCGGGACGACGCAGGAGGGCCTGGTCGACGGCCCGGCCGCCGAGGCGTGGTTCGCGCAGCCGTCCGGCCTGGCGGCGGCCGGGGACAGGCTGTGGGTGGCCGACTCGGAGAACTCCGCGCTGCGGTACGTGGAGCGCGCGGATTCCGGGTCCGGCTCCGGCTCCGGACCGGGGTACGTCGTGGGCACGGCCGTCGGGACCGGGCTCTTTGACTTCGGGCACCGGGACGGCGAGGCGGGGCAGGCACTGCTCCAGCATCCGCTGGGGGTGACGGCGCTGCCGGACGGGTCGGTGGCGGTGTCCGACACGTACAACCACGCGCTGCGCCGTTACGACCCGGCGTCGGGTGAGGTCACCACGCTGGCCACGGACCTGCGGGAGCCCAGCGACGCGGTGCTCGTCGGGGACGACATCGTGGTGGTGGAGTCGGCGCGGCACCGGCTGACCCGGCTGCGGCTGCCGGAGGAGGCGGTACGGGTGGACTCGGTGGCGCACCGCACGCGGCGGGAGGCGACCGAGGTCGCGCCGGGGGTGCTCCGGCTGGACGTGGTCTTCCAGGCGCCGGCGGGCCAGAAGCTGGACACCCGGTACGGCCCGTCGACGCGGCTGATCGTGTCCTCCACGCCGGTGGAGCTGCTGGTGGCCGGGGAGGGGACGGGGACGGACCTGTCCCGTGACCTGACGCTGGACCCGTCGGTTCCGGAGGGCGTCCTGCACGTCTCCGCGATGGCGGCCTCGTGCGACGACGACCCGGCGAACGAGTACCCGGCGTGCCATGTGCACCAGCAGGACTGGGGGGTCCCGGTCCGTCTGGTCCCGGGCGCGACGTCCCGCCTGCCGCTGGTCCTGGCGGGCCTGGACGGGTGAGCCCCTCCCCGCCCCCTCCCTGACCCCTCCGGGGGCGGGTGGGGGCGGAGGCGGTTCTCCCGGTGGCCATGCCGGGGGCGAAGCCCTCGGCAGCCCGCCCCGGCCCACCACCCGGCCGCCCGCCCAGGGCTCTGGGGAAGGGGCGGGGTGGGGGGAATCAGCCCCGCAGGAACGACAGCAGCGCGTTCGCCAGCAGGAACGGGTCGTCCGCCCCGCACAGTTCGCGGGCGCTGTGCATCGACAGGATCGCCACCCCGATGTCCACCGTCTGGATGCCGTGGCGCGCCGCCGTGATCGGGCCGATCGTCGTGCCGCACGGCATCGCGTTGTTGGAGACGAAGTGCTGCCACGGCACCCCGGCCCGCTCGCACGCCGCCGCGAAGACCGCCCGGCCCGAACCGTCCGTCGCGTACCGCTGGTTGACGTTGACCTTCAGGATCGGGCCGCCGTTGGCGCGCGGGTGGTGCGTCGGGTCGTGGCGCTCCGCGTAGTTGGGGTGGATCGCGTGGCCCGTGTCGGAGGAGAGGCAGACCGTGCCCGCGAAGGCGCGTGCCTTGTCCTCGTACGTACCGCCGCGCGCGAACACCGAGCGCTCCAGGACCGTCCCGAGCAGGGGGCCGTCCGCGCCGGTGTCGGCCTGGGAGCCGTTCTCCTCGTGGTCGAAGGCGGCGAGGACCGGGATGTAGGGGAGGTCCGCCTCCGTCGACGCCGCCGCGAGCGCCGCCGTGCCCGCGTGCACCGAGATGAGGTTGTCCATCCTCGGGCCCGCCAGCAGCTCCTCGTCGCGGCCCAGGTACGCGGGCGGCTCGATCGAGTGGACCATCAGGTCCCAGCCGGTGACCTCGCCCTCGGCCAGGCCCGCCTCCTGCTCCAGGAAGCGGATCAGATCGCCCTCGGCGACGTCGCCCAGGCCCCAGATCGGCTGGAGGTGCTTCTGGCGGTCCAGCTTGAGCCCGTCGTTGGCCGACCGGTCCAGGTGGATGGCCAGCTGCGGGACGCGCAGCAGCGCGCGGTCCACGTTGACCAGGACGTGCGAGCCGTCGCGCAGGGTGAGGCGGCCCGCGAGGCCCAGGTCGCGGTCGAGCCAGGTGTTCAGGAGCGTCCCGCCGTAGACCTCCACGGCGACCTGGCGCCAGCCGAACGCCCCGGCGTCCGGCAGCGGCTTGACCCGCAGGTTCGGCGAGTCGGTGTGCGCGCCGACGATCCGGAACGGGGTGTGCGCCGCCGCGCCCTCCGGCACGAACCAGGCGATGATCGCCCCGCCGCGCAGCACGAACTTCCCGCCCGCCGACCCGTCCCACGCGTCCGTCTCCCGCACCTGCTGGAAGCCGGCCTTCTCCAGCCGCGCGGCCGCGTTCGCCACCGCGTGGTACGGCGAGGGGCTCGCCGCGAGGAAGGACATCAGGTCGTCGGTGTGTCCGCGGTCGAAGCGGGAGGGTGTGCTCATGCGTTCACCTTAACGAGGGGGTCCGACAGACAAGGGCCCGCTCCCCGGGCGGGAAGCGGGCCCTTGGTCCGGCGGCCCGGAAGGAGGCCGCGACAGGCTCGTGGACGAGCGGGAGCGTCGGCTAGAACGCGGCCTCGTCGAGCTCCATCAGGGAGTTGTCGACGGTCTCGGCCAGCGCGCGGGCGGTGCCGACGCCCGGCAGGACGTTCGCGGCGAAGAACTTCGCGGCGGCGATCTTGCCGGTGTAGAACGCGACGTCCTTGGGGGAGGCGGTCGGCAGCTTCTCGGCGGCGACGGCCGCGCTCTTGAGGAGCAGGTAGCCGACGACGACGTCGCCGGAGGCCATCAGCAGGCGGGTGGTGTTGAGGCCCACCTTGTAGATGTTCTTGACGTCCTCGCCGGTGGCGGTCAGGTCGGTGATCATCGTGCCGACGATCGCCTCCAGGTCCACCGTGGCCTTGGCCAGCGAGTCCAGCGCGCCGCCCAGCTCCTCGTGGCCCGACTGCTCGGCGAGGAACTTCTTGATCTCCTCGGAGAGGAGGTTGAGCGAGGCGCCCTGGTCGCGGACGATCTTCCGGAAGAAGAAGTCCTGGCCCTGGATCGCGGTGGTGCCCTCGTAGAGGGTGTCGATCTTGGCGTCGCGGATGTACTGCTCGATCGGGTACTCCTGGAGGTACCCGGAGCCGCCGAAGGTCTGGAGCGACTCGTGCGAGAGCTTCTCGTACGACTTCTCCGAGCCGTAGCCCTTCACGATCGGCAGGAGGAGGTCATTGAGGCCGACGAGCGCCTTGGCGTCCTCGCCCGCGGCCTCCTTGACCTGGATCGCGTCCTGGACGGCGGCGGTGTAGAGGACGAGGGAGCGCATGCCCTCGGCGTACGCCTTCTGCGTCATCAGCGAGCGGCGCACGTCCGGGTGGTGGGTGATCGTCACCTTGGGCGCGGTCTTGTCCATGAACTGCGAGAGGTCGCTGCCCTGGACGCGCTCCTTGGCGTACTCGAGAGCGTTGAGGTAGCCCGTGGAGAGCGTCGCGATGGCCTTCGTGCCGACCATCATGCGGGCGAACTCGATGATCATGAACATCTGGCGGATGCCGTCGTGCTTGTCGCCGATCAGCCAGCCCTTGGCGGGGTGCTTGTCGCCGAAGGTCATCTCGCACGTGTTGGACGCCTTGAGGCCCATCTTGTGCTCGACGTTCGTCGCGTACACGCCGTTGCGCTCGCCCAGCTCGCCGGTCTCCCAGTCGAAGTGGAACTTCGGGACCAGGAAGAGGGAGAGGCCCTTGGTGCCGGGGCCGTGGCCCTCGGGGCGGGCGAGGACGTAGTGGAGGATGTTCTCCTCCATGTCGTGCTCACCGGAGGTGATGAAGCGCTTCACGCCCTCGATGTGCCACGAGCCGTCGGGCTGCTCGACGGCCTTGGTGCGGCCGGCGCCCACGTCCGAGCCGGCGTCCGGCTCGGTGAGGACCATGGTGGAGCCCCAGCGCTTCTCGACGGCGATCTCGGCGATCTTCTTCTGCGCCTCGTTGCCCTCCTCGAAGAGGATGCCCGCGAAGGCCGGGCCCGAGGAGTACATCCAGACGGCCGGGTTCGCGCCGAGCAGCAGCTCCGCGTACGCCCAGATGAGCGAGCGGGGGGAAACGGTTCCGCCGATCTCCTCCGGCAGGCCCAGACGCCAGTACTCGCTGTCCATGAAGGCCTTGTAGGACTTCTTGAAGGACGCCGGGACGGGCGCGGTGTTGGTCTCCGGGTCGAACACCGGCGGGTTGCGGTCGGCGTCGGCGAAGGAGTCGGCCAGCTCGTTCTCGGCGAGACGCGCGATCTCGTCGAGGATGGTCTTGGCGGTGTCGACGTCCATCTCGGCGAACGGGCCGGTGCCGTACAGCTTGTCGCGCCCGAGGACCTCGAAGAGGTTGAACTCGATGTCGCGGAGATTCGACTTGTAGTGCCCCATGGCGACGGCTCCGTAAGCAGATCGGTTACATCTCTACCAGCAAGTAGCTACGATGATGCTACCCGTCGGTAATAAGACGCAACCCCTCTGGGCCCATATGTGGCGCACTACTCTTGCGCCCATGTACGGCTACGACCAGAACCAGGGTGCTCAAGCGCAGTACTCCCAGCCGCAGCCCTCCTACGGGGAGCAGCCGCTGTACCCCGAGCCGTCACCGCCCTCGCTCGCGGACGCGGTGCGGGCGTTCACCACGGGCTCGCTCTCGGCCGAGGACTTCCAGCAGATCTTCGCGGGCTCCAAGGTGTACTGCCCGCGCGGCGACAACCCCGGGTTCCTGGCGCTGCACAACACGCAGCAGCCGGTCATCCCGATGTTCACCTCGCTGAAGGAGCTGCGCCGGTACGCGGGCAAGGAGTCCAAGTACTTCGTGATCACCGGCGCCGAGGTGATCGACCTGCTGCCGACCGGGTACGGCTTCGTCCTGGACATGGAGGGGGACCACCGGATGGTGTTCGACGCGAAGGCGGTCGAGCAGATGGTGGACTTCGCCATGCGGCGGATGTACGGCTGAGGGGCCCGTTCACCGCCCCCTCGCCCCCTTCGTACCTCCCTGTTCCCCCTCCCTCCCCCCTCGGGAATCAGTGCGCCTTGCCGACTGTTCACCATTCAACTACTTTGGATGCTGAGCATCCCCCCGAGGAGGGCCGTCCCATGCCTGCTGTGACCGTCGAAAACCCGCTCACCCTGCCGCGCGTGGCCGCGCCGGAGGGTGCGGTGCCGCGTCCCGTGCTCGCCGTGAGCACGGCGCCGGCCGGATTCGAGGGGGAGGGGTTCCCGGTGCGGCGCGCGTTCGCCGGGATCAACTACCAGTACCTGGACCCGTTCATCATGATGGACCAGATGGGTGAGGTGGAGTACGCGCCGGGCGAGCCCAAGGGCACGCCGTGGCACCCGCACCGGGGCTTCGAGACGGTCACGTACCTGATCGACGGCACCTTTGTGCACCAGGACAGCAACGGTGGCGGCGGCACGATCATGAACGGCGACACCCAGTGGATGACGGCCGGGTCCGGCCTGCTCCACATCGAGGCGCCGCCGGAGTCGCTGGTCACCTCGGGCGGCCTCTTCCACGGCCTCCAGCTGTGGGTGAACCTCCCCGCCGCCGACAAGATGATGGACCCGCGCTACCAGGACATCCGGGGCGGCCAGGTCCAGCTGCTGACCTCGCCGGACGGGGGCGCGCTGCTGCGGGTGATCGCGGGGGAGCTGGACGGCCACGAGGGGCCGGGGATCACGCACACCCCGATCACGATGATCCACGCGACGGTACGGCCCGGCGCGGAGGTCACGCTGCCGTGGCGGGCGGACTTCAACGGGCTGGCGTACGTGCTGGCCGGGCGCGGTTCCGTGGGTGCGGGGCGCCGGCCCGTGGCGATGGGGCAGACCGCCGTCTTCGGTGACGGCGGGTCCCTGACGGTCCGGGCGGACGAGCGGCAGGACGGGCACACGCCCGACCTGGAGGTCGTGCTGCTGGGTGGGCGGCCCATCCGTGAGCCGATGGCGCATTACGGGCCGTTCGTGATGAACACGCGGGATGAGCTTCAGCAGGCGTTCGAGGACTTCCAGAAGGGGAGGTTGGGGACGGTGCCGGCGGTTCACGGCATGTGAATGGCCCCTCCCCGCCCCTTCCCTAAACCCTCCGGGGGTGGGGGAGGGGCGGGCCGGGGGAAGCTGCTTTCCCGGGGGCTGCGCCCCCTGCACCCCTGGCGGGGGCTGCGCCCCCTGCACCCCTGGCGGGGGCTGCGCCCCCTGCACCCCTGGCGGGGGCTGCGCCCCCTGCACCCCGGCTGCCGCCTTTCGTCTGCGGACCGTGGCTGGCCGCTCGCGCAGTTCCCCGCGCCCCTGGGGGGTCCTCCGCATCCGGAACCCGAAGCTCAGCCACATCCTCTTGGGGACTCACGCAGCCGCAGACGGGCACGGGTTTTTCAGGGGCGCGGGGAACTGCGCGACCAGCCCCCACGCTGCCGCAGACAGGCACGGGGTTGTCAGGGGCGCGGGGAACTGCGCCGGCAGTCTCGCTCCGTCGCTGGGGGCGCGAGGGCGGGGGTGGACACGGGCGGGTGTACAGCGGGCGCGGGGTGGGGGGGATCGTGGTGGCGTGGAGGGGTGGAGCACGTCAAGCCCCTCCTCCCCGAGTCCGCGCGGCGTCTCGCCGCGTGGTGCGTCGTCGTGCTGCTCGTCACCGGTGTCGCCGCCGTCGCCGTCTGGCTCTGCGTGGTGTTCAAGACCGCCGTCACCCCCGTCCTGCTCGCCCTGCTGGGCACGGCCCTGCTCGGGCCCGTCTTCCGGCGGCTGCTGAAGCTGCGGATGCGGCGCTCGCTCGCGGCGGGGCTCACCTGTGTCGCGCTCGTGGCGGTGGTCGGCGGCGCCGGATACGTCGTCGTCAGCGCCCTCATCGACACCGGGGACCAGATCATCGCGTCGCTGCGGCAGGCCGGGCGGTGGCTGGCCGACCACTTCGGGATCGCCGGCGGCGACGGCGTCTCCAGCCTCGCCGACAACGCCAAACCGCTGCTCGGCAAGTTCGGCGCCACCGCCGCGTCGGGGCTGCTCACCGGGCTCAGCATCGTCGGCTCGCTCATCGCGACCGGTGTGCTGTCGCTGCTGCTGACGTTCTTCTTCCTGAAGGACTCCGACCGGGCCGTCCACCTGGCCCACTCCCTCGCCCCGCGCGGCACCGGGCCGGTCGTGGAGGCCATGGCCCGGCGGGCCTTCGAGGCCGTCGAGGGGTTCATGCGGGGCACCACGATCATCGCCCTCATCGACGCCCTGTGCATCACCGTCGGGCTGCTCGTCCTGCGCGTGCCCGGCGCGGTGGGTCTGGGCGCCCTGGTCTTCATCGGCGCGTACATCCCCTACCTCGGCGCCTTCGTCTCCGGGGCCGTCGCGGTCCTGGTGGCGCTCGCCGACCGGGGCTTCGGGATCGCGCTGTGGACGCTCGGGGTCGTCCTGGCCGTACAGCAGCTGGAGGGGCACATCCTCCAGCCGGTGATCCAGAGCCGGACCGTGCAGATGCACCCGGCCATGGTCATGATCGCCATCACGGCGGGGGCGAGCGTCGCCGGGCTGCTGGGGATGCTCCTCGCCGTGCCCGTCGCGGCCGCCGCGTTCGGTGTCATCGGCGAGCTGCGGAAGCGTTACGCCGAAGGGGAGTCCCCGTCGGGCCCCTCGTAGAGCTCGAACCAGATCGACTTGCCCTCGCCCCGGGGGTCCACCCCCCACCGGTCCGCCAGCATCTCCATCAGCACCAGACCCCGCCCGCTGGACGCCATCTCGCCGGGGCGGCGCTTGTGCGGCAGGTCGTCGCTGGTGTCGGCCACCTCCACGCGCAGACAGCGGGACCCGGGCGGGCCGGTGGCCTCCGCGACCAGGAGCGCGTCGCCGTCCGTGTGGACCAGGACGTTGGTGACCATCTCGGAGACCATCAGGACGGCCGAGTCCACCTGCTCGTCGTCGGCCCAGTCGTGCAGCAGCTCGCGCAGCTGCCGGCGGACCCCGGCGATCCGGTGCGGTTCGGCCTGGGCGACGGTCACGGCGGTGCGGCGGGCCGGGACCGTCCGGGTGGCGGGGTCCGTGCCGCAGCCGCACACGTCGCTGTTGCGGCACAGCAGCAGCACCGCGATGTCGTCCTCGCGGCGGTCGGCCAGCGGCCCCACCGTGTGGTGCGAGGGCGGCCCGTGCACCGCCTGGACCAGCGCGTCCGCCAGCTTCTCCAGGCCGTCTCCGGTGTCCTCCTCCAGGACCGGCCGCAGCCGGGTCCAGCCCGAGGCCATGTCGTGGCCGCCGGTCTCGATCAGCCCGTCCGTGCAGAGCATCATCGTCTCGCCCGGCTCCAGGACGAGCCGGGTGGTCGGATAGTCGGAGTCCGCCTCGATGCCCAGGGGCAGCCCGCCCGAGGTCTGGCGGATCAGCGCGGTGCCCTCGGCCGTACGGATGACGGGGTCGGGGTGGCCGGCCCGGGCGATGTCGAGGGTGCCGGTGGCGGGGTCGACCTCGATGTAGAGGCAGGTCGCGAAGCGCGGGTGCTCGTCGCCCGCCTCGTAGGACTCCCCGTACGACTCGGTGATCCCGTAGAGGAAGCGCGAGGCGCGCGAGAGGACCGCGTCGGGGCGGTGGCCCTCGCTGGCGTACGCCCGCAGCGCGATGCGCAGCTGTCCCATCAGCCCCGCGGCCCGTACGTCATGGCCCTGGACGTCCCCGATGACCAGGGCGAACCGGCCGGACGGCAGCGGGATCATGTCGTACCAGTCGCCGCCCACCTGGAGTCCGCCGCCGGTCGGCACATAGCGCGCGGCGACCGTCATGCCGGGAATCTCGGGGCCCAGCGTCGGCATCATCGAGCGCTGGAGGCCGAGGGAGAGCTCGCGCTCGGACTCGGCCTCGCCCGCCCGCGCCAGCGCCTGGGCGAGCATCCGGGCCACCGTGGTGAGCACCGACCGCTCGTCGGGCGTGAACGCCACGGCGTGCTTGAACGCCGCCATCCAGGTGCCCATGGTCTTCCCGGCCACGATCAGCGGCAGGAACGCCCAGGACCGGCGGTCGAAGCGCCGGGCCAGCGGCCAGGTGGCCGGATAGCGGCGGCGGTACTCCTCGGGGCTGGAGAGGTAGATGGCGCGCCCGGTCCGTACGACGTCCGCCGCCGGGTAGTCCGTGTCCAGCGGCATGTCCGCGAAGGGGCCGTCGTCGCCGGGGTTGTGCCCGTGGTGGCCGATGATCGACAGGCGGTCCCCGGCGACCCCGAAGACGGCGAGGCCGTCGGGCGAGAAGCCCGGCATGGACAGCGAGGCCGCCACCCGCAGCACCTCGGCCGTGGAGCGGGCCTCGGCCAGCGCCCGGCCCGCGTCCAGCAGGAACGCCTCCCGCGAGCGGCGCCAGTCGCCGGTGATGGGGGTGTGCGCGGCGATGGACGGCTGTGGCTCCGCGACCTCCTGGAGGGTGCCGACCAGGACGTAGTCCACGCCGTCGGCCGTCTCCTTGCGCAGCGGCTTGGAGCGGCTGCGTACGGTCCGCAGCACCCGCCCGCTCTCGTCCATGATCCGCATCCGGGCCTCGGCGAGGGTGCCCTCCGCGACGGCCAGGGCCACGATCTGGTCGACCTCGTTCCAGTCGACCGGGTGGAAGCGGGAGCGCACGGCGGCCTCGCTGAGCGCCACCCGCTCGGGGGGCAGGCCGAGGAGGCGGGCGGCCTCGGCGTCGAGCGTGACCGTTCCGGACGCGTTGTCCCAGCGCCACAGCCCGGTGGCGATCGCAGCCAGGACGTCCTCGGTGCGCATGATCCCCACTCTAGGCAGCCCGTTTTATACCGGCGAGAGCTGCTGGGCCCGGCCGGTAACCTGGAGGGACTGTTTCCCGCCTGTCACGCGAAGAACTGGATGAAGAAATGCATCGGTACAGGTCCCACACCTGCGGCGAGCTCCGCGCCTCCGACGTCGGCGCCGACGTCCGGCTGAGCGGCTGGCTGCACAATCGCCGAGACCTGGGCGGCATCCTCTTCATCGATCTGCGCGACCACTACGGCATCACCCAGCTGGTCGCCCGCCCGGGCACGCCCGGCGCGGAGGTCCTGGACAAGCTCTCCAAGGAGACGGTCGTCCGGATCGACGGCAAGGTCGTCTCGCGCGGCGCGGAGAACGTGAACGCGGACCTGCCGACCGGCGAGATCGAGATCGAGGTCGGTGAGGTCGAGGTGCTCGGCGCGGCCGGCCCGCTGCCGTTCACGATCAACGCCGAGGACGGCGTCAACGAGGAGCGGCGCCTGGAGTACCGCTTCCTCGACCTGCGCCGCGAGCGCATGCACCGCAACATCATGCTGCGCTCGGCCGTCATCTCGGCGATGCGCCGCAAGATGACCGCGCTCGGCTTCAACGAGATGGCGACCCCGATCCTCGCCGCGACCTCCCCCGAGGGCGCCCGCGACTTCGTCGTCCCCTCCCGGCTGAACCCCGGCAGGTTCTACGCGCTGCCGCAGGCCCCGCAGCAGTTCAAGCAGCTGCTGATGATCTCGGGCTTCGACCGCTACTTCCAGATCGCGCCCTGCTTCCGCGACGAGGACGCCCGCGCGGACCGCTCGCCGGGCGAGTTCTACCAGCTCGACGTCGAGATGAGCTTCGTCGAGCAGGAGGACGTCTTCCAGCCGATCGAGAAGCTCATGACCGAGCTGTTCGAGGAGTTCGGCGGCGGACGCCACGTCACCTCGCCGTTCCCGCGGATCCCGTTCCGCGAGTCGATGCTGAAGTACGGCAACGACAAGCCGGACCTGCGCGCCCAGCTGGAGCTCGTCGACATCACCGACGTCTTCGCGGGCTCGGAGTTCAAGGCGTTCGCCGGCAAGCACGTGCGCGCGCTGCCGGTGCCGGACGTCGCGGGCCAGTCCCGCAAGTTCTTCGACGGCCTCGGTGAGTACGCGGTGGAGCACGGCGCCAAGGGCCTGGCCTGGATCCGCGTCGGCGAGGACGGCACCTTCGCGGGTCCGATCGCCAAGTTCCTCACCGAGGAGAACGTCAAGGTCCTCACCGAGCGCCTCGGCCTCGCCGCCGGGCACGCCGTCTTCTTCGGCGCGGGCGAGTACGACGAGGTCTCCAAGATCATGGGCGCGGTCCGCGTCGAGGCCGCCAAGCGCGCCGGCCACTTCGAGGAGGGCGTCTTCCGGTTCTGCTGGATCGTCGACTTCCCGATGTACGAGAAGGACGAGGAGACCGGCAAGATCGACTTCTCGCACAACCCCTTCTCCATGCCGCAGGGCGGTCTGGAGGCCCTTCAGACCCAGGACCCGCTGGACGTGCTGGGCTGGCAGTACGACATCGTCTGCAACGGCATCGAGCTGTCCTCGGGCGCGATCCGGAACCACGAGCCCGAGATCATGTTCAAGGCCTTCGAGGTCGCCGGGTACGACCGGGAGACCGTGGAGCGCGAGTTCGGCGGCATGCTCAAGGCGTTCCGCCTCGGCGCCCCGCCGCACGGCGGCATCGCCCCGGGCGTGGACCGCATCGTGATGCTCCTCGCCGACGAGCCCAACATCCGCGAGACCATCGCGTTCCCGCTCAACGGCAACGCGCAGGACCTGATGATGGGCGCGCCCACCGAGCTGGACGAGACGCGGCTGCGCGAGCTGAACATCCAGCTGCGCAAGCCGGTCGCGCCCAAGACCGCCGACAAGTAGCGGACAAGTAGCCGACAAGTAGCGGACAGCAGCCGCCGGAGCAGCCGCTTTCCCGGGCTGCTCCCCGGGCGGCCCCGTACGGCGACGGGCCCGGATCCCCCGCGGATCCGGGCCCGCGTCAGTCGTCGGCCGGGTCCACCGGGTCCGGCGCCGGCGGCCCGTGCGGGCGCCTCGCGCTCTGCCGGTTCGCCTCGCGGACCTTGGCCAGCAGCTCCTCGCGGCGGCGCTCCTCCTCCGCCTGCGGCTGGTCGGTACTCCTCGTCACTGCGCGCACCCCCTCCGTACGTCACCCATGTCCGCAGCGTGCGCGCGCGGGACGCGGCCCGCAACCCGGGCAGGGCACGCGAAAGGCCCGGAACCGCACGGCTCCCCCGCTCCTGAGAGCGGGGAAGCCGGGTTCCGGGCCTTCACGCACGCGTTACGCGGGCTTCTCCTCCAGACGCGGGAACAGCACCGCGCCCTTCGTCACCGTCGCACCGGCCGGCAGCAGGCCCCAGGTGCCGACGTCCCCCATCCGCTGGTCGGCCAGCGCGCCCAGACCGGCCGCCTCGGCGCCCAGCGACTCCCACAGCTTCTGCGAGGTGTCCGGCATGACCGGGTTCAGCAGGACCGCGACCGCGCGCAGCGCCTCGGCGGCGGTGTAGAGGATGGTCGCCAGGCGCGCCCGGCCCTCCTCCGAGTCGTCCTTGGCCACCTTCCACGGCTCCTGCTCCGTGATGTAGCCGTTGACCTGCTTCACGAAGTCGAAGACGGCCAGGATGCCGCCCTGGAAGTCCAGTTCCTCGCCGATCTTCCGGTCCGCCTCGGCCACGGCCTTCGCCAGGCCGTCGGCGATCGCCCGCTCGGCCTCGCCGGCTGCCGTCGCCGCGGGCAGCGCGCCCCCGAAGTACTTGCCGACCATGGCCGCCACGCGCGAGGCGAGGTTGCCGTAGTCGTTGGCGAGCTCCGAGGTGTACCGGGCGGTGAAGTCCTCCCAGGAGAACGAGCCGTCCTGGCCGAAGGCGATCGCGCGCAGGAAGTACCAGCGGTAGGCGTCCACGCCGAAGTGCGAGGTGAGGTCCTGCGGCTTGATGCCGGTGAGGCTCGACTTGGACATCTTCTCGCCGCCGACCATCAGCCAGCCGTGCCCGAAGACCTGGCCGGGCACGGGCAGGCCGTTGGCCATCAGCATCGCGGGCCAGATGACCGCGTGGAAGCGGAGGATGTCCTTTCCGACCAGGTGCACGTTGGCCGGGAAGGTCTGCTCGAACTTCTCCTGGTTGGCGCCGTAGCCGACGGCCGTGGCGTAGTTCAGGAGCGCGTCGACCCACACGTAGATGACGTGCTTGTCGTCCCACGGGATCGGGACGCCCCAGTCGAAGGCGGACCGGGAGATCGACAGGTCCTGGAGGCCCTGCTTCACGAAGTTCAGGACCTCGTTGCGGGCCGACTCGGGCTGGATGAAGCCCGGGTTCGCCTCGTAGAACTCCAGGAGCTTCGGGCCGTACTCGGACAGCTTGAAGAAGTAGTTCTCCTCCTTGAGGATCTCCACCGGCTTCTTGTGGACGGGGCACAGCCTGGTGCCGTCCTCGGCCTCGATGAGGTCCCCGGGGAGCTTGTACTCCTCGCAGCCCACGCAGTACGGGCCCTCGTAGCCGCCCTTGTAGATCTCGCCCTTGTCGTACAGGTCCTGCACGAACTCCTGCACCCGGTCGGTGTGCCGCTTCTCCGTCGTCCGGATGAAGTCGTCGTTCGCGATCTCCAGGTGCTCCCAGAGGGGCTTCCAGGCCTCCTCGACGAGCTTGTCGCACCACTCCTGCGGGGTGACCCCGTTCGCGTCGGCCGTGCGCATGATCTTCTGACCGTGCTCGTCCGTGCCGGTGAGGTACCACACCTTCTCGCCGCGCTGACGGTGCCAGCGCGTGAGCACGTCGCCTGCGACGGTCGTGTAGGCGTGGCCCAGGTGAGGAGCGTCGTTGACGTAGTAGATGGGGGTCGATACGTAGAAGGACTTCACGTCGTTCGCCCCCTGCTTCTCGGATCCAGTGGCCGCCATGGTCGAAATCCTAACGGCCGCGGGGAGATCCACTCACCCGCGTAAACGCGCGGGGCGGGCGGGGGCCGGCCGCGGGGGCGCGGGGGCCGGGGCGCGGGGGACCGTGCGACCGGTCCTCCCGCGCTCCCGGGCCGCGGGGGATCAGTCCCGCTGGGCGAACCCGGCGAGGAGGCCCTGGTAGAACGCGGTGTCGGGCACGTCACTGGGCGCGGGCCCGGCGTGCAGGAACGCGGCGTTGGGAGCGTCCAGCTTCCGCAGGAAGTCGAACGCCTTGCTGTCGTCCTCGCCGAACGCCACGAACTGCCAGAACAGGTCCTTGCCGGCCGCGTCGGCGAGCGCCTCCCGGGCGGCCACCTTGGCGTCCGGGGCGCCGTCGGTCTGGAAGACCACCAGCGCGGGGCCGTCGCCGCGGCTCTTCTCGTAGTGCTCCACGACCGCCTCGACGGCGCACTGGTAGCTGGTGCGCCCCATGTGCCCGAGCGCGGCGTGCGTCTCGTCGATGACGCCCTCGTACGAGGTGAGGGAGAGGTCGGCGGTGCCGTCGAGCTCGGTCGAGAAGAACACGGTGTGGACGGCGGCGTCCTCGTCGAGGTGCGCGGCGAGCGCGAGCACCCGCTCGGCGAGGTGCTGGGCGCTGCCGTCCTTGTAGTACGGCCGCATCGACCCGGACCGGTCCAGCACGAGGTACACCGAGGCCCGCGCCCCGTTCAGCCCGGCCTTGCGCAGCTGGGCCCCGGCGGCCTTGTAGTGGTCGACGAGACCGGGGGCGCGGGACTTGAGCCGGGGGAGGGTGACGGCGGGGGACGCCTTGGCGGGGGATGCCTCGGGGGCGCCCTTGGGGCTGGCGCTGGCGCTGGCCTTGGCGTTGGCGGGCTCGGGCCGGGGCTCGGGCTCGGGGGCGCCCTTGGCCTTGGCCTTGGGCTTGGCGTTTACGGGGTCGGGGTCGGCCTTGGCCTGTACGGCTTCCGGTTCGGGGGCGGGCTCGGGCTCGGCGGCCTTGGGCTCGGACTCCGCCTTCGGCTTCGGCTTGGGCTCGGCGGCCTTCGTCTCGGGCTCGGCCTTCGGCTCGGGCTCCGGCTTGGCCTTCGGCTTCGACTTAGGCTCGGGCTTCGGCTCGACGGCCTCGGCCTGCGGCTCGGTCTCCGCCTCGGTCTCCGCCTCGGCCTTGGGCGTCTTCGGCTTCGGCTCGGCCTCCGTGGTCTTCTCCGCCCGCGGGGACTCCGCGCGCGGCTGCGGGACCTCGGAGGCGGCGGGCTCCGGCTTCGGCTCCGCCTTCGCCTCCGGGTCCGCCTTCGGCTCCGGCTTCGGCTTCGGCTTCGACTCCGGAGGCGGAGCCGGTGCCGACGGTTCGGCCGGGGACGCGTCCTCCACCGGTCGGGTCGGCGCCGGGACGGCGGCCCGCGGCGTCGCGTCGAACGCCGCCGCGACCAGTTCCTCCGCGGGGGACAGGTCGCGCCGGGCGGGTGCCGGGACGGTCGGGGTGGGGTTCGTGGACGCGGCCGGTGCCGACTCCTCGGCGGGGGCCGGTACGGCCGCCGCGGCCGGGGCCGACTCCTCCGCCGGAGCCGCCGTCAGGTCGGCGCTCTCCGCGTCGCGATCGCGTCCGAACACTTTGCGCAGCAAGCTCCGAATGCCCATGGGCGAGGCCTTTCGCATGAGTTGGGTGCGATGTGCGGTGCAGGGTGGTGCAGGGCGTTGCGTACCCACGCCGCGTGAGCGGGAGCACGAGCGTGGACACGTAAGGTTAGCGATCCGATCCGGTCAACCTCGGCAGGGGGCGGACGACGCCGTACCGCTTACGCCCCGGACGGATCCGTCACCGATCGGTCTGCTGCCCCGGATCGCCCGTCTGCACGCGGGGTCCGCGCCACACCGGGCACCGTCAGGGACGCAGGGCCAGTGGGCCCGACAGCCAGGTGCGGTACGGGGCGGACTGCCGCGCCGCCTCCCAGTACGCCGCGTCCAGCGCCGAGTGCACCGTCCCGTACACCCCCGACTCGTACGCCCCCGCCCGCGCCGCCAGCAGCAGCCGCACCGCCAGCGGGTCCCCCCGCAGCGGGCGGATCGCCATGTCCGCGCGGGGCCGGGACGTGGGCTGACAGGGCGTGACGACCTCGCCGGACGCCACCAGGGACGCCGCCGTCAGGTAATCGCCGTGCAGCACACGGGGGTTGAGCCCCGCCTCCGCGAACACCCGCCGCAGCCCGTCCCACTCCCCGTCCACGCTGGGATCCACCATCCAGCGGTCCCCCGCCAGATCGGCGAGGTCCACCACGTCCTCCTCGGCCGCCGGATGGTCGGCCGCCAGGGAGATGAACTGCGGTTCGCGCTCGACGAGCACCCGCACGTCGAGTCCGTCGGGCACCCGCAGCGGGCACCCCTCCACCTGGTGGACGAAGGCCACGTCGAGCTCGCCCGCCGCGACCAGGTTCAGCAACGCGTGGGCGGAGACGTCGACATGGAGCTGCGTCTCCGTGCCGGGCAGCCGCTCGCGCAGCCGCCGCAGCCACCCCGGAATGGCCCGGCTGGCGGTGGACCCGATCCGCAGCCGGGGCCGCCCGTCCACGCCGTCGACGGCCGCGCGCACCTCCGTGAGCAGCGCGTCCATCCCCGCGAGCAGCGGCCGGGCGCGGCTGAGGACGGTCCGGCCCAGCGGTGTCGGGCGGCAGCCGGTGCGCTCCCGGGAGAAGAGCAGGCCGCCCAGTGAGTGCTCGATCCGCCGGAGCTGGGTGGTCAGGGCCGGCTGGCTGGTTCCGAGCTGCCGCGCGGCCCTGTGCAGACTGCCGGTGTCGGCGATCGCGCACAGCGCGCGGAGATGCCTCACGTCGAGCTCCATATCCCGAGCGTAAAGGGCTTGTCATGTCCCGCACTAGACGGCCGAATCCGGGCGGATAACGCGGGGTTATCGCCGGTTGTCATCATCCCCGGGCACATCCGGCTCCCCGACACTCGCCCTTGCCCCCGGCAACCCACCGGGGACACCCCCACGAATGAACGAGCAGGAGCCCCCCATGAGACACCAGAGGACTGTCGTCCTGTCCGCCGCCCTGGGTCTGGCGCTCGCCGGCCTGGGCGCGATCCCCGCCACGGCCGCCGCCCCCTCCGCCGCTTCCCCGTCTTCCTCTTCGCCCCTCTCCTCGTCGTCCTCTTCCGCGTACGTGCACGGCGCGTCGTACGCCGGGTCCGCCAAGGAGGCGGCCAACAACAAGGCGTTCTACGACGCCGTGATGAAGTCCGTGGCCAAGAAGCGGGCCGCCAACCCGCTGGCGGCCTCCGTCACCGTCTACTACAGCACCCGTAACGCGCCGAGCTTCCGTTCCCAGATATCGCAGTCCGCGCAGATCTGGAACTCCTCGGTGCAGAACGTCCGCCTCGCCGAGTCGTCGTCCGGCGCGGACTTCTCGTACTACGAGGGCAACGACCCGCAGGGCTCGTACGCGTCCACGGACGGGCACGGCGGCGGGTACATCTTCCTGGACTACCAGCAGAACCAGCAGTACTACTCGGTCCGTGTGGTCGCCCACGAGACCGGCCACGTCCTCGGGCTGCCGGACCACTACTCGGGTCCGTGCAGCGAGCTGATGTCCGGCGGCGGGCCGGGCACGTCGTGCCGGAACGCGTACCCGAACAGCACGGAGCGCTCGCGCGTGAACAGCCTGTGGCGCAACGGGCTGGCGTCGGCGTTCAAGCCGGCGGCGTAGGTCCTGGCCCGGCATGCGGCCGGCTGCCCGGCGGGTCCGCTCCGCCCCGGTTGTCGTACCCCTCTGGCAGCATGGCCGCATGCCGAGTGTCTCTCCCCGCCGTTCGTGTCCGTCGTGCGGCCGTGCCGTGGCTGTGGTGGCGGGGCGGTATGTGCGTCATGATCCGCGGGCGCGGGTGGCGGGTGGGGGTGAGCTGACGCTGTGCCCCGGCTCGAAGCGCCCGGCCCCTCCGGGCCTGGGCCGGCCGACCCTGGACGGGTACGAGGTGGCACCGTTCCCGGGGCAGCTGCCGCTGTTCTGAGGGGGGACCCTGCGGGGCGGCTGTGGGTAACGGGTTGCCGGCCCGCGCAGTTCCCCGCGCCCCTTTCGCGCCCGGCCTTTGTCTGCGGGTCGTGGTGGGTCGCTCGCGCAGTTCCCCGCGCCCCTTTCGCGCCCGGCCTTTGTCTGCGGGTCGTGGTGGGTCGCTCGCGCAGTTCCCCGCGCCCCTGCAGGGCCGGGCTGTCGTTTGTCTGCGGGCTGTGGTGGGTCGCCCGCGCAGTTCCCCGCGCCCCTGGGGGGTCTGTGGCCGAGCCGTGTTCACCGGCTCAGGGTGGACTACCCAGGGGCGCGGGGAACTGCGCGACCGGCCGTCCACGGTCTGCAGGCGAAGAGCTGGGGGTCTGTGGCTGAGCCGAGTTCACCGGTTCAGGCGGACTGCCTAGGGGCGCGGGGAACTGCGCGACCGGCCATCCACGGTCCGCAGGCGAAGAACAAGCACCCGTGGCCGAGCCAGGATTCGCCGCTCAGGCGGACTACCCAGGGGCGCGGGGAACTGCGCGGCCAGCCCCCACCCGTCCGCAGACGAAGGCCGGGCACCAACACCAAGAGGAGCGGGGAACTGCGCGGTCAGCCCCCACCGGGCCGCAGGCGAAGGGCACACCCCGAGCGGTCCCCTCACTCCCGTGTGTAGAACACATAGAACGCCGCCAACCCCATCCCCGCCCCCAGCACCGCCCCCATCCCCGCCGCCCCCAGCACACTCTCGCCCGACTGGGCATACAGGAACCCCGTCCCCGCGCCGAACAGCGTTCCGAACGCCAGGGCCCGGAGTTCGCGGGGCAGGCGGCCCTGGATCAGCAGCAGGCCGAGGCCCAGGGCCGCGATCACCGCCCCGGACACCAGTCCCAGCGCGATGTTCCCGCCCGTCACCTCCCCGCCCCTGCGGCTGATGGACGCGGCCCAGAAGCCGTAGAAGACGCCGGTCACGAGCGGCAGGGCGATCAGGGCCGGCGGCAGGCCGAGCCGGGACGGCCTGCCGGTGGCGCGGCTCGGCCTCGACGTCGGCTGCCTCCTCGGCATCGCTGCGTGTGAGGACATGGCGGGCTCCTTCCACGGCACCTCGGTACCTCGGCACCTTCCACGGACCTTCCCCCATACAGCCCACACCCGCGCGCCCCACCCGGCAACCCGGGGTTGGCTGGACCCGTGCGCCCCCACGTCACCGCCGTCGGCCTCGGCATCGCCGCAGGCGGGCTCGGGCTGCGCGCGCTGGTCGCCCTCGGCCGGGTCCTGACCCTCGCCGACCTCCCGCCCCGCGCCGACCCCGGCACGGCGGCGGGCGTCTACGACGCCCTCACCGCCCTCCTGCGCACCACCGCCTGGTCCGCCGTCGCCGCCGGTCTCGCGCTGGCGCTGACGGCGTGGCTCAGCGGTCGCGTACGGCTCGGCGGTCGCGTACGGCGAGCTCCGCCAGCCGGCGAAGCGCCGCGTCCAGCACCGGCCGCGGCGGCGACGCCAGACCCACCCTGACCGCGTCCGGCGCCGACCCCGCGCCCACCGCGAACGCGCTCCCGGGCGTCACCGCGACCCCCAGCTCCCGTACGGCCGCCGCCACGAAGGTCTCCGCCCGCCACGGCTCGGGCAGCTCCCACCAGCAGGAGAAGGAGCGGGGGTCCGTACGGACGGAGAAGGCGCCCAGGTGGCGCGCGACCAGCGCCTGCCGCGCCGCCGCCTCCGCCCGCTTCGCCGCCGTCACCGCCTCCACCGTTCCGTCCTCCACCCACCGCACCGCCGCCTCCAGGGCGAACCGGGCCGCCGTCCACGCCCCCGACCGCAGCGCCCGCGCGGCCTCCTCCCCGTACGCCTCGGGCACGCTCAGGAACCCGACCGTCAGGCCCGGCGCCAGCCGCTTGGAGAGGCTGTCGACGAGCAGGGTCCGCTCCGGGGCGTACGCCGCCAGCGGTGCGGGCGTCCCGTCCCCGTCCGCCAGGAACGCCCAGGTCGTGTCCTCGACGGCGGCGAGCCCCGACTCCCGCAGGACCGCCGCCAGTTCCGCCCGCCGCGTCCCGGGCATCGTCAGCGACAGCGGATTGTGGAGCGTGGGCTGGACGTACACCGCGCTCAGCGGCGTCCGCCGGTGCACCGCCTCCAGCGCCGAGGGCAGCATCCCCGACCCGTCCGTCCCGATCGGCACCAGGGAGATCCCCAACCGCTCCGCGACCGCCTTGACCAGCGGATACGTCAGCTCCTCCACGCCCACCCGGGCCCCGGGCCCGGCCAGCGACGACAGCGCCGCCGCGATCGCCTGACGGCCGTTGCCCGCGAACAGCAGCCGGTCCGGGTCCGGGCGCCAGCCGGGGCGGGCCAGCAGCCGGGCCGCCGCCGCCCGCGCCTCGGGCGTACCGTCCGCCGCCGCCGGGCGGGTCGCCCGAAGGAGCACGTCCGGGCGGGACAGAGCCGTGAGGGCGCGGCCCATCAGCTCCGACTGACCGTCCGCCACGGGGTAGTTGAGCTCCAGGTTCACCGGCGTACGGCCGCTGTCCTCGGCGAGCACCGACCCGGGGTGCGGCGGCGCCGCCCGGACGAACGTGCCGCGCCCGACCTCCCCCACCACCAGGCCCCGCCGCACCAGCTCCCCGTATGCCCGGATCGCGGTGGAGACCGCCACCCGGTGGCGGCGCGCGAACGTCCGCTGGGGCGGCAGCCGGTCGCCCGGCCGCAGCCTTCCGTCGGCTATCGCCGCCGCGACCCCGTCCGCCAGCCGCAGGTAGTCCATCGCTCCTCCAGAGCCCGCCCGCAGTGCACCGAGAGCAGCGACAGTGCACCGGGAGCAGTCTCGCACCGAGACCGCATTGCACCGAGAGCAGCGACAGTGCACCGGGAGCAGCCTCGCACCGAGACCGCATTGCACCGAGAGCAAAGATCTTATTGCACCGAGGAGTTGGGGCCGCCTAGCCTCCTGACATGCCCACCACCTACACCGACCGGGGCACGGGCGACGCCCTGCTCCTGGTCCACGGCCATCCCTTCGACCGCACGATGTGGGACCCGCAGACCGAGGAGTTCGCGCGCTCGCACCGGGTCGTCGCCCCCGATCTGCGCGGCTACGGCAGCGCGCCCGTCACCCCCGGCACCACCCTCCTCTCCGACTTCGCCGAGGACGTCCTGGCGCTCGCCGACCGGCTCGGCCTCGGGCGCTTCCTCCTCGGCGGGCTCTCCATGGGCGGCCAGATCGTCATGGAGTGCTACCGCCTCTTCCCCGAGCGGATCAGCGGTCTGCTCCTCGCGGACACCTTCCCCGCCGCCGAGACCCCGGCCGGACGCACCGCCCGCCGCGAGGCGGCCGACCGGCTCGTACGCGAGGGCATGAAGCCGTACGCCGACGAGGTCCTGGAGAAGATGGTGGCGCCGTACGCGGACGCGGCGGTCAAGGCGCGGGTGCACCGGATGATGACCGCGACCGATCCCGAGGGGGCGGCCGCCGCGCTGCGCGGGCGGGCCGAGCGGCCCGACTACCGGGAGCTGCTCACCACGGTCACCGTCCCCACCCTGATCGTGGTGGGCCGCGACGACACGTACACCCCGGTCGCCGACGCCGAGGCCATGCACGCCGCGGTCCCCGGGTCCGCCCTGGTGGTCGTGGAGCGGGCGGCCCATCTGCCCAACCTGGAGCGGCCCGAGGAGTTCAACGCGGCCGTGCGCGCCCATCTGACGGGCTGAACGCACCGCGGACCGCTCCCCGGCGGGGACAGCGGCCCGCGACGCCCGGCCGGTGAACCCGTCGGCCCGGTGAACCCGTCGGCCCGGCGAACCCGTCGGCCCGGCAAACCCGTCGGCCGGGCGGGTCCCTTAAGCGGGGCGGGCCGGGTTGCCCGGGGTGCGGGCGGCGCGCTCGTGGGTGAGGATCGGACCGTCCGGAAGCCCGGTTGCAGGGGGGCCTAGCCGAGCAGGAGGCGTCAAGGTATGCGCGCTGTCGCGGTCCAGGCCTTCAGGGCCACGCCGGAGGTCATCCATGTCCCCAAGCCGGAACCCGGCCCGGGCGAAGTGCTGGTGAAGGTCGCGTACGCGGCCCTCAACCCGTTCGACTGGCAGGTCGCGGACGGCCTCCTCGACGGCCGGGCCCCGCACGTCTTCCCGCTGGTCCTCGGCGTCGACTTCGCCGGCCGCGTGGACGTGGTCGGACCCGGCGAGAACCGGTTCGTGGTGGGCGACGCGGTGTACGGGCAGGCGGCGCGGCCACCGGTGGGGACCGGCACATACGCGGAGTACGTGACGATGCCGCACGACGCGACCATCGCCGGGGTGCCCGACGGGCTCGCGCTGCGGGCGGCCGCGGCCCTGCCCACGGCCGGGATGACCGCGCTCCAGATCCTGCGTACGGGTGTGGCGCTCGAACCGGGCGACTCGATGCTCCTGGTGGGCGCGGCGGGCGGGGTCGGCAGCGCGCTGACCCAGTTGGCGGCGGCGCGGGACATCCGGGTGGTGGCGGTGGTGCGGGGCGCGGAGCGGGAGCGGATGCGGGCGCTGGGCGCGGCCCTGGCGATCGACTCCACCGAGGAGTCGGTGCGCGAGGCGTGCGAACGGGCCGTGCCGGGCGGGGTGGACGCGGTGGTGGACCTGGTGTCGGCGGACGCGGAGGCCTTCGAGGTGTACGCCCGGCTGATGCGTCCGGGCGGCGCGGCCCTGAGCACCCGCGGCGCGGCCCCGTCCGGCAGGGGAGTGAACTTCCAGCTCACGGCGTCGGGCGCGCTGCTCGACGCGCTGGCGGCCGCGGCACTGGCGGGTGACGTGCACGTGCCCGTGGAGGCGGAATACCCGTTGGAGAAGGTGGCGGAGGCGATGGAGCGGAACCGGGCGGGCGGGGCGCGGGGGAAGACGCTGTTCGTGCCGTAGATGTGCCGTAGGTGTGCCGTAGATGTCCGTTTTCTTGGGGCGGGCGGGAAAGTTTATCCACAGGGTGTGGATAAATATTCGCCCGCACGGCTCTCTTCCGGCGCGGGTAGACCCACCCAAAAGGTTGTATTCACCGTGATCGCATACTGATGCCATGGGTGCACAGCTCGACGTGGACAAGGGCCCGGGCGGCCGGGGGCGGGTGCGGCTCGCGCCGCCGCAGTGGCTGGTCAGCGGGTTGCGCCCGCAGAGCACCCCGATCGTGTGGCCCGGAGTCGCGCGGGCCGGGATCGCGCTGGCGGCCCCGCTGGCCGTGGGCTTCGCCACCGACCAGCCGACGTACGGCGCGCTGGTGTCCATGGGCGCGCTCTCCGGGGTCATCAGCGACACCGCCGACGCGTACCGGATGCGGGTCTTCAACATCGCCGTGCCGCAGCTCTTCGGCGCCCTCGGGGTCACCCTGGGCACCCTGGTGTACGGCGAGGGCTGGTTCGCGGTCGCCGCGCTCACCCTGGTCGCCCTCGCCTCCGGAATGATCTCGTCCATCGGGGCGGTGGCGTCCGTGTCCGGGCTGCTGCTCCTGCTGAACGCCGTGGTCGGGGCGGGACTGCCGATGCCCTCGCCCTGGTGGAAGGCGCCGCTGCTGCTCTCCCTCGGCGGGCTCTTCGTCCTCCTGCTCACCCTGCTCGGCTGGCCGCTGCGCAACCGCGTCCCGGAACGGACGGCCGTCGCCTCCACCTACCGGGCGGTGGCCGACCTCCTCGAAGCCGCGGGCACACCGGCGTACGACGCCCGACGGCAGGCGGTCACGCAGTCGCTCAACACGGCGTACGACCTGGTGCTCGCGCGCCGCACCCGCGACCACGGACGGCGCAGCCCCCTGGTGCGGCTGCTCGCCCAGCTGAACGTGGTGATCCCGCTGGTGGAGGCGGCCCCCGCGGCGCATCTGCGCGGGCGTCCGCTGCCGCCCGAGATCCCCGCGGCCGTACGGGAGCTGGCGACGGCGGTGGAGCGGGCGCACACCGGACCGGTGCCGGACCTGGCCCTGCCGGAGGCGGCCGCGCCGTCGGAGCGGGCGGTGGACGCGGCGCTGCGGCACGCGGCCGTGGTGGTCCACAAGCCGGACCCCGATCCGTACAACGTCGACGACCGGCTCGGGCGCCCGGCGGCGCTGCGCATCCGGGTGCGGCGGGGCGCGCGCGACGTGCTGTTCTCCGAGGCCTCCTGGCGGTACGGGCTGCGGCTCGCGCTCTGCATCGGGCTCGCCCAGGCGCTGGTGTCGCTGGTGGCGGTGGAGCGCTCGTACTGGGTGGCGCTGACCGTCACGTTCGTCCTGAAGCCGGACTTCGGGTCGGTGTTCTCGCGGGCGGTGCTGCGCGCGCTGGGGACGGCGGTGGGTCTGGTGACCGCGGCGGCCGTGCTGGCGGAGGTGCCGCGCGGGTGGTGGGACGTGCCCGTGATGGTGGTGCTGGCGGCGCTGATCCCGGCGTTCTCGGCGAAGGGGTACGCCTTCCAGACGGCGGCCATCACCCCGGTGATCCTGCTCCTTTCGGACCTCCTGAACCACCAGGGCTTCGGCCTGGTGCTGCCGCGCCTGTGGGACAGCCTGATCGGCTGCGGGATCTCGCTGGTGGCGGGCTATCTGCTGTGGCCGGAGAGCTGGCACACCCGGATCGGGGACCGGCTGGCGGACGCGGTGGAGGACGCGGCGGGGTACGTGGAGTGCGCGTTCGGCGGAGAGGGCCGGTTCGGCGGGGAAGGCCAGGACCAGGCCGAACGGGTCCGCCGGCGCCGCCGGATCTACCGCGACCTGTCGGTGGTCCGCTCCGAGTTCCAGCGCGCGCTGACCGAGCCGCCGCCGACGGGGGCGCGGGCGGCGGCGTGGTGGCCGCTGGTGGTGGCGGTGGAGCGGATCGTGGACGCGACGACGGCGGCACGCGTACGGGTCAACCACGGCGCGGCCCCGCCGGCGGAGGAGGAAGTGGCGGCGGCGGTACGGGAGTTGCGCGGGCTGGCGGACGGGCTGCGGGCGTCGTCCACGCTGGTGGAGGTACGGGCGTCGCTGACGGGCCCGGAGGAGGGGGTACTGGGCCCCCTCCGCCAGGAGGTGCGGGCGGCTCGGGCGATTGCTTCGCCGGGGGGTTGAGTTGAGGGGGGATTTGCCCACCCGCCCGCCCGTGCGGCCGGGTTGGGAGGGCCCGGGCCTCTGCTGGTCGGCTCAGACCGGAAGGCGTCCGCAGGCCGTGATCAGCGCGCCCCCATGACCCACCCGCCCGCCCGTTCGGCCGGGTTGCGCAAGCCCGGGCCTCTGGACCATGGCCCCCGCCGCGGGCGACCGTGCGCCGCCGTCGCATCCGACACTGCCACACCACCGTCGCCGACGCTCCGCTGCGCGGATCGGTCGTCCTTCGGCTGCGGGCCGGTGGGGGCCGTTCGCGCAGTTCCCCGCGCCCCTGAGGCGGCCCCCCGCAACCGCGAAACCCCGCTCGGGCACGACCCCTTGGGGGGCGCGGGGAACTGCGCGAACGGCCCTCCACGGTCCGCAGGTGAGAGAGGGGCACACCCCCCGGTCCGGGGTGGCCTACAGGGGCGCGGGGAACTGCGCGAGCAACCCTCCACGGTCCGCAGGTAAGGAGGAAAGGGGTCCGGCACCCCGCGGTCCGGGGTGGCTACCGGGGCTTGGGGAACTGCGTGCGCGCCCCCTGCGGTCCGCCGCCACCCCGGGGCCCACCCCCGCCCCGGGGGACCGGGTGGTCCGGGAAGTCGAGCCACGGGGTGTGGTGGCCGTCCGGGGTCACCGTCATCCCGAAGCGCTCCGGACCGGGGCCGCCCACCCGGCGCCACCACCCGTACGCCTCCTCCACCTCCGCCCACAGGCGCCGCGGTCCGTACTCCCACACGGTGAACCGCTCACCACCGCGCCCGTCCCGGTCCACCGCCGCCCACGAAGTGGCATCGGTGGTGGCGAGCCACAGCCGGGAGACGACCCCCTCGACGCCGGGATCCTCGTGCCAGGTGTGCCAGACATCCCGCGTCCGGAGCCCGATCGCGAAGCGGGCGGCCCAGTCGTCGCCCGTCACCGCCCAGGGCGACAGGCGCGTCACGGACTCGGTGGGGACGTGCTCATCACGTACGACATCACGGTAGATCCGCAGGTCGGAGCGCTGGCCGCGCATGAGCATGAACGCCGAGTGGGGAGAGAACCAGCCGGACGCCGTCCCCGTACCGTCGACGATGAGCCGCAGCAGCCCGTAACACAGCCACGGTGTCTCCCACGGCGTGAGGATCACCCCGCCCGGGGCCGTCTGGCGCAGCCAGGCCGGGGGCACTTCCCGTACCGAGCAGGTGGCGATGATCCGGTCGTAGGGCGCTCCCGCCGGGTAACCGGCAGCCCCGTCCCCGCTGATGACCGTGGGTTCCAGGCCGGCTCTCTTCAGGGCGAGCGCCGCCTGCACCGCCAGTGCCGTGTCGACCTCGATCGTGGTCACCTGCTCGGCCCCGAGCCGATGGGCGAGCAGCCCGGCGTTCCAGCCGGTCCCGGTGCCGATCTCCAACACGCGGTGCCCGGGGCGGAGGCGCAGCAGGTCGAGCATGCGGAAGACGATGGAGGGGGCCGAGGCGGATGACGAGGGCCAGCGCTCCTCGTCGCCGGGGTCGTCGCCGTCGTTGATCTGCGTCACCACCGGAGCGTCCGCGTAGGCCGCCCGCAGCCAGGTCTTGGGAGTGGAAGCGCGCGTGCAGGGGGTCAGGTCGTCAGCCAGCCAGATCGTCCCGGGCAGGAAGGCGTGCCGGGGCACGGCCCACAGCGCGTGCTCCCACTCCGGTGCGAGCGGGGCGCCGAGTTCGTCGTGGAGGGCGCCGAGCAGACCGTGGGCGGCGAGCTGCTGGGCCGCCGCGCCGATGCGGTGGTTCATGCTCATGGCGCGCTCTTACTTCCCGTGCTTCGGGGGCTGCTTGGGCTGCGAGCTGTCCGGCGACGGCTTGGACGTACCCGGGTCCTTGCCACCCGCATGCTTCCCGTCGCCCCCGCCGCCACCCTTGCCGGTTCCCCATCCCATGACTGCTCCTTCGTGGTCGTGACCCGCCCGACGAGGAGCGTCGGACCCTCCCGAACGGCAGGTGCGTGCCGCCGCGGTTACTGACACCGTCAAGGAAACCGCTGTGAACGCCCGCGCTCCACGGCATCCATGCGGCAGTCTTGAGGCACATCCGATGCCCTGGGCGCATCGTCCGCCCCCAGAATCATCGGTGGAGAAAGGGGCCCCGCGTGGGACTCGCGGAACGGCGAAAGGCCCTCGGCCACAGCCAGGAAACGTTCGCCCACGCGCTCGGCGTCGACCGCACCACGGTCGGCCGGTGGGAGAGCGGGAAGACCGAACCCCAGGTCTCCTTACGGCCCCGACTCGCAGCGGTGCTGCGAGTCGATCTCGCCGAAGTGGGCGCCCTGGTCGCGCAATCGCGTGGCCAGGGGCAGAGCCCTGTTCCGGCCCCACCCGGCGACGATCACCCCTTGCGGGACAGTGACGACCACCACTTGCGGGACAGTGAGGACATGATCCGACGCGAATTCCTGCGCGCGATAGCGATGGTCGGAGCCCTGACTTCCGGTCTGCCCGCCGACCAGGCCGCGGCGCTCGACGACGCGGCTCACCGGGGGCGTGCTCCGGGCTTCTTGCAGATGAATGATCACCTGTGGCAGGTGTACCAACTCGCCCGCGCCAAAAGGGCGGTGCGGCCCATCGTTCGGGAGCAGCTCTCCGCCCTGACCAGTACCCTCCAGGCACGCTCCGGCGCCGAGGCGCGGATGCTGTGCGGCGCGGCCGGTGACCTGTTCCAGCTCGCGGGAGAGCTGGCGTTCGACAGCAGCCGCTACACGGACGCCGCCGCTTCCTACGCCCTCGCCGCTTCGGCGAGCAGAGAAGCGAGAGCGTACGACCTCTGGGCGTGTGCGCTCGTCCGGCATGCGTACGTTGATCTCTGTGAACACCGCTTGAAGGACGCCATCCGCCTTCTGTCGGCCGCTGAAATGATCGCCAGGCGGGGAGACAGCGCACTGTCGACTCGGCACTGGGTCGCGTCCGTGCAGGCGGAGGCCTTCGCCGGGATGGGTGACCTGGCCGCGTGCGAGCGCGCGCTGGACGCGGCTGAGGAGGTCGCGTACCTGGCCGGCCCTGGGCACAACGGCGGATGGCTTCGGTTCGACGGCTCGCGCCTGGCCGAGGAGCGGGGAGCGCGATACGTACAGCTCGGCCGTCTCGATCTGGCCGAGCAGACCTTGAGATCGGCCCTGGAACAGGGCGTATTGGCTCATGGTCATTCGTTTCGGCGACGAGGAGTGGTCCTGGCGGACTTGGCGGCCGTCGGCGCGAAGCGGCGCGATCCTGACCAGGTGATCGTTTATGGCCGGGAGGCCTTGGCCCTCGCGCGCGAGTCCTCCTCCGGATATGTCGCCCGTAGACTCCAGGGCCTACGCGGTGAGCTCGGCCCCATGGCGCACGACAGTCGCGTAGCCGAGCTGGGGGCCGAGATCGGCGCGTTGAGCAAGACGTGACGAGAGGGGTTGGCATGTCGCACGGGCAAGGGCAAGGCCAGGGCGCACGGGTCTTCCGGGAAGCCTGGATCGCGGGGGTGCACCAGCACTTCCCCGGCGAGCCGAAGGCCGGTTACGTGACTCCGTGGGAGGACACGCCCGAGTGGGAGCGGGAGGCCGCCGGCTCGGTGTACGAGCAGGTCAGCCAGTTCATCGAGGTCAGCGGCGGCACCGCGGCCAGACTGACCCGGGAGCAGAAGAGCCGTTTCGTCGCGACCTGCTGGATCGCGCAGATGTACAAGCACTTCGAGCACCCGAAGCCGGGTTACGTCGCCGACTGGTCCGACCTCCCTTCCTGGCAGCAGGAGACGGACGCGGACATCTTCGAAGCCGTCGAGAAGGCCGTGAGCTGACGCCAGGGGGAATTACGCGCCTCGCATCAACTCGCGCCGTCCCCCGGCCGGCCAGGGTAAGGAAGTGGCGGGCGGAGCCGGAAGTCCTTACCCGCCAGGCGGCACCCCCGTTACACTCCCCCCATGACCCCCGCGCAGCACTCCACCTGGTGGCGCTCCTCCTAGGAGCGGCCACCAGACCTGCGCGTATGCGCGTTCGCGAAAAGGGCCGTTCGGTATCGGACGGCCCTTTCGCATGTCCCGCCTCGCCCCTTCCGCGAGGAGCCAGGGAGATGGCCGTCCCCCCGGACCACGGCCTCCACCCACCTCCCCAGAAGGGCACAGACCCATGACCCGCATGCTCACCGGCGACCGCCCCACCGGCCCCCTCCACCTCGGCCACTACTTCGGCACCCTCCAGAACCGCGTCCGCCTCCAGGACAGCGGGGCCGAGATCTTCGTCGTCGTCGCGGACTACCAGGTGATCACCGACCGCGACATCGCCGACGACCTCCTCGGCCACACCCACCGCCTCGTCCTCGACTACCTCGCCGTCGGTATCGACCCGGCCCGCGCCACCGTCTTCACGCACAGCGCCGTCCCCGCCCTCAACCAGCTCCTCCTCCCCTTCCTCAGCCTTGTCTCCGTCGCCGAGCTCGGCCGCAACCCCACCGTCAAGGACGAGATCGCGCACTCGCGCCAGTCCGCCGTCAGCGGGCTGATGTTCACGTATCCGGCGCACCAGGCCGCCGACATCCTCTTCTGCAAGGCCGATGTGGTCCCCGTCGGGCAGGACCAGGTCCCGCACCTCGAAGTCACCCGGACCATCGCCCGGCGCTTCAACGACCGGTACGGGACCGTCTTCCCGGAGCCCGAGGCCATGCTCTCCGCCGCGCCCGTGCTCCTCGGCACCGACGGGACGAAGATGAGCAAGTCCCGCTCCAACTCCATCCCGCTCTCCGCCACCGCCGACGAGACCGCCGCCCTCATCCGCCGCGCCACCACCGACGCGGACCGCCGCATCACCTACGATCCGGCCGGCCGTCCCGGTGTCTCGGGGCTGCTTCAGCTCGCCGCGCTCTGCCAGGACCGGGACCCGTACGCCGTCGCCGCCGACATCGGTGACGGGGGCGCCGCCGCGCTCAAGCGGACCGTCACCGAGGCCGTCAACACCCGGCTCGCGCCGCTCCGGGCGCGCCGTGCCGAGTACGCGCGCGACCTCTCGTACGTACGGGATGTCCTCCACGAGGGAAACAAACGCGCCAACGCCGTCGCCGAGGCCACCCTCGACGAGGTGCGCGCCGCCATGGGGGGTTTCGCTAAGGGTGGGCATTCACCTGCCGATTTCGGAATTGTGGGCCGGTGAAGCCGTCGTGCCGCGCATTGCGGAGACGTTGTCACCCGGGTGAGTATTCCGCCATCCGGCGTGGCGGCAGAGCCCCGGAAGGCGGGCATCACGGCTATTGACTGGCGAGTAACAACCGCTCATACTCGCACGCATGGCCGGGCCATGGGCCGCTCTGCCGCGCACGCTCGCCGCGGAGCTGCGAAAGGAACAGAGTTCCACGGCGGCCGAGGTGATCCGGCAGATACGCCAGCACGTGCCGGAATTCTCCAGGCCGCTGCACGGGAAATTCGGGCACGGAATCCAGATGGGTGTGGAAACCGCTCTCGCCGAATTCGCGGATCTGGTGGAGGGCGGCGCCGGCGCGTCCGCCCACCCGGGCGGCGAGCGCTGGCGGGTCTACTGGGTGCTGGGGCGCGGCGAGTTCGCGGAGGGCCGCAGCCTGGACGCGCTCCAGGCCGCGTACCGGCTCGGGGCCCGCGTCGCCTGGCGGCGGTACGCGCGCGCGGCGCGGCGGGCCGGGGTCGGGGCCGACCAGGTCGTCCTGCTCGCCGAGGCCGTCTTCGCGCACATCGACGAGATCTCCGCCGTCTCGGTGCGCGGCTACGCCGAGGCGCAGGCCGACAAGGCGGGCGCGCTCGGGCGGCGGCGCCACCATCTGCTGGAGCGGATCGTCTCCCGTACCACCGGGCCCGCGCTCGAACAGGCGGCCATGGCGGCGGGGTGGACGCTGCCGGACACGGTGGCGTGCGTCGCGCTCGGGCCGCCCGCCGAGCGCGACCGCATCCACCGCAGGCTGCCGCCCGACGTCCTCGCCGACCTGGAGGGACCGGAGCCGTTCCTGCTGGTCCCGGAGCCGGGGACGGCCTTCCGGGACCAGGTGTTCGCGGCGGCGCTCGACGCGCGCGGCGCTGTGGTCGGACCGGCCGTGCCGCTCGCGATGGCGGCGGACTCGCTGCGCTGGGCGCGCACGCTGCTCGCCCGCCTCGAAAGGCCCGGGGGGATCGTCGGCAAGCCCGGGGGGATCGTCCGCTGCGAGGAGCGGCTGCCGGAGCTGCTGCTCCTCGGGGACCAGCCGCTGGTGGGGCTCTTCGCCGACCGGCGGCTCCGGCCGCTGGACGACCTCACGCCCAAGCAGGCCACCCGGCTGGCCACCACCCTCCTGGTGTGGCTCCAGTGTCACCGGGGCAGCGCTCCGGAGGTGGCGGAGCGGCTGGAGCTGCACCCGCAGACCGTACGCCAGCGGCTGCGCCGGATCGAGCACCTCTTCGGCGCCGCGCTCGACGACCCGGACGCCCGCTTCGAGCTCGAAGTGGCCCTGCGGTTCCGGCTGTTGGCGGGGCAGGGGCCGAGGCCGGGACCGGGTGCGGGGGTGGAGCTGGGTGCGGGGGGCGGGCGGACGGCTTCGACGCCGTAACCGCCGTAACCGCCGTAACCGCCGTAACCGCCGCGCGACCCCTCCGAGCGCTCCCGCCGTTGCCCGCCGTTGCCCGTCGTTGCCCGGCACTTCCCGTCGCCGCTCGCGCATGATCTTCTCCGCCGGGGCGTTCACCCCATCGGCCCCCCGCGTCACTCGCGTGGCGGAACCCCGTACCTCCCCTTAGCGTGATGAAGGGCGCGTATCCCCTCGTAAGGAGACGTACGCCATGGGTCGTCATACCAAGGACGCCGTCGAAGAGGGCAGGGCGGAACGCATCGCCGCCGCTTCGGCACCGGAGGCGAGCGCCGAAGCGGCGGGCGGGGCGAGTCCCGACGGGCCGCCCCGGCGCGGTGAGGGCGCGGCCACGGCCGCCGCCGCGGCGGCCGGGCGCACCGGCCACCAGGGCGCCGCCCATGAACACCGCTGGCTGGTCCTCGCCGTCATCGGCCTCGCCCAGCTCATGGTGGTGCTGGACGCCACCATCGTGAACATCGCCCTGCCCTCCGCGCAGAGCGATCTCGGCTTCAGCGACGGCAACCGCCAGTGGATCGTCACCGCGTACGCCCTGGCCTTCGGCTCGCTGCTGCTGCTCGGCGGACGCGTCGCGGACCTGGTGGGCCGCAAGGCCGTCTTCCTGACCGGTCTGGTCGGCTTCGCGGTCGCCTCCGCGATCGGCGGCGCCGCGCCCAGCTTCACCGTGCTCGTCCTCGCCCGCGCCCTTCAGGGCGTCTTCGGCGCGCTGCTCGCCCCGGCCGCGCTCTCGCTGCTCACCACGACGTTCACCGACCCGAAGGAGCGCGCCAAGGCCTTCGGGATCTACGGCGCCATCGCGGGCACCGGCGGCGCGGTGGGACTGCTGCTCGGCGGTCTGCTCACCGAGTACCTCAACTGGCGCTGGTGTCTGTACGTGAACCTCATCTTCGCGGCCATCGCCTTCCTCGGCGCCCTGCGGCTGCTGCACCCGGGAGCCCCGGCCGACCGTCCCAAGCTCGACATCCCCGGCACGCTCCTGGTCTCGGCGGGTCTGTTCTGCATCGTCTTCGGTTTCTCCAACGCTGAGAAGCACTCCTGGAGTTCCGCGCAGACCTGGGGGTTCCTGGCGGCGGGCGGTGTCCTGCTGGTGGCGTTCGTCGTGTGGCAGCGGCGTGCCGCGCACCCGCTGCTGCCGCTGCGCGTCGTCCTCGACCGGGACCGCGGCGCCTCGTTCCTGGCCATGTTCATCTCCGGCGCCGGGATGTTCGGGGTGTTCCTGTTCCTCACGTACTACCTGCAACAGGTGCTGCGCTACTCGCCCGTGAAGACCGGACTCGCCTTCATCCCCATGGTCGTGATCATGATCGCGTCCTCGGTGATCGCGCAGAACCGGTTCGTGCCCAGGGTGGGCGCCAAACCGATCGTGCCGCTGGGGATGGGCCTGGGCGCGGCGGGCCTGGTGTGGATGACGGCGCTGGACGTCGACAGCACGTACGCGCCGCACGTCCTGCCGCCGCTCCTGGTGATGGGCTGCGGCATGGGCCTGATCTTCGCCCCGGCGATGAACCTGGCCACGGCCGGAGTCGCCGCCCACGACGCGGGCGTGGCCTCCGCGATGGTCAACACCAGCCAGCAGGTGGGCGGTTCGGTGGGCACCTCGCTCCTGAACACCCTGGCCACCAGCGCCGCCACCCACTATCTGGTCGGCAGGCAGCCGACCCCGCAGGTCCTCGCCAAGGCCCAGCTGCACAGCTACGCGACGGCCTACTGGTGGTCGGCCGCCTTCTTCGCCCTCGGCCTGCTCATCACCGTGATCCTCTACCGCAAGGGCCCGCCCCGCGTGCCCCCGACGGAGGGCGGGGACGCGAGCCCGATCCACATGTGAAGGTGTGAAGGCGGAGCCGGGCGCGCCCCAAACACCCCGGACGCCCCAAACACCCCGGACGCCCCAAACGCCCCGGGACGGCTCGCGGCCGCCCGGGGCGCTCGGCGTCAGACGAACAGGAACGCCCCCGCCGTCGCCGCCCCCAGCGCCGCCCCCGCCACGGTCTGCCCCACCGTGTGGTACCGCAGGGCCACCCGCGACCAGCACACCGCGACGGTGAGGGTGTGGAGGAGCAGCCACAGCGGCTCGTGCGTGACGGCGGCGAGGAGCGCCACCACCGCCGACGCCACCGACGCGTCCACCGAGATCTTCCACACCGTGTTCACCGCGAGCAGCCCGATCGTCATCACCCACAGCGCGAGCATCGCCGCGAGAATGCCGACGGGCGCGTCCCCGAGGACCATGACCAGCGAGCCGGTGCCGATCGAGCCGAGGATGACGAAGAAGATCGGCGCCCGTTTCGTACGGTCCACCACATGCCGGTCGCCCCAGGTGCCGCGTCCGCGCTCCCACTCGATGTAGCCGGCCGGGATCAGTCCCGCGCACAGCGCGCCCAGGAACCCCCACAGCAGGCCGGTCCAGTCGCCCGCCGCCGCGTACCCGATGCCGAGCATGCCGACGAGCAGGCAGTTGCGGGGCTGGAGGACGTTGGTGACGGCCAGGGCGACGGGCCGCCGGGCCGGGTCGTCGAGCCCGGTGGTGCGGCTGTCGGGGGTCCGGCTGTCGGTGGTGCGGTGGTCGGGGGTGGTCCTGTCGGTGGTGCGGTGGTCGGGGGTGGTCCTGTCGGTGGTGCTGGTCACGCGGTGCTCTCCTGGGCTCCGGTCCGCGCCGACGCGAGGACCTCGCGGGCCCGGTCGTGCGGAATCGTCTGGTACGCGGCGGCCACCCGCACCAGCCAGGCGACCTCGCCGTCCTGGTCGGTGGCGTGCTGCGGTTCGATGGCGGCGGCCCGGCCGGCGGGGGCGCCCCCGGTCCTGGCGGCGAGCGCCGCCTTGATCCAGTACGCGTCGGCGAGCGGGCCGACGGCCTCGCTCCCGGCCGCCGCGCTGTCTGCGGCACCGGCCCCGGCCCCGGCCTCGCCCCCGGCGGCCCGCTTGGCCGCGTCGAGGAGCTCGTCCGGCACATAGTGGCGCAGCTTCTCCACCGCGTCCGCGATGTCCGCGGCCCACCGGTCGATCCGCAGGTCGGCCGGGGTGTCGAAGCGCGTCAGCTCCCGCACCAGGGACCGGGGCGGCTCGAACGGCTGGTCCGGGAAGGCCGTCATCAGCTCGTACCAGAGCGGGTGGAGCCGGGCCTGCGCCCGCCACAGCCGCACCCGCCGCCAGCCCTTGTGGCACGCGGGGAGGGACGCGCCCAGCGCGAAGAACGCGAACAGCACGATCTGCGAGGCCTCGGTGACCTCGTCGAAGCGCAGCGCGAACGACTTGCCCGGCCGGTCCACGACGCTCACCCACAGGAACAGCGTCCGGCTGAGGGTGTAGGCGACGCCGATGAACATGGCGAACGTCATCATGCCGAGCCCGAGGCGCAGATGGCGCACCCGGGCGTTGCCGGTGGCCAGCGCCCACTGGTAGGCGCAGACGGCCGAGGAGGCGCCCAAGTACAGGTAGAACACGCTCATGTAGAGCGTCGCGCCCCACTGGCCCGCGTGGTCGGAGACGAACCGGTCGGAGGGCACGGACCGGTCGACGACGGTGAAGAACAGCACGGTCAGCAGGACCAGGGTGGCCGCCGACGCCTTGGCGGCGACCCGCTGCACGGTCCGCGCGAACCGTACGTGCCGGGGCACGGCACCCTCGTCCGGGAAGTGGCCGTAGATCGCCACGATGTAGCTGAGGATCGCCAGGATGGCGATGGTGGCGGTGTAGTGCTTGATGAGGACGGCGAGGTCGGTGACCTCGCTGTCGTTGAGGGTGATCCGTACGAACTTGGTCTTGGTCCACAGGGCGACGGCGAACCCGGCGTAGCAGCCCCACAGGGCGCGCCGGCGCTTGTCCTCCTCGTCGCCCCACAGGGCGGCGGGCATACGCCACAGGGCGACGGCGGTCATCAGCGCGGCTATGAGGTAGCCGGCGAGGTCGAGGGGGCTCACGGGTTCCTTCGTGGGGGGGGGCGGGGGGAGCGGGGGACTTCCAGGGGGCCGGTCGCGGGGACGAGCACGGGGACCGGCGCGGGGACGGGCATGGGGGACGAGCGCGGGGTCGGTCGCGGGTCAGTCGCGGCGGAAGAAGCCCCGGCGGCGGCGGGCGACCGGCCGTGAGAGCGAGTCGGAGAGCCGTCCGACCATGTCGTCGCTGGTCACGTCGAGGGCCATCCGGGGGATGAGGGAGGCGCCGAACTCCGCCACGCGCTCGTCGTGGGTGTCGTACTGGGCGCGGGCCTGCACGGTGGCGCCGGACTTCAGCATCCGGCCGACGAGGGAGCTGTCGAAGACCGGGAGCAGCGCCGCGAGCTGGTCGGCGTCGAGGGAGGTGCCGTGGTCGAACCACTCGTGGCACAGCTCGTGCAGGATGACGTGCTGGGTCTGGTAGTCGGTGGGGCGGCGCCGGTAGAGGACGAGACTGGTCCCGCCGGCCTTGAGCCGCAGTCCGCAGGCGGCGTTGACGCGCGCGAGGCGTTCGGGCAGCTCCCGCAGCACGATGGTCCGGCCCCGGGCCTGCTCCATGTTCGCGACGAGGGCCGGGATGCTGAACGGGGCGGGGATCGGCAGGTCCGCCAGCCCCGCTTCGCACTCTCTCCGCAGCTCGCGCATGGACATGTCGGCCTCTGGGTCCCTCTGGGGCGTGGTCACGCGGTCGTATGGCATGCGATGGATCGGCGCATCTTAACGAACGGGCATGAACACGACCACGGTCAGGACCGGGTGACCGGGGGCAGGACTCCGCTCCCGGGCGGAGGTGCCCTCCTAGCTCCCCCGGGTGCCCGCGGCGCCCTCGCCGCCCTCGGCGCCCTTGGTCTCCTCAAGGAGGGAGAGGGCGAACTGGAGGAGTTCGGCGGAGAGGCCCTCGTCGTCGAGCCCGCGCCCCGCGAGGCCGCTGATCTCGCCCGTACGCCGCTTGGCGAGGAACTGGAGTCCGGCCACCACGTCGTCGACGACCTCGGACTCCTCCTTGAAGAAGCGCCAGTCGACTCCGAAGCCGAGCCCGAGCGCCTTCAGGATGTCCTCGGAAGGGTGGGTGACCTTGCCCGCGAGGATGTTGGAGAAGTAGCTGTGCGACAGATGCCCGCCGCGCTCCTTCACCAGGTCGGAGAACGCCCGCCCCGAGACGGTCTCGCCGGGGAAGGTCTTCTCCACCATGTAGGCGACCTTCTGCTGCAGGGTCGTCAACTCAGGCGTGTGGTCTTCCATCTGTCCCCCCACCCCGTCTGGTCGGAACTGGGCTTGCACAAACACTCTACGCCACTGTTAACTCGAAAAAACACGGGCAGGGGGCCACGAGGGGAGTCCCTTGCCCGTGTGAAGGCCACGCCATGCCCGGAACCGGGCAGAGCCGCGTACGGCCGCGCTCGGGTGTGCCCGGACAGAGATGTAGCCCTTCGCGACGGGGGATGCACGAAGGGCTACCCATACATTATGACACCGAGTCAGGCGCCAGGAACAGTCGCCCCGCCGATAGCGCGTGCGTACGTGTGTACGCAGCCGTCCTTCCCCGGCCCCGGCGACCCGGGCGTCGGCGGCCCCCCCGAGGCGGCCCGCGCCGATCGCAGATGCACAGATCCACTCCCTCCTGGCCGCAGATCCACTCCCTCCTGGCCAGGGAGTAACGGGCGTACGGGAACGGCGGGTTGGCCGGGGGCGGGGAACGTAAAGTGGGGCGAATGAGCACCCCCGTACAGCGAACCGAAGCCTGCGATTCCACCTGCGCGCCGAGTCCCGCGTCCCTCGTCCGGGAATTCCACACCACCTTCGGTCTGGACGCCCGTACCACTCCGGCCGAGATCCCCGCGGAGCTGGCCGCCCACCGCCGCGACCTCCTGGTGGAGGAGGCGGCCGAGGCGGCGGAGGTCTCCGTGGCGGGCCCCCTGGACCACTTGGCCCACGAGCTGGCGGACGT
Organism: Streptomyces sp. NPDC005878; assembly: GCF_040629815.1. Taxonomy (NCBI): domain Bacteria; kingdom Bacillati; phylum Actinomycetota; class Actinomycetes; order Kitasatosporales; family Streptomycetaceae; genus Streptomyces; species Streptomyces sp. NPDC005878. The sequence continues at coordinate 109,816 of NZ_JBEXWK010000005.1, forward strand.
CGTGTACGTGGCGTACGGCACCGCCCTGGTCCACGGCATCGACCTCGACGCGGTCATCGCGGAAATCCACCGCGCCAATATGACGAAGCTGGGCCCCGACGGGCGCCCCGTGCTGCGCGCCGACGGCAAGGTCCTCAAGGGCGAGCACTACCGGGCGCCGGACGTGGCGGCGGTCCTGCGCGAACAGGGGTGGGGCGGCTGAGCGGGCCCCGCCCCGGGGCGGGGCGGGGGTGACTCCCGGCCGCGCTTCCCCTCCTCACGGGCGCGGCTCGCGGAGGATGGGCGGATGACCGTCTCCGTGGCGCTGTTCACCGCCGACCTGCGGCTGCACGACAACCCCGCCCTGCACGCCGCCGTCCGCGAGGCCGACGAGGTCGTGCCGCTGTTCGTGTACGACGACGGGGTGCGCGCGGCGGGATTCGACGCGCCCAACCGCCGGGCCTTCCTCGCCGACTGCCTCGCCGACCTCGACACCGGCCTGCGCGAGCGCGGCGGCCGCCTGGTGGTGCGCTCGGGGGACGTGGTGGAGCAGGTGCGCGCCGTGGTGGCCGAGACGGGCGCGCGCCGGGTGCACCTGGCGGGCGGCCCCAGCCGGTACGCGGTGCGGCGCGAGACGGCGCTGCGCGACGCGCTGCCCGGGGGCGCGCTGGTGGTCCACGACGCGGTGGTGACGGCGCTCGCCCCGGGCGAGGTGACCCCGGCGGGCTCCGACCACTACGCGGTGTTCACCCCGTACCTGCGCCGCTGGACCCAGGAAGGCGTACGGGACGTGGTCCCGCCGCCGCGCCGGGTGCGGGTCCCCGAGACCGCCTCGGAGCCGCTGCGTCCGCGTACGGACGTGGAGGGGACCTCGCCCGGGCTGGCCCGGGGCGGCGAGCGGGCCGGGCGCGAGCGGCTGCGGTCGTGGCTGGCGTCCGGCCTCGACGGGTACGCGGACGGCCACGACGACCTGGCGGCCGACACCACCTCCCGCCTCTCCCCGTTCCTGCACTTCGGCGCCCTGTCGGCGGCCGAGCTGGTCCAGCTGGCGAGGAGCAGGCCCTCGCCGGGCGCGGAGGCGTTCGTACGGCAGCTGGCCTGGCGCGACTTCCACTACCAGGTCCTCGCGGCCCGCCCCGAGACGTCGCACAGGGACTACCGCGCCCGGGGCGACCGCTGGCGCGACGACGCGCGCGAGACCGAGGCGTGGCGCGCGGGCCGCACGGGCTACCCCCTCGTCGACGCGGCGATGCGCCAACTCGCCCACGAGGGCTGGATGCACAACCGGGGCCGGCTGCTGGCGGCGAGCTTCCTCACCAAGACGCTGTACGCCGACTGGCGCGTCGGCGCCCGCCACTTCCTCGACCTGCTGGTCGACGGGGACATCGCCAACAACCAAATGAACTGGCAGTGGGCGGCGGGAACGGGCACCGACACCCGCCCCAACCGCGTCCTCAACCCCGTGACCCAGGGCAAACGCCTCGACCCGCGCGGTACGTACGTGCGCCGCTGGATCCCCGAACTCGCGGACGTACCGGACCGCCACATCCACGAACCGTGGAAACTCCCTCCCCGGGAGGCACGGGCCACCGGCTACCCGGGGCCGCTGGTGGAACTGGAGGAGGGGCGGGACCGGTTCGAACGGGGGCGACGGCACGGCTGAACCCGGTGGTCATGCGGTGGTTCGTGCGGCACGGCGGAACCCGGCGGCCACGCGGCCAGCCGGGTGGCACGGCGGAACCCGGTGATCACGCGGCCAGCCGGGTGGCACGGCGGAACCCGGTGATCACGCGGTCAGCCGGGCCAGCGTGAGCCCCGCCACGATCAGCAGCAGGGCCACGACCCGGCCCGGCCCGAGCGGCTCGTGCCGGACCACCGCGCCCAGCACGATCGCCCCGACCGTGCCGATGCCGGTGAACAGCGCGTACGAGAGGCCCGCGGGCAGCTCCGCCATGGCGCGGGACAGCAGGTAGACCGCGCCCACCATGAGGAGCAGGCAGAGCAGGGTCTGCGGGACCCTGGTGAAGCCCTCGGTCGGCCCGATGCTCTGCGACCAGGCGACCTCGACGGCGCCCGCGAGCAGCAGCCAGATCCACGGCACGGTCAGTCCTCCCGGTCGGCGACGGTGAAGTGGGCGAGTTTCTGCGCGAGTTCACGGGCCGCGGCGGTGGCGGCGGCGTACGACTCCCGCTGCTCCCCGCGGCGCGCGGCCAGCGCGGGGTCGACGCCCGCGTTGACCAGCTCGGCGCTGATGACCTCGGCGTCCTCGACGGCGTAGTGGCCGCGGAAGAAGTCGAGGAGATAGCGGCCCTGGTGGTCGAACGGCTCGCGGGGCAGACCGGGGCCGTAGGCGCCGCCGCGCGCGGAGACGACGACGAACTTGCGCGGCGCGAGGACCATCTTGGGAAAGGTGACCTGGTCGATCCAGGCCTTGAGGGCGGCCGGGACGCCGAAGTTGTACATCGGCGCCCCCACGAGGACGACGTCGGCGGCGACCAGTTCGCCCAGGAGCGGCCCGACGACCGCCCAGGCCGCCCGCTCCTCTTCGGTGCGCACGGCCTCGCCGTAGCGGTGGATGTCGGTGATGCCCTCGCGCAGGAGCGTGTCGCAGATACGGGTCCACGCCTCCCCGATCGGCGGCACGGGTTCGGCGGCGAGGTCCCGGTACGTCACGGCGCCCCCGCCGGCGGCCCGCCAGGCGGCGACGAAGGTCGCCCCGAGCCGACGGGAGAAGGAGTCGCGGCGGGCGCTGGAGTCGAGGTGGAGGAGGTGCGGCATGGGGGCTCCCTGGCAGGTGGAGGGCGTCGGCGCTCGACGCGACCCACTAAGTGGACACGCCGTCCACTTAGCTTCGGTCCGGACCGTACGCCTAACTGGACACCTTGTCCACTTCCTGCCTACGGTGCTGCCATGAGCGAACCGACACCGCCCCGGCCCCTGCTGCCGCTGCCCCCCGGGGCCGGGGCTCCCCCCGCCCCGCCCGAGCGGGCGGACGCGGCCCGCAACCGGGCCCGGATCCTCGCGGCGGCCGCACGCCTCTTCTCCGAACGCGACCCGGCCTCGGTGACCATGGAGGACATCGCGAAGGCGGCCGGGGTGGGCCGCGGGACGCTCTACCGCCGCTATCCCGACCGGGCGGCGATCGCCCGGGCCCTGCTGGACGAGCACGAGCGGGCGCTCCAGGAGAAACTGTTGCGCGGCGCACCGCCGCTGGGCCCCGGCGGCGGTCCGGGCGAACGGCCCGCGCCCCCGGCCGAGCGACTGGCCGCGTTCTACGCCGAGATGACCACGCTCCTGGAGGCACACCTCCCGCTGGCCCTGGGCGCGGAGACCGGGGCGGCACGGTACGGCACGGGCGCGTACGGCTTCTGGCACGCACACGTCACCCACCTCGTACGCGAGGCGGCCCTCCCCGACCCCCAGCCCCTGGCGGACCACCTCCTGGCTCCCCTGGCCCCCGAACTCTTCCGCCACCAGCGCGAACTGGGCCTGAGCAGGGAACACATCGCGGCGAGCCTCGGGGCCCTGGCACGACGGACTCTCGGTCATTGAGCCGGGCGACGGAGAGGCGGCGCCGGATGACAACCACGATCGAAAACCTGTGGAGAAGCTTTGAACTGCCCACCAGGGACGCGCTCCACTACGCCGACGGGAACTCCTACGACATAGCCCTCGACCGCGCCACACCGGCGGGTTTCACGGTGCTGGCCCCCTTCGACCTCACGGAACTACTGCAAGACGACCCGTCCCGGGTGTCCTCGGTCGATGGGCTGGCCGCCGTGGACCTGGGAGAGAGGGGGCTGTTGTGGGGCGGCGAGGGTTCGTACGGCTCGGAGGGTTTCGTCGCCCGCCTGACTGCCGACCGCGCGCTGGTATGGGCGATATTCTTCAGCGAATCCAATCCATTCGACCGGATCCGGCTGACGGAGAACGTCGCTACCTTCCATTCGACCTCCGGGGTCGAGATCGCCGTCGACATCGACGATCCGGGCCTCCCGGCGCCACGAACCGGCGCGTGAAGGGACGCCCGCGGAAAACGCTCTGGACACAGAAAAACCCCAGGTCGTCGACCTGGGGTTTTGCTATGGAGCGAGTGACGGGAATCGAACCCGCGCTCTGAGCTTGGGAATCACCCGGCGCTCAAGGGGGCTTGGGGGATCTGACCTGCAAAAACGCCTGCGTAATGGCTCTGGCGGCAGGTGGCACGAAGAGCCTCTGGTGACCGCCGTGCACCGCTGCGAGTTGCACGTAGTGGCACGGGCCGACGGCTGCGGTTCGTAAAAGCTTGACCAGCGGAGTCGGACGGTGATGTCGCTGTGCGATGCAGGAGGCTGCCGAGCGTGCGTCGCGGATGCAGAGGACGTCGGCAGGCATTCGTCGGCAAGGAGCGACGAACCACCGGACGTTGTTCTTGGCTCCACGGCGAAGTTCTGTGTACGAGGTGAGGAGGGCTTCAACGAGCTGTTGCGACTCACCGAGGGATGATCAAATCGGTGAGCTGACCTGCAGTCGGCATCCGACCGCGGTTGAAGACGACCGCGACAAACAAGACCACTACTGGCAGCAGAGGGACGAGCGCAGCCTCGGGCAGCCCTAGAACGGCCGCACAAGCCATGACCACGACGACCACGAGTCCCACCGCAAGCATCCGCAACCGTTCCCTCGGTGCGGCGGGATCCGCTCCGGCTAGTTGATCTGCGTCGAGAAGGTCGCCTATGCGGCCCTCGGCGTAGCGTTCGGCGATCGTCAGCAGCATCACGGTGAGGTCTTCAAGGGCGCGGCCCGGCTCGGAGTCCTGTCGTGCTTCGGCCTTTCGCAGCGCGCCTACCACCAGCGCGGCATGAGTCTTGAACTGACGCTCGTTGTGCCGTCTGGCTCTGGCGCGGCGGGTGCGATGGGCCCTCCAGATGGCTTGCTCAACCGGTTGCATGGAAACTCTTGGGATCTGGCAGTCCGGTTGGGTTTCCTCCCAGCGACGGAGGACCGTGGCGCACTGAGCTGCGACCGTCAGTAGCGCGACAACAGGCCAGCAGCGCCGGTACTCCGTTCGCGCTTTCTTCTTGTCCGGGTACCCAGGGAGGGTCTCGAGGTCATAGGCGGCATGTGTTGCGACGCTGCCGGTGCTGGTCAGGTTTGATCGCTTGAGGAGCAGCACTTCAGCGATAAAAATCAAGGCCCAGAACAGGAGCGATGTAACTTTGCCGATCGCGCCAAAGCCCCACGTACGCACGGACATCGGCGCAGCTACGACGGCGCTGAACAGGGCTTGCACCACGCCTGGATGTGGTCCGGGATCCGCGCTCAACCGCAGATGCCCCCAGTCGGCCATGTTGTCGACGTTCACCAGGACGAATAGCAGCAAGCCAAACTCGAGTGTCTTGATCGGCATGGCCAGGGGCCGGGCGCGCCACCACCGCACGACATACTGAGGGGCCAGTCCGTGGCCGCCTACGCGGTTTTGTATTCGAGGCGGCAGCAGCAGTGCCTGCGTCAGAAGCGGGCCAGCCCGACGCACCCCCGACACGTCCCTGAGTCGCTCGAAGCGTTCTACAGATCGCGACGCCCAGCGATGAACTGGCCCAGGAATGTTGATCAAAGTGATCGCGACCGCCAGCATCAGCTCGCTACCCACGATGAGAAGACCGATCAGCACATCGACAGTCTCACGCATCCCACCGACAGCGAGGCTCGGAACGCGATGAACCGCCGACGATAATGACACATTTGGTATGAAAAAAATATGGCTTAACGATTCAGTGCGGCGCCCGAAGGTCCTACCCGCCGGGAACTGTCCTGATCGGGGCGCCAGCGCCCTGGTCAGTTGACGGCCCTCCCCATGATGAGCACCGAAGCGAAGCCGCGCTGCTGGCGCCACCCTGTGGGTTCCCTTCCTCCGGGACGGGGGCGGATGATGCTCGCCATGAAAGGGAACAGCAGGGCGGCGGTTGTGTTAGCCGGTGCAGGGGTGATCGCGCTGTTGGCCGGATGTTCCGGCGCGGGCGGTACCACAACAGGTGCACCGAGTACCTCATCGTCCGCCGAGATCGGTGCCGCTTCGTCCTTCAGCGTCTCGATGCCTCCAGCGACTCCGGCCTACCCAGACACCCCGGAAGGCGACTTGGACAAGTGGGCGGCTGGTCAAGGGCTCACAGTGAATGATCTCTATGAGGGCTCGCCCGCCGCGTACGTGCAGGACATCTGCGAGTCGATGAGCAATCAGCAGAGCTCTGGTACAGAACCAGGCGAGTGGCTCGCCGTGGCACAGAAGCCTGATGCCGACGAGACCGCGATTCTGCGCCAGGGAATGCCGAAGCTCTGCCCGAAGTGGTCGAGGACAGCGCTCGATGCGCTGAAGGGTGACTACGTCCACACGTACAGCGACGGCACCTTTACCGTGAAGAGTGAACCGGGAACAGACGCGGAAGCAATCGCCCCGGGCAGGTACAGGACCACAGGCCAGTTGCAGGACTGCTACTGGGAGCGGACATCGCGCTCAGGGGAGATTTTGGCCAACCAGTTCGCCACGGCGGCGCAGGAGATTACCGTCGTGATCCGCTCCTCGGACGGATTCTTCACCTCGCGCAGCTGCGGTACCTGGAAGCCGGTCGGCTGACTTTCGTCGGGCGTAGTGGTGCGTGTGTCAGACCCCCCGGGATACTGGGCTCGTCTCGGCTCCTAGTGGCGCAGTTGCGTCATGAGACCCGTTTCCGCCGGTCGTGGCTGCTCGGCATGCAAAGCGCGGCCGACCCGTCCAGACGGGTAGCGGCTTCTGGCAGCTGGAGTTCTACCTCGACCGGCAGGACCCCGCCTTCGGTGAGATGTTCCTGGTGGACGAGGCACTGCTGCACTGGTGGAGTGACCGAGCCGACGAGATCCAGGCCGCCTTCGTGGCAGCTAGCCGGTGGCAGCAGTGGGGATAAGCCCAGTGACACCCAGCTCGGGCAGACATGGCCGGACCAGCGGCAAGGCCCGCACGCGGGCCTTCGCGCCGAGGTCGGTCCGGTCGACAGATTCGATTGCCTGCACCCAGGGGTCCAGGTCGTCCGGGTGCAGGATCACGCCGCCGTCCCCGACCGCCACGGGGGGTGCCATCCCGGGACGAGCCGACTGTGGGAACGCCGTGGAGCCCACCTCCACGATCACCCGGGGGAGGCGTTTGCGGCATACGTTCGCGCCGACGTTTGGAGCGGTCATCCACGGGGACGCGACTGCCGGGAGGGACCCAGGGTTCCGGCCCCGGTTCGATCTGATCGAGAACCGGGCGAGAAGCACCAGTGCGGCGTTTGTGGGCGGTTGTGTGCGTCCGGGACACACGATCTTCGAGTTGTCCTAGTGTTGGGCGGGTTCCCGGTGGCGATCTGCTGCTGGGGATTTCGTCTTTCCGGGGCGGAGTGGATCTTGCGGTTCGTACGACAGCCCGCACGACGCGGTGCCACCGACCGTTCCGCCCGCCTGCGCGATGCGGTCGCCCCGCTCGGCGTGCGGCAGTTCCGGCTCCACTTCGCCGCGCGTCTGCTGTCGTGGACCGGGTCAGCCGTCGCCCCGATCGGGCTCGCGTTCGCGACGCTTCACCTGGGTGGTGGCGCGGGGAGTCTCGGGTTCGTGCTGGCGGCCGGGATGGGCCCGCAGATCGTGTTGTTGCTGGTGGGCGGGGTCGTCGCGGACCGGTGGTCCAGGGCGCGCGTGATGGTGTGGACGAATGTGGTGTCGGCGGCGGCTGAGGGTCTGGCCGCGCTGCTGCTCTGGTTCGGGTCGGCCACGGTATGGCACCTGGTGGTCATGTCGGCGGCGTGCGGGGCGGCGTCGGCGTTCTTCACCCCGGCCACCGTGGGCGTGGTCGTTGAGGTGGTCCCCAAGCCTTGGCGGCACTCGGCGAACGCGCTGCTGAAGATCGGCCAGAACACCGTGAAGGTCGCGGGTCCTGCGCTGGGCGGCGTCCTGGTGTCCGCTGTCGGCCCGGCCTGGGTGATCGGTTGGGACGCGGCCACGTTCGCGGCGGCAGCCGCCCTGTGCGCGCGGATAGACCTCAACACCGCTCGGGTGAAGGTCCGTACCGGGTTCCTGGCCGACCTGCGCGAGGGCTGGGTGGACTTCCGTTCCCGGCGCTGGCTGTGGGTCATGGTCGCCCAGGCGTCCGTGGTGGTACCGGTGTGGCTGGTCGGCTACCAGCTCCTCGGCCCGGTCTACGGCCTGGAGGTGCTGGGCGGGGCCGCGCCGTGGGGTTGGGTCGCGTCCGGGTTCACCGCTGGACTGGTTGCCGGGGCGGCGCTCGCGCTGCTGTGGAAGCCCCGTCTGGTCGGGGGGGTGGTGTGCCTGGGCACCGGCTCGATGGGCCTGCCGCTGGCCGCTATGGCGGCCACCTCCCCGCTGCCGGTCCTGGTCGCCGCCACAGTGGCGGCCGGGACGGGGCTGGCGGTCAGCATGACCACGTGGGCCTCACTGGTCCAGGAACGCATTCCGGCCCATAAGTTGAGCCGGACGATGTCGTACTCGACGCTGGGCCAGATCCTTCCGGTACCGGTCGGCTACCTGATCGCCGGTCCGCTGTCGCGGTACCTGGGGCTGCGGCCAGCTCTTGCAGCGGGGGCCGTGGTGATCACGACAGCGGCGATCGTGCCGCTGGCCATCGGTCAGGTCCGGCAGCTGTCGCTGGCAGACGAGGCGGTCCCGGCTGCGGGAACTCAGACGCGGGATGCAGCGTCGGCGTAGCGTGCTGGGCGTGACGAAATCGACTCAAGAAGCCGATTGGCCAGCGGTGCTGCCTACCCTCTCCCACGTCTTCGGGCTGGGCGAGGTGCGCGACCAGCAGTTCGTCGCCCATGGCCTGATGAATCGGAACTGGAGGCTGGAGACGGCTGCCGGGGCGTACGCGGTGAAGGAGATCGTCGACGTCCCTCTGCCGAAGGTCCGCAGGAACCTCGCGGTCTTGGCAGACTTGGCTCGTGACGGGATTCCGGTTCCGGCGCCGCTGCCCGCTGATGGCGGGGACCTCGTAGTGGAGGTGGGCGGGCACGGCTACTGCGTTCTGCCCTGGGTGGACGGTGAGCACGTTCAAGGGACGGACCTCTCGCTCGACCAGGTTCGCGATCTCGGCGCTCTCCTGGCACGCCTACACGAGGGCCTGCGCCGGCACGGCCCCGGCCCACTCCCGGAGTCGGCACCGGCAGCGAAGGTCCGCGACGTGGCCGAGGCCGACCAGGCAGCCGCCGCGCTCCTGGTCCGACTGCCCGCTGAGCCGGTGACCGACTTCGACAAGGCGGCCATCGAGGCCCTGCACGACCGGCGTGCCCTCCTCGCCCGGTACACCGTTGCCCGGCCGGAGGGCGAGGTGCCGGCTGGGCCCTACGGGTGGACGCACGGTGACTTCCAGTACCGCAACCTGCTTCGGCAGGACGGCCGGGTCGTTGCCGTCCTGGACTGGGACCGGCTTGGGGTCCGTCCGTACGGGGAGGAGGTGGCGCGGACCGCGCAGGTGCAGTTCGGGGTCGGTGGCGTCTTCGACCTCGACCGTGTCGCCGCCTTCTGCTCCGGCTACCGGTCCGTGATCGACTTGTCGAAGGAAGACCTCGCCGATGCCGTGAAGCGGCTGTGGTGGAAGCGAATGACCGACTTCTGGCAGCTGGAGTTCTACCTCGACCGCCAAGACCCCGCCTTCGGTGAGATGTTCCTGGCGGACGAGGAACTGCTGCACTGGTGGACCGACCGAGCCGACGAGGTCCAGGCCGCCTTCGCGGCCCGCTAGCCGGTGGCTGCCGCGGGGATCAGCCCAGCGGCAGCCAGCTCAGGCATACACGGCCGGACCAGCGGCATGGCCCGCGTGCGGGCCTTCGCGCCGAGGTCGGCCCGGTCGACAGATTCGATTGCCTGCACCCAGGCGTCCACGTCGTCCGGGTGCAGGATCAACCCGCCGTCCCCGACCGCCTCGGGGATGCCGCCCCGGGACGAGCCGACCGTGGGAACGCCGTGGAGCCCGGCCTCCACGATCACTCGGGGAAAGGCGTCCTCGACCTGGGAGGGCACGAGCAGCAGGTCGTTCGCGGCGTAGATCGGTCCCATGGCGTAGGTACGGGGCACCCAGTCGACGTTTGGGTAACCGGTGAACTCGCAGGCGGTGTCCCACCATCCCTCGACGAGGGTGAACCGCCGGCCGGGGAGCCGGTGGATCAGCTGGTGCAGGAGGGCCGCCCCCTTGGCGGGGATCGGGTTGACCATCAGCACGCCACCGGGGAGATGACCGGAGCTGCTGTGGCCTGCGGTGAGGAGGCCCTCGTCGCCGCCGGCCGGCGTGAAGGGCGGGTAGAAGACGACCGGCTTCGTATGGGCCTGGGACTGGGCACGTTCGGCGACGAACTTTGACGTGGCGAGGGCGACGTGTGGCTCGCCGTGGAGGACGTCCATGCTGTTGGCCGAGGCCGAGTGCAGCCATCCGGCAGCCCGCGAGGACCGGCGGGCGAGGGCGGCGAGGTCGGCCGCCCCCTCCTGTGAGGTCACCACCAGCTCCGCCGGCACTGTGCCCAGGACTTCCCGCAGGACCTTCTCCACCTGGTCCTGGGGCACAGCCCGGCAACGGACCCCATTCCACGTGTAGCGGATCTTCCCACGGGCTTCCTCCCATGCGATGCCGTGGGCTTGGAGATGGGCACGGAGGCGCCCGATCTGCGGCGACCCGTCCCATGGGGCCTCGTGGCTGCCGAGGTAGATCACCTGCCATTTGGAACGGGCGAACTCCTCCGCGAGCAAACGCTGGGAGACCTCCGCGCCGCCGATGAGTAGCGGCGGCGGGGTCCGTCGCCAGGCGAATACCACCGTCGGCCCCGTCATCGGCCCGCCCAGTAGGTGAACAGAGCCTGGACGACGGTGGCGGTCTCCTGACGGTCGCCGTCGCCGTCGGCCACGGCTACCTCCCTGGCCATGTGCCGGTGAGCGGGGTGGCAGAAGTAGTCCCGGCAGTGTCTGAGGAGGGCGGGGTCATGGAGGAAGTACTCCGGTTCCACCTCGTGGTGCCCCGCCGCCTTGCGCCGCAGGTGCAGCAACTCGGGCGCCACGTCCAGGTACAGGGTGTGGTCCGGCCGCAGGTGAGGCAGGTCCTGCACTCGGCGCCGGAGTTCGGGCAGGACCCCGAAGCCGTACATCTCGTCCATGGCGTGGGCGTGGGCCAAAAGGGTGTCGACGGTGCGGTCCAGGACGATCAGCCCGTCGTGCTGGCGGGCTGCGTGAACGCGGTCCGCCTCGATCTCCATGAACCTCATGAACGCCTCCACTTGCTCGTCCGCCGACCGAGTGGAGGGGGTGGGGATGTCCTCGCGGCGGGTGAACGACTTCACGTAGCAGGGGAAGAACATCGCGCCCTGCATCGCCGGCACCCGGCACAGTTGCCCCAGCGCTGAAGTCTTGCCCCCGTACGAGGGCCCTTCCAGACCGAGGATCATCGTGTCCCCCCGATCCGGTAGAACCGCTCCGCGTACTGACTCGGCGTCCGGCTGTCGACGTCCGGCAGCATGTCGGCGGCCACGGTGTGCGCGTGCCGGATCGGCCGGTACATCTTCCGCACCGGGTGCATCTGGGAGCCGTGCATGTGCAGCAGGGTCACCTTGTCCAGAACGGTGCCGGTGATGTCCTTCACCTCCGGCATGAGCTCGTCCCCGGCCCGCTCCCGGAACAGCTGTCGGTCGCAGCCGGACAGCGCGTAGGTGGACCAGAACGCGACGTCCTCCCAGAACCAGCGGCAGCCCAGGCGGCGGGCAGCTTCGTGGACGGCGAGGTGGTCGGGGTGGCGGGTGACGGCGGCCGGGGTGATCAGCTCGACCTCCTCCATCCCATCCAGCAATTCGGCGAGCTTGGTGGTGATCTGGTCCACCTGTACGGGGTCGGGAGCCCGGTAGGGCTTCTCGGCGTCCTTGAGCCCGAGCCCTACTCGGGCGGCTCCGAGAGGTAACAAGGACTGGGCGGCCTCGCGGTCACGGAGGTCAGAGACCGCCTCCAAGCTGCTGTAGGTGCTTTCGAGGGAGGGGTGGACGCTGCGTGAGCGGGTGAAGGCGGTGACGACGGTCAGCGGCCGAGGGTGGGCGAGGAAGTACCCGGAGGCGGACAGGATGAAGTCGTCGTGATGGGGCTCGATGACTACGACGGGCCGCCCGGATGGCTTGCGCCGCTCGATCCAGTACGGCGAGAGGGTCAGCGGCGAGGTCAGCGTCATGATCTCCTTCGCCTTGCTCAGGGAGTCCATCCACTCTCGGTGGGCGGCGATGAGGTCGGTGGGGAAGGTGTAGATACCGTCGGCATCCGGCAGAGGAAGGCGAGTCACCTCAAGGTCTCCGATCATCGGACGGTGGTGGAGTACCAGTTGCGCCACAAGCGCGGGGAGGTCAGGCCGAACCGGACGATCAGCGGGTTCTGCCACCACAGCATCCGGGCCGTGGACCAGGCGTCGTAGCGGCGTGTGGAGGGCCGCACCCGCAAGTCCTCCAGGACCGCGACCGGGCCGGCCGTGCGGCCGTGGGCCGTCAGGCGGGCGAAGAACTCCATGTCCTCGCCCATGAAGTAGTCCGGTCGGTATCCGCGCACAGCCTTGAAGGCGTCCAGGGTGCAGAACTGGGTGACCCCTTGCGCGCCTCCGTTCCGGGAGCGGTGGTGGTCCCAGTAGGCACACAGCAGACGGGCTCCGAGCCGTGCGGGGGTATAGAGCGGCGGGATCGCTCCGCCGACGGCTCCGTCTTCCATCGCGGCGGCAGCGGCCGTGATCGCCTCCAGCGGCAGGGCCACGTCGGCGTCCGCGAAGAACAACATCCGCCCCTCGGCCGCCCGGGCTCCGGTGTTGCGGACCAGACCGATGCTCCGGACCAGCTCCGTCACCACGCGGGCGCCCAGCACCTTGGCGACGGCGGCGGTGTCGTCGGTGGAGGCGTTGTCCACGACGATCACTTCTCCGCGCTGGCCGGAGGCCGCCTCCCAGAAGCGCAGGGACGCGAAGACGGTGGGCAGGTAGCGGGGAAGGTAGTTGGCTTCGTTGTAGGCGGGGATGATCACCGACAGGTCGGGATCGGGGTCGGTCACAGCGGGATCCTTTCTCCAGTTGGAGGAGGTACGGCTTGGTAAAGGCGGGCTGACCAGACGTCGCGGTCGCGGCCCTCTCGCTGGGCGGCGTAGGTCCAGCCGCGTACGGCCTGAAAGGCCACGTAGGCGTCGAGGAGACGGGTGTCGACGGGCCTTCCGTAGGCGGCGGCCATGAACACGCGCTCGGAGGGTCCCAGCGCGTCGCAGGTCACGAGGGTCTGGGCGAGGTCGTATTCGGGGACCTCCACGGTCGTGGCCTCGAAGTCCACGACGTACTCCGGCAGGTGGGGCTCGACATCTGGGGCGGCGATGAGCTGTCGGTCAGCTCCGCAGATCACGTTCTCCAGGTGGAGGTCTCCGTGGCACCACACCAGGTGTTCCCGGCGGGCCCCGGCCGCGATGACTTCCAGAGCGGGCGCGAGCCGGGTGAAGACCTGCTTGGGGCAGTGGGCGGATAGATCAGTGACTTGTCGATCGATCCCGGCAGCTTGCGAGATCCCGGCTGGGGCCGGGAGGGAGTGGAAGGCGGCCATCAGTAAGGCGAGCCGCAGCAAGGCTGCCGGACGCGAAATCTGCCCGACCCGAAGGGCGTCGCCCAGTGTCTTCGTTCCGGCGTCGGCGGTGATCAGGGCGGAGACGGTAAGGCCGGGGACGGGGCCGTGCGCGATCACGGCGGGCACCCGCACCCGCCCGGACTCGGCGACGGCCGCCAAGAGACGGGCCTCGTCGGCCGCGCCGTGCGAGGCGCCGACCGCGAACAGCTTCACCACCACCCGTCGGCTGTCGGCGAGCAGGACTCGGAAGACAGCCGTCTTCGGCGCGCCGCAGATGTGGGTGGTCTGGGCCGGAGGCGCCCCGGCCAGTTGCGTGCAGGCCCGCTCCACCGCTAAGACCGTGCCGCCGATCACCGGGTACCCGCCCGGCCCAGGTGTGCGAGCGTGCGGCGCATCTGCCGCCGGTAGACGCGCACGTCCTCCGTGCCGGGACACGAGCGCATCCACGGTTTCTGGTCTCCGACGAAGTGCACCACGTGCCCGTCCTGGCGGGTGGCCGGGCGGCGCAGGACCCGGCGGACCCAGTCTCCGCGTTCGAGGAACCGGTCCACCTCGAACCGGTTGAAGACCGGCCCGACGGGGTGGGCGGCGCCGGAGGACAGCAGCCACAGGTTCAGGGCGCACTGGTCGTTGTGCTTGATGTATCGCCGCCCCCCGATCAGGGCCCGCTGCACCCCCGCCCGCATGGGGAGGAGCATGGGCGCGGGGACCCACAGCATCCCGGCGTTGAAGTACGGGCGCCCGACCAGGTGTGGCCAGCGCTCGGCGACACCCGGCAGGGCCGGACACTGCCCGACGGCCGGATTGAACTCGTCCTGTACCACGCCGATCCGGTCCGTCGGCAGTGCGTTCAGGGGCACCAAGACATTGCCGCGTATGTGCACGTCGGCATCCATGTAAATCAGGAACGGCCGGTCGAGGAAACCCGAGGTGAACCCGAACCGGAGGTATGTGGCGACCGAGATGTAGGCACTGTCCGCCATGATGCTCTCGGGCGGCGGGGTCTGCCAGCGCAGGTCGAAGGAGCCGAACCCGCAGCGGCGGGCGAAGGACTCCATCACGACGGCCTGCCCCGGAGACAGGCCGTTGGTCAGCACGCGCACAGCGCCCTCACGACGGTCGGCCACTGGCAGGTGGTCCGCGAGCGACCCGAGCGTGACCAGGGCGGGCAACAGGTAGTGGGAATCGACGCACATGCCGATCGCGTACACGAGAGGGCCTCCAGGGCGAGGTTCGACGCGGTCCGACCCGCCGGGCGGGCAGGAGGAGAGCTCCCGGTACCGGCGCCTCCAGGCGGCCGGTACCGGAAGCAGTTCGGGCAACCGGTAGGAGGTCTGTGTTCCTGGCGAGCCGTCTACGTTTCCGGCTCGGCGGTGTCCGGCATGGATATGGCCGTGGGCCGTTCGGCGGAGAGGAGATCGGCGGCCTGGTCGCGCAGGGTCCACGCGGGTCCGGCGAGGCCGAGCACGGCCAGGACGGTCAGGGCGATGCCGCCGGAGTCACAACGGGCCGGGGTGCCCTGCCCGAGGCCGGGGACGCGGTGCCGCCCCTGCGGCATCACAGCGCCCCTCTCGGCAACCACTCGTGGTCGGCGAGGATGCGTCCGGTGCGGGCGTGCAGCTGCTCAATGTCGGACGGCGTGAGGATCAGCGTGGCCTCGCTGCTGCCGCCATCCTCGTGATGCACAAGGATGGCCAGCGAAACCTGCTTGGCGCGCCGGTCGTAGATCGCGTCGGTGACGAGCAGGGTCGCGTGGGTCACCTTGGCAGGGACCGGCTTCAACGTGCTGGCGTCGGCCGGCGCGGACCATTGCGCACCGCCGCCCGGCGGGCGCAGGTGGTAGGTCGCGGCGCCTGCGCCGGGGAGGGTGACGACGACGCCGACGCGGCCGTCCTTGGCGGTGTCGGCGGCGAGCTCGCCGAGCTGGGGGTAGAAGGGGGCCGCCGTGCCTAACTCGGCCCCCTGCGAAGGCAGATGGGGCGTTGGTCGTCCGCTCATGCCCCCGAAGTTAGGGAGGGGCCGGGGTGCGAATATGAATCAGAGGAATACGACCCTTATCCGTCCAGGTGGAAGCGGTCGGACATGCGCCGCAACTTCTCTCGCGTGGAGGTCCGTTCGGCGTAGACGATGCCGCGCAGTGTGGAGCGGGCGATGGGATGGTTGCGGATGAGCTGGGGTGCGATCCGCTCCGCCTTCTCCAGCTCGCCCAGCGCCTTGTCGCGGTTGCCGTCCCACAGCCAGGCGCGCGCGAGATCCATGTGGTGGTGCCCTTGACGGGAGTTGGGCAGGGAGGCGACCAGCTCCGGGCTGGTGCGGTGGTTCAGCGACAGTGCCTTGCGCTGCTGGCCCATCTCCAGAGCCACGCTGATGGCATGGATCTGGACGTTGCCGGGGGAGAACGTCAGCGAGTGCCGGTCGTACACCGGGGCACCGGTGTACTCGCTCATGCGGTCGGCCGCTGCCTTGGCGAGACCGATGCGGTCCTCGGTCTCCGACGACCGGCCGCCTCGCGCGGCGGAGACGGCGGCTCGGAGCTGGAGCGCGCCCCACGCCCGTACGGCCAGGGGCTCGCCCCGCTCGTATCCCTGCTGAACGGTGCTGATGGCCTTGTCGGACAAGGCGATGGCGTCCTCCCAGTCCGCGCTCGCCCACATGTCCCAGACCCTCATCCAGTCGGCGACCGCCGGCAGAACGGGGTCACCGGACAGCCGTGCGGACCAGGCCGCCCGCTCGCAGGCCATGGCGACCAGCTCGGGGTGGCCCAGAGAGTGGGCGGCGGTGTGTGCGAACTTGCAGCAAACCGCGTAAATGGCGTACGCCTCCTCCCGCTCGTGACCGGTGGCCACCTCGGCAAGGGCGCGCGATTCGCGGAGCAGGTCCGGCAGGACGCGCATGATGGCCACGTTCGCGGCGGCATCCCGCAGCCGGTGCAGCCGCGTCACCTCCCGCCACAGCCTCGCCGCGGGGCGCGGGGTGCCGTCGAAGACCGGCGTCAGGTCATAGCGGCGCAGCTCCCTCAGGATCGACGACGCGGCGACCTGCCACTGGTTCTCGTCGGGAGAGCTGGTGTAGGGGCGGCCGATCAGGTCATTGGGGTGTACGTGGAGTTCGGCCGCCAGCAGGTTCAGTACGCCGACCCGGTCCAGTTCGATGAGGCCGCGTTCCATCTTGGAGACCCAGCCCTGCGATTTGCCCAGGGCGGCGGCAAGGTCGGCCTGCGGCATGCCCAGGCGCAGTCGGGCACGACGAGCGCGGCGGCCGATCTCCTCGGCTTCTTCCAGCATCAGCTCGCCCCCGACCTATTGATGGGCCGGATTGGCTCAAGCGTTCGGCATGGCATGGTGCCTCCGTCCGTTCAGGCGTCTCCCTCAGAACGGTACCCATGCCAGCCCAACGGCGAGTCGGCTCAGGCAAGGCCGACCGCTTGCGCTGCGCGAGGCGCGGCCCTTGGCGGTCAGCGACTGCCGTATCCCCGTGCCGAGCTTGGCTGCTGCGCAGGAAGCGGCCGGCGCTGGGCCGCGAGGTCCGTTCGGGTGCCCGGGGCCGTCCGGTGACGGGCGGCTCGTGCTCGGTCAGCCGGAGTGGACTGCTGGGTGAGGCGTTGGATACGCCAGGTGAGCGCGCTCGCCAGGGAGCGGGCGTCGTCCAGTGGGCGTTGGTCGGCTGCCTGCTTCAGCAGCGTGGCGGGCTCGTGCCCGGCAGCTTCGGCGTTGGAGAGGGCGGTGGCAAGGGCTGCCCAGGCGTGATCGTCGATGATCTGTGAGGCGTGCGCGGGCAGGGCCTGGTGGACCAGGGCGACAAGCCGTTCGACTGTGGGGGCCGATGGCGTCCGGCGGGCGAGGACGGCGAGCGGGACCGCGGTTGCCTGGTCGTAGGCGGACTGTAGGTGTCTGAGAGCTTCGCGGGCGGCGACGACCTGCTGGTCGTGCTGGCGGAGCTGGTGCCATCGTCCGGCAGCGATGACGACGAGGATGGCCACGTCGAGGAACAGGGCCAGCATGGAGGCGTCGCGCGCCGTCGGCTGGGTGCGCACGGCCCGGATGGCGCCGCGCAGGGCGCGGGCGTGTTCGTGTTCAGCCCTGATGCGGGAGCGGGTGGCGCGTTCGAAGGCGGCTGCGGCTTGGCGAAGCTGGGGCCGGATCTCCTTGGGCGCGAGGAGAGGCAGGACGTCGAGGGCTTCACCGAAGGCTGCCAGGTGGGCCTGGGCGGCTGCGTCGTCGCCCTGGTCGAGGCGGTCGGGGATGCGTTCGGCGGCAGCGCTCGCCTGGTGCCACGGGTCGGGCCGGTCTTGCCGCCCTGTCTGGGCGGGCTGGTCGGCGGCGTTGAGGCGGTCGCGGATCTGGGGGAGGGACAGGTCGGGGGCGAGCTTGGAGCCGGAGTACCAGACAGGCGCGCCCGCGGCGTTGGTGTCACCTTCGAGGGCGACCTTGTACCCGCGGGTGTCGCCCGAGGGGAAGCGCTGGACCTCGACGAGCACGCCGTCGGTGGCCGCGAGGATGCCGAGGAACTCCTCGGAGCTGGTGGCAACCGAGACCGCGGTGCGGACGGTGAAACGCAGCTGCTCGCGGGCCGTCATGGCGCGGCCGGCCCGTTGGGCCTTCTCCTTCTCCGCGCGGGTGGGGCGCTTGGCGGCGGTGCGGTCACCGCGCACGACTTGCCGCAGGCCGTACTCGATCTCGATGGCGGCCAGTTCCTTGTCGGCGGTGAGGTAGTCGTTCCAGTGGCGGGCGGTGCGCAGGTCGGCTCGGACCTTGGTGGCCGCGATATGGATGTGGTCCGGGGCGTGGCGAACGGCGACCCACCGGCAGCCGTCCGGATCACCGTCGGGGGCGATGCCGGTAGCCGCGACGACCCGGCGGGCGATGTCGCCCCACTCCTCGTCGCTGAGGTGGCGGTCGGTTTCGGCGGCGCGGATCGAGCAGTGCCACACGTGGCGTTCGGGTGCGCGGCCGAGCCGCTCGGCTTGCTTGACGTGCAGGTCGAGGTCGGCGACGAGGAGCTTCTCGGTGGCGTCGAAGCCGTCAGTGGTGCGGCCGGGGTCGGGGGCGAAGCCGTCCCAGGAGGCGACGAGGTGGGGGTCGGTGTGGGCCTTGGCTTTCTTGGTGTCGTACAGGTAGCGGATCAGGCCGGCGGTGCTCTTGCCACCGCGGATGTTCGCGATCATCGGGCCGCCTTGTGGCTGACAGCCTGGTTGGCCGCTGCCGCGATGTGGCCGACGGCGGTGCCTACGGCGTTCAGGGTCCGGTCGGTCTGGGCGAGCAGGGCACTGTCCCCATGCTGTGGACGGCCACCGGAGTTGAGCTTTTTGGCGATCTGGTTGACGTTGTGGCCGATGGCGGCCACCTGTTGGCGCAGGGCGTTGAGCTCGTCGATGTAGTCGTCCAGCTCGGTGCGCTGGCCGGGCACGGTGAGGTCGCCGTGGACGTGGGCCAGGACGACGACGGCGACGTAATGAGCGCCGCTGACGTTCAGCGACTTGGCCTTGGCCTGGATCGCTGCCTTCTCTTCCACGCTGTAGCGGGCATCGACGCGCTTCTTGCGCTGGCCGTTGGGGTCGGGCTTGCGGCGGCGGGCGACGCGATGCAGGGCGGCTGCTTCGGCGGCACGCGGCAGCGGCGAGATCGGCGTCGGCGGTCTCTTCTTCCGCGGGCACCCCCTGGTGCCCGCCTGCCTCCGCCACCCCCGGGGCGGAGGCTTCCCCGTGGGACCGCCCTGTGGACGGTCCAGCGGGATACCTTGCTGACGCGGTGGCTGAGGTTGTGGTCATCTCCTGCTGGGTGATGGGGCGTTCGTGGTCCTGGTCGTACATGAGTCGGTTCTCCGGGGGTGCTGGTGTCGGGTGCCCGGCTCTGTGCCCGGACCCCGTGTCCCCGCACTGTCGTATGGAGACACGGGGTGAGCCGGGTGAGGCGATCGATCGAGTCGCCGGAGCGGGGCGGTGGCAAGGGTCAGGCGGCGTCAGCAGGGGTCGTGCCGAGCTTCGTCTCCCGCTGGAAGGCGGCCTGGTCGAGTTCGGACTGGAGGATGTTCTTCAGCCTGTCCGCCTCCGGGCTGCCGATGGTCAGGCCCTTGCTGCGGAACGTGCCTTCGATGTGGCGGCGCGAGGCGCGGCCCTTGCGCCCTAGCGGCGCGGTACGTGCGAGGGCGAGCCGTTCCGGGGAGACCGTGCCGGTCCCCTGGTCCTGCGATGCGGCGGAGGGGGGAGGCTCCTCAGACACGCTGGGCGTGTCCGAAGCCACGTCGGCAGAGACACGAGGCACGTCGACGGCGTTCGGCTCCGGCGCATCGGGAGCGTCGCCGACCGAGGCAGTGCGCTTGGCACCGTTGGTGTCGTTGTGGCTTTGTCCGACGAGGTTGTGGCTCGGAGTGCCGTCCGGCTCCGCAGCGGGAGGAGCGGGCTGGCGCCGGATGACGAGGTAGAGGTGGACGGCGCCGGCCAGAGCGAGCGGCGCGATGGCGGACAGGGCACCGACCGTGAGGTCGTCGAGGCGGAGGCCGTCGTCGTGGCGGGTCTGCTGGTTGAGACGGACTGCGTGCAGGGCGTTGGCCCAGATGCTGGTCACGGTGGCCGCGCCGACGAGCACCCACACGTATGCGCGGGAGCCTGTTGGGGCGGTCCGGAGCATGAGTAGCGCGCCGACGCCGATGGCGATGAACCCGTCGATCACGAGCGGGAAGGCGTAGGTGAGCGGCCCGCGGATGTGGATGGCGACGGCCATCTGCCGCAGGGCGTCGTAGGACAGGGCGAAGGCGAACGCGGCGAGCAGGGCGACGCCGAGGCGGATCGCGCCGGTCCCCGATATCAGGGAGGGTCTGGCGAGGGTGGGGAAGGTCAAGCGGAGGCACTCCTGGTGGGATTGGGCAGCTGCCACTGTCAGGGGGAGGCAGCTGGGGCCGTGGGGGCGCCGACTCGTCGCGACTCGTTGCGTGCCTGCTCAGAGCAGGTACGGGTGCGTCGGTGATGTCGGGTCGACCCGTTGCGGGCAGATGACCCGTAACGGCGCTGACCTGCGCGGGGATGAGTCGCGACGAGTCGTGGCGGGTCAGGCGGCGGTCGTGGATTCCGGCTCGGGGTCGGGGCAGTAGCGCGCCCAGGCGTCGGCGAACTGCAGGCGGGTGAAGCCCCGTGCCTGGATGTTGCCGGGGAAGCGGCGGTTGGACGAGCTGAGGGAATAGTCCTTCAGCAGGATCTGCAGGCCGCGTGGGGTCAGACCCTTGTCGGTGTGCCCGGGCCAGGGCGACTCGTCGTCCTGGTTCAGGAGGTCCAGGAGGCGGCTGGTGCGCAGAGCCGAGGGATTGCCCTCGGCGGCGAAGGCCCGGCGGATGTCGCTCAGGAGGCGAATGCCCAGGCTGCTGTTGTCCTGGTCCTGCTCTGCCTCGTACTGCGTCATTGCCAGGCAGGCGGACCGGGCGGCCTCGGGCCAGGAGCCGCCCGCGAGGTCGGCGACGGCGATCAAGGGCTGCCAGGTGTCGGCGGCACGGTCCTCGACGGGCATCGGCGGGGTCAGGTCCATCGCCTCTGCGTGGAGCGGGAGGAGCCAGGCCGCGAGCCGGTCGCGCAGGGTGTGCAGGTCAGGCGTGTCCCGTACGGTGCGGAATTCCGCGACCTTCTCGCCCGGCCTGCGGCGGCGCATCCGGATCACCACCGACCGGTCCATGATCGTGTCGGGCAGGTCGCCGATCCCGGCGAGGGCGGCCATGGCGAAGGTGGGGAACTTCGCCACCTCGTGGTTGGGGCCGGAGACCCGCAGGGTCGGCCGGTTGCGCTGATGGCCGGCGTTGAGCAGGCCGCGCATCTCCTCGTTCTTTTCCGCGACCTTCGCCGAGCCGAAGAGGGTGTCGGCCTCGTCGACCAGCAGGGTCGGCGGGTGGTCGGTGATCGACCGGAACACGGCGGCGAGTGAGGCGTTGAACGTGATCAGCGGGTCGTGCACGGTCTCGGTGACCACGTCCAGCAGACGCGACTTGCCGCACCGCTTGGCGGGGCCGACGACCGCCAGGCGCGGGGCGTGCTGCCACGCCGTCTGCAGATGCGTGGCCGCCACCCACAGCGTCACCGCCGTGAGCGCGTCCTCGCTCGGCAGGACGACGTAGCGCCGGAACTGCGCGCGCAGGTCGGACAGCACCTGCTCGCCCTCGGAGGACTGGGCGGGGTCGGGCGGGGATATGGGCGGCTCGCCGGGGGCCGCGACTGGCGGCCGGGTCGGCTGAGCGCCTTCGGGAGAGGGAAGCGGGGTGTTGGTTTCCAAGGGGCGGCTCCTTCACTGACGGTCGCAGGCGTCGGCGACCATCTGTCGAAAACGGGGCGGGGAATCCGGCGGTGCCGGGGTGCGTGGACAACACAGCCACACCCGGTGCGGGAAAGTCCAGAGTCAGCTCTGGAATAATCCACAACTTGTTCGTCGGCCCCATGACGGTAGACCCCAAATCCCGGTCCACAAAATCAGACCGTGAATTCACTGGCGTCGCCATCGCTCACAGCAGACAGGAAAAGGGTTCCTCAGCGGATGGTGTGCAAGCTACAACACACCCATGCCGCCACGCCCTCTCGAAATCGGACCGGCCGGACAGGCCGCCGCCCAGGCCATCGAACGCACCCGCACCGCACGCGGCTACTCCCAGCGCCAGCTCGCCGCACGCGTCACCGCACTGGGCCGACCCATGACCTTCACCGCGCTCTCCCGCGTCGAACGCACGGTCCGACGCTGCGACATCGACGACCTCGTCGCCATCGCCGCCGCCCTCGGAACCCCGCCGCACGCCCTCCTCGCCGGTCCTCCTTTGCGGCCCGGGCCGGACAGGGTGGGCGCAACATAGCCGACGATCCCCGGTTAGCGAAACCGGGGATTCTCCGGACCATTGGTGTCCCTGGCCCGCTCGTCGCGCCAGTCCATGCCAGGAGTCTGTCTATTTCACGGAAGGAAGTCATTACGTCGACCTTGTAAGGCCCCAGCGCGCAGAAGGACAGGAAGTGCGCGAGGACGGTCTTAGGCTGCCGTCTACACCCCAGTTCTACCCATTCCTTCATGACTCAGTATTTCTTGCGGAACGGCCAGCTTTGGCTATCCCGCCTTAACGAAACCGGCCGGTTGTTTGCTGACGAATCAGCCGAGCCGCGAAAGGAACCCCCGCTTGCACCGCACGGCGATGGCGCCCCCTGCCCTCCACCAGTACCTCCTTCACTGCACGAAGGAGGTGATCACCTATGGCTGACCGTCTCCTCAGCGTCGCCGAGGCGGCCGAACGCCTCGGCGTAGGCGAGCGCTTCATCCGCCGCCTCGTCTCTGAGCGCCGCATCCGGTACGTCAAGGTCGGCAAGCACGTCCGCATTGCCGACGGCGTCCTGGCCGCATATATAGAGGAGCGGACGGTCGAGCCGGTCCGCACCCGGCGCTCCCGCTACGGCAGGGCGGCCTAGTGGGGCGTCCGCGCCAGAAGGCGCCGCGCCGCAGCTTCGGTGCCATACGCAAGCTACCCTCCGGGCGGTACCAGGCCCGCTACCCCGGCACGGACGGGGTCCTGCGCCCGGCCCCGGACACGTTCGAGACAAAGAAGGACGCCGAGGTCTTCCTCGCGCAGATTCAGGCCGACCAGTCGCGAGGCGACTGGCTCGACCCCAGTGCCGGCGAGGTGCCGTTCGCCGACTACGCCAAGCGCTGGATCGACGAGCGCGTCGTCGCCCCGACGACGGAGGAGCTGTACCGCCGCCTGCTGCGCCTCCACCTCGCCCCGACGTTCGGACAGCAGTACGTCAACGTCATCAGCCCGGCCAAGGTGCGCACATGGCGGGCCGAGCGGCTGCAGGCCACGGGCAAGACCCAGGTGGCCAAGGCGTACCGGCTGCTGAAGGCGGTCATGGAGACGGCGGTCGACGACGACCTGATCCGCCGCAACCCCTGCCGCATCCCGGGCGCGGGTAAGGAGGAAGCCGACGAGCGCCCCGTTGCCTCCGTCGAGGAGGTCTTCGCGGTCGCCGAGGCGATCGGCATCCGCTGGCGGCTGATGGTTCTCCTGGGGGCCTTCGCCTCCATGCGCCCGGAGGAGCTGGCCGAACTGCGGCGCAAGGACTTCGCCCCGGACGGCGGCTCGCTCCAGGTACGTAGGGCAGCGCCCGAGCTGAACGTCGGCCGCCGGGTGATCGGTGACCCCAAGTCCCGCGCGGGCAAGAGGGAGATCGCGCTGCCCGGCTTCATGCATCTGGATGTGCGACGCCACCTCGACTGGTTCGCCGAGGCCGGCCCCGAGGGCCTGGTCTTCGTCGGCGAGCGCGGTGCCCGGCTGCGCGGCACGACCTTCGGCCGCAAGTGGCGTAAGGCCCGCGACCAGGTCGGGCTGCCTGAGGGCTTCCGCTTCTACGACCTGCGGCACACAGGCAACACTATCGCCGCCGACACCGGCGCGAAGATGAAGGACCTCATGGTCCGCGCCGGTCATTCCTCGGAGCGGGCCCAGCTGATCTACCAGCACTCGACGCGCAAGCACCAGCGCAAGCTCGCTGGTGCGATCGACGTGGACGTGCGCCGTCAGCGTGACGAAGCGAGTGCAGAGGCGACCGAGCTCCCGTCAGGCGAAGGGGCGACCATCCACCCCTTCCTCCCACGCGCGTGTGGCACGGTCGAGGATTCCGTCGTGGGGGAAGTCTGAGCACCCGCAGGGCTGGGCCAGTGACCCGCTGGTCCGGCCCTGCGGCGTGTCTACTGACAACTCCCGCTGAGTGCGGGTTCGGTCGGCTCGGAGCGGCGCTGTGACGGGGTCGGCGGGTCAGGGGATCAAGAGCAACGCCTGGTCGGGGCTGGCAGGGCAGACCCAGGCCGCTCTGTCGTCCACCGCGGCAGCGGACATCGGGTGCGGGTGCCCTGGGCATGGGGGCAGGGCTTGGCCGTGCGTCAGCTCGATGGCCCAGTCCTGCAGCCGGTCGGCCAGGAGCACGAGGGCTTCGACGTCCTCCATGTCCGGAGGCAGGTGGACCCGCGTGGACTCGTCGGCGCTGGAGACCAGGACGTGGACGCCTTCGTCCAGGGGTGGCTCATCGTCGAGCGGCGCTGGCCCTGACTGCACGGCAAGCCAGGAGCTGTACGCCTCCGCCGGGAAGGGGGCAGTAGCGGTTTCCCTCGTGAGGGCTGTGGGGTCGTACCCAACGGTCACGACCGAGATCTCGCACCGGCCCGTCAGGCCGAGGCGGTCGGCGATCGCCTCGGCCTGACGGGTCACCATCTCAGTGGGATGCATGCGGGGATTATCCGCGGATCGGAACGACGCCGCCGGCGAAGGTGAGCGTGCCGCGGCCGGTGCGGCCACCGATTTTGACGGAGAAGGTCATGTAGTCCTGGTAGTCCACCGCGTCCCACGCGTTGACCTTGCCCATGGTCCCGTGGAACAGGTACGACGAGCCGACCGTGTGGGGGCTGTTCGCGGGCTGGTTCTTCCTGTTCTTCCACCAGCGCAGGCCGGTCTCGCGCACGGGACTGCTGATGATCGCCCGTACCGCCGGGGAGATCTTGTATCCCCAGTTGATGTTGTTGTAGGCGCAGTTGTGGCGCGCCATGAAGGTGCCGCGTGCGTCGCTCCAACTCCGGTTGTCGTAGCACTTGAGGACGGACCGGCCACCTCCGCCGCCCGGGTCGACACGCATCGGGGTAGCGGTATCGTCCGCAGCTTCCGGAGTGTCCTGAGAGGAGTTGTCGGCCGAGAGAACGCTCAACTCCTCTGCCGAAAGCGTGCCTGCTGGTTCGGGAGTCGAGGTGACGTCCACGACGTCGTTGAACTTCGCCAGCTCGTCGGCCACCTGCTCGTCGGACATCACCGGGGTGTCGTCGCCGTGAGGGCGGTCCTCCGGAGCCTGCTTGTCGAGGACGATGGTCAACTTGGCCGTGGCGTTGCCGGTGTCCGAGACGACGATCGGATCGTCGGACTCCGGCGCTCCGTCCGCGTGGGCGGCGGACAGGGGCCCGAGAGCCATAGGAATCAGTGCGAGTGCGAGCGTGGCGGCAGCACGTCCGGTCAATAACTTGGTGCGGCGTCCCATGTGAATCCTCCCCGAAGCGGGCAGTCGGCCAGTCCCCCGAGCCGGGGGAAGTGGATGTCCAGGAGCCCGGCCCGGTGAACTTAGCTTCGGGCGGGGTTCGTTGGGCCTCTGTGACGAGCCTGCGTGTCAATCGAGCGTTCTCTGTTACAAGGCCGCGCCAATCCGGCCGTGACTGTCCGAGAGGTGTCATCAGTGCGGAGCCGGGACCGATACTCGCTCCTCTTGGCGCTGGCGCTTTCTTGGCGTCGCACTTGAAGGTGCTTCGCGCCTGCACACGAGCATGCGCCCGCCGCGTGAGTGGTGCAGGTACATGAAATCCGTCTCAGTATTCGAGACGATTTGGCGGCGCGCCCTCACGGAGGGGCTTGTGCCGCTCAATTAGGTGGGGTATTCGATCCCTCATGGCACGCGAATGGCACGCGGGCGCCAAATGGTCTAGATAACAAACAAACCCCAGGTCGTCGACCTGGGGCTTTGCTGTGGAGCGAGTGACGGGAATCGAACCCGCGCTCTGAGCTTGGGAAGCTCATGTTCTACCATTAAACTACACTCGCGCAACGATCCCCCGAAGGGCCTCGCATCGTTGCTCACCTTACCTCATCCCCGCCCCCAGGCGTATCCGCCCGGGGGCTTCTCGTGTTTCGCGTGGCGGGATTCGGGTGCGGGGGGCCGGAGTTGGGGCGTACGGTGCTGGGGGTCCTCGGGGGTGGGGGCGGTGTCGGAGTGCCGCTTGGAGTGGCGTCCCGTTCATCCCTTAATGTGGTGGTTTCTCCGTCCATGCTTGTTGTTGGGGAAGGGACTTGAGCCACTTGATGGACTCGCTGGAGCGCACCGTCGTCCGCTGTGCCGAGGGGCACGTCTTCACCACCGATATGTTCCCGATGCAGCAGCTCGGGGCCGAGCGGATCGGGCCCGGCCGGCTGCTCCGGTGCCCCCGCTGCGCCCGGCTGCGGCACGCCGTCCCTGTGGCGGGCGAGCGGCGGTAGGCACCCGCCCGGGCCGTACGCGGTGGCGCGCGCGGGTCTGTCCGATTACGGCGGGCCCGCGCACCCTGCGTATCCTCGGGACGTGCTTCTCTCAGACAAGGACATCCGGGCCGAGATCGACGCGGGTCGCGTCCGTATCGATCCGTATGACGAATCCATGGTCCAGCCGTCCAGCATCGACGTACGGCTCGACCGCTACTTCCGGGTGTTCGAGAATCACCGGTACCCGCACATCGACCCCGCGGTCGAGCAGGCGGACCTGACGCGGCTCGTCGAGCCCGACGGCGACGAGGCCTTCATCCTGCACCCGGGCGAGTTCGTGCTCGCCTCGACCTACGAGGTCATCTCCCTCCCCGACGACCTCGCGTCCCGGCTGGAGGGCAAGAGCTCGCTCGGACGGCTCGGCCTGGTCACCCACTCCACGGCCGGCTTCATCGACCCGGGCTTCTCGGGGCACGTGACGCTGGAGCTCTCCAACCTCGCGACCCTCCCGATCAAGCTCTGGCCGGGCATGAAGATCGGGCAGCTGTGCCTCTTCCGGCTGACCTCCTCCGCCGAGGAGCCCTACGGCTCCGAGCGGTACGGCTCCCGGTACCAGGGCCAGCGCGGACCGACCGCCTCGCGGTCCTTCCTCAATTTCCATCGGACCCAGGTGTGAGTGACATGAGCGACGTACGCGAGAACCTGACCTACGAGAAGTTCGGGGGCGCCATCCGCGACCTCGCGCAGACCATCGCGGACGACGGCTACGAGCCCGACATCGTCGTCTCCATCGCGCGCGGCGGCGTCTTCGTCGCGGGTGGTCTCGCCTACGCCCTGGACTGCAAGAACATCCACCTCGTGAACGTGGAGTTCTACACCGGCGTCGGCACCACCTTGGAGATGCCGGTGATGCTCGCCCCCGTCCCCAACGCGATCGACTTCTCCGGCAAGAAGGTCCTGATCACGGACGACGTCGCCGACACGGGCAAGACCCTCAAGCTCGTCCACGACTTCTGCGTCGACCACGTCGCCGAGGTCCGCAGCGCCGTCATCTACGAGAAGTCGCACTCGCTCGTGAAGTGCGAGTACGTCTGGAAGCGCACCGATGAGTGGATCAACTTCCCGTGGAGCGTCGAGCCGCCCGTCGTACGCCGTGAGGGTCAGGTCCTCGACGCGTAGAGCAGGCAGGGACGGACAAGGGACGGACAGTCGATACGGGGAGGGGCCCGGGGTTCACAGAACCCCGGGCCCCTCCCCGTATCCGCCGGGCACCCGTGCCCGCGTGCCCGCGTGCCCGCTAGATCGTGCCCAGCTTGATCAGGCTCAGCAACGCCACCAGCTGGATCGCGCTCGCGCCCAGCGCCCTGGGCCACGGCAGGTCGTGCGACTTGCTCACCATCGACGTGAACAGCGCGCCCGCCGCCAGCCAGGTCACCCAGCCGACCACCTGCACCAGGCCGTTGTCCCCGCCCAGGAACAGCGCGAGCAGCAGCCGGGGCGCGTCCGTGAGGGACATGATCATCATGGACAGGCCCACGGTCGGCTGCCAGGAGCCGTCGCCGCCGAGCTGGCGGGCCATGGTGTGGGTCACCGCGCCCAGGATCATGCCGCCGAGGACGAAGACCACCCCGGTGGTGAGGACCACCGGGACGGCCTTGTTCAGCGTCGTGTTGATGACGTCCTCGCGGGCCTTGTCGAAGCCGAAGATCGCCAGCAGGCCGTAGAGGAACGTGATGGTCAGCGCCGGGCCCCACACGGCGTAGTCGCGCATCTGCCAGAACGTCGGTCCCGGCCGCGTCACGATGCCGTGCAGCAGGTCCTTCCAGCGCAGCCGGGGGCCGGACGGGGGCGCCGCCGCGGCGCCGGCGCGGTAGGTCGCGCCCTGGCCGTACGGGTCCTCGTCGATGCTGAAGGCCTGGGTGTGACCCGGGTTGTTGGCGTACGGGTCCTGGGCGGGCGTGTACCCCTGGGGAGCGCCCTGGCCGTAGCCGCTCTGGCCGTAACCGCCCTGGCCCTGGCCGCCGTACGGGTCGCCGAAGTACTCCGGCTCGTCCTGCCGCGGGTGCGGCTGCTGCTGCCCGTATCCGTACTGCTGCTGTGCGCGCTGCTGCGGAGAGGCGGGCCACTGGCCTCCCTGGCCGTGTCCCTGCCCCTGTCCCTGCTGCGGTCGCCGTCGCGGGTTCCGGTCGTCCCGGCCGCGCCCCATCCTGAATCCTGCCACGCTTTCGAACGTACCTGTTCTGACGGGGCGCCAAGCCGGGGCGGCGGGTCCGGGGCGTCTTTGCGGCTGAGCTGTGACATCCCCTAGGGGGTCCCGGAGGGGGCCGGGGGCGCGGCCCGGCGGGCTCGGCCCCAGCCCGCCGTCGTGAAGCGGACCAGGGGTTTCTCCCGTACGCCGGTGTCCGTTCCGGCGTACACCGCCACCAGGTCGCGCGTCTCGTCCCGGTGGATACGGACCGCCACATCGGCCACTCGGTCGCCGGTGAAGTCCGCGACCTGGAGGACGTCCGTCACCGGCGCCGGGCCGCCGCCGGGCAGGGCGGTCGCGGGCGGCCGCGGGGGACGGGCGGAGGTGGCGGGGCCGTACGTGTAGGTGCCGCCGGGGCGCGCCGGGCCGCGGGGGCCGCCCAGGAGCAGCCGGGCCCGCGCGCCGGGGGCGGCCGACTCGCGGACCACCAGGTCGTCGCAGCCGTCCCCGTTCACGTCCGCCCCCGGCTCGGGCGCGGCCAGGACCGGCCCGCCGCCGGGGAGCGGGGCGCCCGCCGCGCGCGGGGCGCCGCTGCGGGCGAAGGGGCCGCGCAGGAAGCTGACGCGGCCGCCGGTGGCGGTGACCGCCAGGTCCGTGGCCTCGTCGCCGTCGAAGTCGCCGCAGACGGGGTGGTCGGGCCAGTCGTCGCCGTACCGGGCGCGGCCGGGGATGCCGAGGACGACCGCGCGGGTGGTGAGGCCGCCGGGACCGCCGAAGAGGACCTGGAGGGGGACGGGCGGCCGGCCGGTGCCGTCGTACGGCGGGTCGGTCGTCACGATCAGGTCGCCGAAGCCGTCCCCGTCCAGGTCGCACGCCGCCTCGGCCTCGAAGGTGGCGGGCCGTTCGCCGCGGACCGGGGCCGCGTCGTGGCGGGGCGTGAGGATCTGGCGGGCTGCCGGGTCGAGGGCGCGGGCGGGGTCCGTGCCGTAGACGACGGCGATACCGGCGTCGTCGCCGTGGCGCTCGCTCTCCTCCTTGGCCAGGTCGTCGACGACCAGGTCGCGGTGGCCGTCACCGTTGAAGTCGTACGGGACGGTGCTGCCGCGGCCGTGCGGTACCGGCCGTCGCGGCTCCACGGGCGCGGGAACGGACCCGGCCTCGGTGGCGGGCGCGGACGGGCGGGCGGGGGCGGACTGGCAACCCGCCGCGCCCCACACCGCCGCGGCGACCACGGCGGCCGCTCCTGCCGCTCTTGCCGCGCCTGCCACGGTTCTTCGCGTACGCATCGGCCTCGTCACGCGCCACAGGATGCCGCATCGTGGGCCAGGGGTGAGCGGTGGGTGGCGGTCTGCGCTGACGCCTTCCTGCGGCTGCCCCGCGTCTGTCCGCGGCTGTGCTGCGCGTCTGTGCTGCGCGTCTGTCCGCCTCTGTGCCGCCTCTGTTCTCCGGATGGCCTCGGCCGGCCTCCGGCCGCCCTCGCGGACGCAACAGCGGCCGGTCTCCGCCCGGGGGCGGGGACCGGCCGCTGGGGGTGGTGCGGGGCCGTCGGGGTGCGGTTACTTCACCGGCTCGGGCTCCGGGGCCGGCTCCGCGTCCTCGGAGGCCGTCGGGTCCGCCGGCGTCTTCACCGAGTCGAGCAGCAGCTGCGCCACGTCCACGACCTGGACGGACTCCTTCGCCTGGCCGTCGTTCTTCTTGCCGTTGACCGAGTCGGTCAGCATGACCAGGCAGAACGGGCAGGCCGTGGAGACGATGTCCGGGTTGAGGGAGAGGGCCTCGTCGACGCGCTCGTTGTTGATGCGCTTGCCGATCCGCTCCTCCATCCACATCCGCGCACCGCCGGCGCCGCAGCAGAAGCCGCGCTCCTTGTGGCGGTGCATCTCCTGCTGGCGCAGGCCCGGGACCTTGTCCATGATCTCGCGCGGAGGCGTGTAGACCTTGTTGTGACGGCCCAGGTAGCACGGGTCGTGGTACGTGATCAGACCCTCCACCGGGGTCACCGGGACCAGCTTGCCCTCGTCGATGAGGTGCTGGAGCAGCTGGGTGTGGTGGATGACCTCGTACTCGCCGCCGAGCTGCGGGTACTCGTTGGCGATCGTGTTGAAGCAGTGCGGGCAGGTCGCGACGATCTTCTTCGACGACTTCGGCTTCTTCGTCTCCGGCTCGTCGTCATCCTCGCCGAACGCCATGTTCAGCATCGCGACGTTCTCCTGGCCGAGCTGCTGGAACAGCGGCTCGTTGCCCAGGCGGCGCGGCGAGTCACCGGTGCACTTCTCGTCGCCGCCCATGATCGCGAACTTGACGCCCGCCATGTGCAGCAGCTCCGCGAAGGCCTTGGTGGTCTTCTTGGCGCGGTCCTCCAGGGCGCCGGCGCAGCCGACCCAGTAGAGGTAGTCGACCTCGCTGAGGTCCTCGACGTCCTTGCCGACGATCGGGACCTCGAAGTCGACCTCCTTGGTCCACTCCACGCGCTGCTTCTTGGCGAGCCCCCAGGGGTTGCCCTTCTTCTCCAGGTTCTTGAGCATCGTGCCCGCCTCGGACGGGAACGCGGACTCGATCATCACCTGGTAGCGGCGCATGTCGACGATGTGGTCGATGTGCTCGATGTCGACCGGGCACTGCTCGACGCAGGCGCCGCAGGTGGTGCAGGACCACAGGACGTCCGGGTCGATGACGCCGTTCTCCTCCAGCGTGCCGATCAGCGGGCGCTCGGCCTCGGCGATGGCGGCGGCCGGGACGTCCTTCAGCTGCTCGGGCGTCGCCTTCTCGTTGCCCTCCATGTCCTTGCCGCCGCCCGCCAGCAGATACGGCGCCTTGGCGTGCGCGTGGTCGCGCAGGGACATGATCAGGAGCTTGGGCGAGAGCGGCTTGCCGGTGTTCCAGGCGGGGCACTGCGACTGGCAGCGGCCGCACTCGGTGCAGGTGGAGAAGTCGAGGATGCCCTTCCAGGAGAAGTGCTCGATCTGGGAGACGCCGTAGACGTCGTCGTCGCCCGGCTCCTCGAAGTCGATCGGCTTGCCGCCCGAGGTCATCGGCTGGAGCGCGCCCAGCGCCGTGGAGCCGTCGGCCTCGCGCTTGAACCAGATGTTGGGGAAGCCGAGGAAGCGGTGCCAGGCCACGCCCATGTCGGTCTTGAGGGAGACCGTGATCATCCAGATGAACGAGGCGGCGATCTTCAGGCCCGCGACCGCGTAGGTCAGGTTCTGGATCGTCGTCAGGCTCAGGCCCTTGAGGGCCAGGATGAGCGGGTACGAGGCGAAGAACCCGGGCTCGTAGCTGTCCACGCCGTGCTGGACGCCCTCCAGGGCGCGCAGCGTCATGATGCAGACGCCGACGATGAGGATGATCGTCTCGACGAAGTACGCCTGGCCGGTGTTGGAGCCGGCGAACCGGGACTTGCGGCCCGGCTTGTCGGCCTTGCTCAGCTGGCGGACGGTGATCAGCGTGAGGATGCCGAGCGTCGTCATCAGGCCGAGGAACTCGACGAAGATCTCGTACGGCAGCCAGTCGCCGATGACCGGGATCAGCCAGTCGGCCTGGAAGAGCTGCCCCACCGCGTTGACGATCGTCAGCAGCAGCGAGAAGAAGCCCACCGCCACGAACCAGTGCGCCACGCCGACGACGCCCCAGCGGTTCATCCGGGTGTGGCCGAGGAACTCCTTGACCACGGTCACGGTGCGCTGGACGGGTTCGTCGGTGCGGGTGCCCGCGGGCACCGGCTGGCCGAGCCGCACGAACTGGTAGATCTGCCAGATTGCACGGCCGAACAGCGCTACGCCGACCGCGATTAGGACCAGCGACACGATGATCGCGGCGAGTTGCATGTGGGGGCTCCTCGGGCCTGCCAGGGATTACTAAGCAGTAACTTATCGAGCTCGTCTGAGCGTACCCATTTATGCGGCGGCGCTGTAGCCGCGCACGCGGTGATCTGTGTCGCTCAGGCGGCCCTCAGTGTGGACGGGGTTTCCGGCACTTTTGAAATGTCCATCGTGTTATTCAGCCCATACACGGACATAACAATCTAACTTGGTTCGCATGATCTCCGGGCTCACCGCCGCCGTCGCCGCCCTGCTGTGCACCGCCCTGCTGGCAGCGGTGGTCCGCGCGGCCGTCCTGCGTGCCGGGGCCGGGGGCCCACGCCCCGCCCGCACCCCGCACCTCGGCGGCATCGCCGTCGCCGTGGGCACGCTCGCCGCGGTCGGCGCCGGACCGGTCCTCGGGCTCGCCGAGCTCGGGGACGGGGTCGGGCCGCTGCTCGGCGCCGCCGGGGCCGTGGCGCTCCTCGGGCTCGCCGGGGACCTGCGCCCGCTCGGGGCCCGGGTCAGGATCGGGGTGCAGACCGCCGCCGCCACCGTGGTGGTCGCCCTGGCGTCCGGGCTCTCGCCGGGGACGGGCGCGCTCGCGGTGCTCTGGATCGTGCTCGTCACCAACGCCTTCAGCCTGCTGGACGCCACCGACGGGGCGATGGGGACGGTGGCCGCGGTCATCGCGCTCGGGCTCGCCGTCTGCGCCATCGAGGACGCGCTCACCGGACTCGCCCTGCTGCTCAGCGTGCTGGCCGCCTCCCTCACCGGGTTCCTGGTGCACAACTGGCACCCCGCGCGGATCGTCCTCGGCCACTGCGGCTCGCTCTTCACCGGCTTCCTGCTCGCCTGCGCCGCCGTACTCGTCCACACCGAGGCCGACCCGGCGCGGGCCACCGCCTCGCTGTCCGCCCTGACCGCCGTGGTCCTGGCCGACGCGGTGCTGGTCCTGGTGTCGCGGCGGCTCGCCGGGCGGGCGCTGGCCGAGGGCGCGGCCGACCACATCGCGCACCGCCTGCGCCGCGTCGGCCTGACCGTGCAGGGGACGGCCGTCGTCCTCGGCGTCGCCGCGCTGCTCGGCACCGTCACCGCGCTGCTCGTCCACGACGGCCGCCTCGCCCCGGCCGCCGTGCTGCCGCTCGTGCTCGGCACGGCCGTCGCGGTGGTGGCCCTGCTGCGGATGCCGGTCTACGGCGACGCGGCCCTGCGTACCGAACCGGCCCCCGGGGCCGCCCGCGAAGGAGCACCGGCGTGAGCATCGACATGATCGCGATGGGCGACCGCGCCCGTACCGCCCTGCGCCGCCTCGCCCGCCCCCTCGGCGCCCCCGGCCGGCTCGCCGACGAGGACGGCAGCCGCCTGGTGCGGCTGCTGCGGCGGTACGAGATCGACCTGGTCCTGGACGTGGGCGCGTACAGCGGGGCGTACGGCTCGATGCTGCGGCGCTGCGGCTACGAGGGGCGGATCGTCTCCTTCGAGCCGCTGCGCGAACCCCGCGCCGAGCTGCGGCTGCGGGCCGCGGAGGACCCCTTCTGGTCGGTGCTGCCGTACGCGCTCGCCGACCGCAGCGGGCCGCTCACCCTGAACATCGCGGGCGACGCGGGCGTGAGCAGCTCGGCGCTGGCGATGCTGCCCCGCCATCGCGCCGCCGCGCCCCACACCGCGTACACCGGCACGCGCTGCGTCGAGGCGCACCGGCTGGACGCCCTGTGGGAGGGCGTCACCGCGCCCGGCGAGCGGGTCTTCGTACGGCTCGCGGTGCAGGGGTACGAGCACGAGGTGCTGCGGGGCGCGGGCGCCTACGCGGACGAGATCGTCGGGCTCCAGGCCGGGGCGGCGCTGGTGCCGCTGCACGAGGGGGGCGCGGGGTTCGACGACGTCCTCGCCCACGCGCGCGAGGAGCTCGGGCTCTCGCTCATGTCGGTGCGGCCGGGCCTCGCGGACCCGCGCGACGGACGCCTCCTCCAGTGCGAACTGATCCTGCTGCGCGAGGACGCCCCGGCCCCCTCGGAACAGGTCCCGCCGCAGGCCGCACACGCCGACT
This sequence comes from Streptomyces sp. NPDC005878, assembly GCF_040629815.1. Taxonomy (NCBI): domain Bacteria; kingdom Bacillati; phylum Actinomycetota; class Actinomycetes; order Kitasatosporales; family Streptomycetaceae; genus Streptomyces; species Streptomyces sp. NPDC005878. The sequence continues at coordinate 144,430 of NZ_JBEXWK010000005.1, forward strand.
GACGTGGCCGAACCTCGGGCAGGCGCATAAGCCGCACATAAAAGTTGAGCCCCCCAGACTCAGCTCTGTTGACCGCTCGGGGCGAGTCATGCATCCTTGAGTCAGTTCCACTCAAGATGTCAGTTGGAGGAAACCGAAATGGCACGTGCGGTCGGCATCGACCTGGGCACGACTAACTCCGTCGTCAGCGTTCTCGAAGGCGGCGAGCCCACCGTCATCACCAACGCCGAAGGCGCCAGGACCACGCCGTCCGTCGTCGCCTTCGCCAAGAACGGCGAGGTCCTCGTCGGTGAGGTCGCCAAGCGGCAGGCCGTCACCAACGTCGACCGGACCATCCGCTCGGTCAAGCGCCACATGGGCACCGACTGGAAGATCGACCTCGACGGCAAGACCTTCAACCCGCAGCAGATGAGCGCCTTCATCCTGCAGAAGCTGAAGCGGGACGCGGAGGCCTACCTCGGCGAGAAGGTCACCGACGCGGTCATCACCGTCCCGGCCTACTTCAACGACTCCGAGCGCCAGGCGACGAAGGAGGCCGGTGAGATCGCGGGCCTCAACGTCCTGCGCATCGTCAACGAGCCGACCGCCGCGGCGCTGGCGTACGGCCTGGACAAGGACGACCAGACGATCCTCGTCTTCGACCTCGGCGGCGGCACCTTCGACGTGTCCCTCCTGGAGATCGGTGACGGCGTCGTCGAGGTGAAGGCCACCAACGGTGACAACCACCTCGGTGGTGACGACTGGGACCAGCGCGTCGTCGACTACCTGGTGAAGCAGTTCCAGTCCGGCCACGGCGTGGACCTCTCCAAGGACAAGATGGCGCTCCAGCGCCTGCGCGAGGCCGCCGAGAAGGCGAAGATCGAGCTGTCCTCGTCCACCGAGACCTCGATCAACCTGCCGTACATCACGGCCTCGGCCGAGGGCCCGCTGCACCTGGACGAGAAGCTGACGCGCGCCCAGTTCCAGCAGCTGACCGCGGACCTCCTGGAGCGCTGCAAGCACCCGTTCCACAACGTCATCAAGGACGCGGGCATCCAGCTCTCCGAGATCGACCACGTCGTCCTCGTCGGTGGCTCGACCCGTATGCCCGCCGTCGCCGAGCTCGTGCGCGAGCTGACCGGCGGCAAGGACGCCAACAAGGGCGTCAACCCGGACGAGGTCGTCGCCATCGGCGCCGCCCTCCAGGCCGGTGTCCTCAAGGGTGAGGTCAAGGACGTCCTGCTCCTCGACGTGACCCCGCTGTCCCTCGGCATCGAGACCAAGGGCGGCATCATGACCAAGCTCATCGAGCGGAACACCACGATTCCGACGAAGCGCTCCGAGATCTTCACGACGGCCGAGGACAACCAGCCGTCCGTCCAGATCCAGGTCTACCAGGGCGAGCGCGAGATCGCGGCGTACAACAAGAAGCTCGGCATGTTCGAGCTGACCGGTCTGCCGCCGGCCCCGCGCGGGGTCCCGCAGATCGAGGTCGCCTTCGACATCGACGCCAACGGCATCATGCACGTGACCGCGAAGGACCTGGGCACGGGCAAGGAGCAGAAGATGACCGTCACCGGCGGCTCCTCGCTGCCGAAGGACGAGGTCAACCGCATGCGCGAGGAGGCCGAGCAGTACGCGGAGGAGGACCACCGCCGCCGCGAGGCCGCCGAGTCCCGCAACCAGGGCGAGCAGCTCGTCTACCAGACCGAGAAGTTCCTCAAGGACAACGAGGACAAGGTCCCCGGCGACGTCAAGACCGAGGTCGAGACCGCGGTGGCCGAGCTCAAGGAGAAGCTGAAGGGCGACTCCGCCGAGGGCGACAACACCGCGGAGATCCGCACCGCGACCGAGAAGCTCGCGGCCGTCTCCCAGAAGCTCGGCCAGGCGATGTACGCGGACGCCCAGGCCGCCCAGGGTGCCGCCGGCGCCGAGGGCGCCGAGGCTCCCAAGGCCGAGGACGACGTCGTCGACGCCGAGATCGTGGACGACGAGAAGCCGGGCGACGCGAAGGGTGGCGCGGCCTGATGTCTGAGGAGACCCCGGGCTTCGAGGAGAAGCCCGACGTCCCCTCCGGCGCACAGGAAGACGCCGAGCCGAAGGCCGCCGACTCCTCGAAGGAGGAGAAGGCGGCCCCGGCCGGGGACGCAGCCAAGGAGATCGCCCTGCAGGCCCAGCTGGACCAGGCCCGGACGGCGCTCGCCGAGCGCACGACGGACCTCCAGCGCCTCCAGGCCGAGTACCAGAACTACCGCCGCCGCGTGGAGCGGGACCGCGTCACGGTCAAGGAGATCGCCGTCGCCGGCCTCCTGACCGAGCTGCTGCCCGTGCTCGACGACATCGGCCGGGCCCGTGAGCACGGCGAACTGACCGGCGGCTTCAAGTCGGTGGCCGAGTCGCTGGAGACGGTCGCCGCGAAGATGGGCCTCCAGCAGTTCGGCAAGGAGGGCGAGCCCTTCGACCCGACGGTCCACGAGGCCCTGATGCACAGCTACGCCCCGGACGTCACCGAGACGACCTGCGTCGCGATCCTCCAGCCCGGGTACCGGATCGGCGAGCGTACGATCCGCCCCGCGCGGGTCGCCGTCGCCGAGCCCCAGCCGGGCGCGGCGAAGGAGGGCAAGGAGGCCAAGGAAGGCGGCGCCACGGCCGAAGAGGAGAGCGGTGGCCCGGACGAGGGCTGACGCGACGGTCATGGGTGAAGTGGTCGTCCGGGAGGAGGGACGTCGATGAGCACGAAGGACTTCGTCGAGAAGGACTACTACAAGGTCCTCGGCGTCCCCAAGGACGCCACCGAGGCCGAGATCAAGAAGGCGTACCGCAAACTCGCCCGCGAGTTCCACCCGGACGCCAACAAGGGCGACGCCAAGGCGGAGGAGCGCTTCAAGGAGGTCTCCGAGGCGAACGACATCCTCGGTGACCCCAAGAAGCGCAAGGAGTACGACGAGGCGCGCGCCCTCTTCGGCAACGGCGGCTTCCGGGCCGGTCCCGGCGCCGGCGGCGGCAGCTTCAACTTCGACCTGGGCGACCTCTTCGGAGGCGCCCAGGGCGGCGGGGCGGCCGGCGGCTTCGGCGGCGGGCTCGGCGACGTGTTCGGCGGGCTCTTCAACCGGGGCGGCGCGGGCCCGGGCACCCGGACCCAGCCGCGCCGCGGCCAGGACCTGGAGTCCGAGGTGACGCTCAGCTTCACCGAGGCGGTCGACGGGGCCACGGTCCCGATCCGGCTCTCCAGCCAGGCGCCCTGCAAGGCCTGTTCGGGCACCGGCGACAAGAACGGCACGCCCCGGGTGTGCCCGACGTGCGTCGGCACCGGACAGGTCTCGCGCGGCACCGGCGGCGGCTTCTCGCTGACCGACCCGTGTGTGGACTGCAAGGGCCGCGGTCTGATCGCGGAGAACCCCTGCGAGGTCTGCAAGGGCAGCGGCCGCGCCAAGTCCTCGCGGACCATGCAGGTCAGGATTCCGGCGGGTGTCTTCGACGGCCAGCGGATCCGGCTGCGCGGCAAGGGCGCGGCGGGCGAGCGCGGTGGCCCCGCGGGCGACCTCTACGTGGTCGTCCACGTGGACAGCCACCCGGTCTTCGGCCGCAAGGACGACAACCTCACCGTCACCGTGCCGGTCTCCTTCGCGGAGGCGGCGCTCGGCGGCGAGGTGAAGGTGCCCACCCTGGGCGGGCCGCCGGTCACCCTGAAGCTCCCCGCGGGCACGCCCAACGGCCGTACGATGCGGGCCCGGGGCAAGGGCGCGGTCCGCAAGGACGGCTCGCGCGGGGACCTGCTGGTCACCGTGGAGGTCATGGTGCCCAAGGACCTCGGCGACAAGGCGCGCGAGGCCCTGGAGGCGTTCCGCGAGGCGACCGCGGACGAGGATCCGCGGGCAGAACTGTTCCAGGCCGCGAAGGGAGCATGAGATGGACGGCCGACGACGCAATCCGTTCGAACTGACCGATGAATCGCCGGTGTACGTCATCTCGGTCGCCGCTCAGCTCTCCGGTCTGCACCCGCAGACCCTGCGTCAGTACGACCGCCTCGGCCTGGTCTCGCCCGACCGCACGGCCGGGCGCGGCCGGCGCTACTCGGCCCGCGACATCGAACTGCTCCGTACGGTGCAGCAGTTGTCGCAGGACGAGGGCATCAACCTGGCCGGCATCAAGCGCATCATCGAGCTGGAGAACCAGGTGGCCGCGCTCCAGCAGCGCGTCGCCGAGCTCTCGGCCGCGGTGGACGGGGCGGCGGCCGCCATGCGGCAGCGCGAGGCCCAGGTCCACGCGTCGTACCGACGCGACCTGGTGCCGTACCAGGACGTGCAGCCGACCGGCGCCCTGGTGGTCTGGCGGCCCAAGAGGCCGAAGGACACGCACTAGCGCGGTCCACCGCCGGGACGCGACACCGGCGGCTCGACGAACAAGAGGGCCCGCGGTCCCCGTGAGGGGGCGGCGGGCCCTTCTGCGTGGGCGCGCGGGACCCGGCGCGGCGGGCGGCACCCCGCGCGTGGCATCCGGGGCGCTGCCCCGGCGTGCGGCCCGGGGCCTTCCACCGGTGGCCGCCGGTCAATGGCCCGTCCCCTGCCAGACGCTCACCGCGAGGGCCGCGCACGAGGTCAGGGCGGCGATCGCGGGCAGCGGCCAGCGCCCGCGCTCCAGGGCGTCCAGACGGTCGTCGTGTTCTCCCAGCGTCTTGTCGGTCTGGTCGGCGCGCTGGAGCAGCAGCGCCAGGTCGCCCCGCGTGGTGGCGAACCCGACCTCCACCGCGCGCCGCAGCCGTTCCAGTTCGATCGCGACTCCTTCGGCCTGGCCGGTGTTCACCATGAGGGCTCCTTCGGTAGATGGCGGATCAGGACCGCGAGCCGGCGGGAGGAGAGCCGGCCGCGGTGCCAGTCCAGGAGGTCCACGCCGTAGTGGCGCAGCAGCGCGGCTTCCAGCGCCTCGGCGTTGTCCTCCACGTACACGCCGAGGCGCAGCCTTCCCCCAGGCCGAGCCCGGTGTCGCGGCCCCAGGAGGCGAGGACCGCCTCGATGTCGTGGGGTGAGGGGCGGTGGTGGCGCAGCCGGGCCGACTGGGCGCCGCCGAGGAGGAGTTCGAGCGAGGCGCCCAGGTCGTCACCGCCCAGGGCGCGCAGGGCGCGGGCCGTCGCGCGGGTGAGTTCGGCGGGCAGTTCGAAGAGTTCGCCGCCCAGCTCGAAGGCCCAGGAGCGGCCGGACGCCTCCAGGCGCTGGGCACGGGCCGCGTCGACGCGGGGGACGCCGGGTGCGGGTGTCGCGGGTGGTGCGGCCATGGTGTCTCCCTCAAATGGCCGGTTCCGTAACGGAGTTGAGAGCCGGATCGCCGTACCCGCCGGGCGGGTCAGCGGATACAGTCGGTGTCACCTCTACGGGTGAGGCAGGGGAACAACGTGACCGTGAACGTGGACGAGCGCGAACGGCTGGCCGAGCGGTTCGAGGCCAACCGCACCCATCTGCGGGCCGTCGCCTACCGGATACTCGGCAACCTCAACGAGGCGGACGACGCCGTCCAGGAGGCCTGGCTGCGCCTCAGCCGCACCGACGCTGGCTGTGTGAAGAACCTCGGCGGCTGGCTCACCACCGTCGTGGGCCGCGTCTGCCTGGACATGCTGCGTTCGCGCGACTCCCGGCGCGAGCTGCTGTACGACGAGCCCGTGCCGGTGCGCGGGCGCGGGCACGAGGAGCCGGGCGACCCGGAGCACGAGGTGCTGCTCGTGGACTCGGTGGGCCTGGCGATGCTGGTCGTCCTGAACACGCTGGCCCCCGCCGAGCGGATCGCCTTCGTGCTGCACGACATGTTCATGGTGCCCTTCGACGAGATCGCCCCGGTGGTGGGGCGTTCCACGGTCGCCACCCGCCAGCTCGCCAGCCGGGCCCGGCGCCGGGTGCAGGAGTCCGCTCCGGTGCCGGACGCGGACCTGGCCCGCCAGCGGGAGGTCGTCGAGGCCTTCTTCGCCGCCTCGCGCGCCGGGGACTTCGACGCGCTGCTCGACCTGCTCGACCCGGACGTGGTGGTCCGGGCCGACCGGGCGACCGTGGAGGTGGGGGCGATGGGCGAGGTCCGGGGCGCGGCGGCGGTGGCCGGCACGTTCAACGGCCGCGCCCACACCGCCCAGCTCGCCCTGGTGGACGGCACGGTGGGAGCCGTGTGGGCGCCCGGGGGCGAGCTCAAGGTGGTCATCGGGTTCACCCTGGCCGGGGGCCGGATCACCGGGATCACGCTGCGGGCCGACCCGGACCGGCTGCGCCGCCTGGACCTGGCGGTCCTGGCGGCGTAGGAGGCACGGGCCGGGCCCACGGCCGGCGTTCGCGGGACGGCCGTGGGCCCGGCTGACGCGGGTGCGGTGCCGTGCGCTGCGCTGCGGTGCCGTGCCCGAAGGCGCGCGGGGAACGGCGCGGCCGGCCGGGCACGGTCCGCGGGGGGCCTGCGGGTCAGAAGGCGACGATCCCCTCCGATCCCGGGGCGAGCCCGCCCGCGCTGGGCGCGAGCACCCCGGGGCTGATCACCCGCGGCGGGTCATCGGCCACGCCGAAGCCCTTCAGCGTGGTCAGCCCCGCGCTGGACTCGATGCGGTAGGCGCTGATCGACATCTTGTCGCAGTACGGCGTCCCCTCCACGTAGGTGGGCAGCCGGGGATCGGCGATCTTCTCGTCGATCCCGGCGGTCAGCACGTACAGGTACAGGCCGTCGTTGGTGATGGCCATGTCCTGGGTGGCGTGCGAGTTCTTGCTGACGGCGAGGTGGCCGTCGGCCGGGAAGAGCGTGATCTCGCCCCGCTCGTCGATACGGAAGGCGCCGATCGAACCGCTCTGGGCGTTCGCCACGTACACCACGCCCGGGTCCAGGACGCTGTTTGCCGTCCAGCAGGTGGTGAGTTCGGTGGTGGTCACCGACGCGCTGATCACCTGGAGGGTGCCGTCGCGGTCGACGTGGTACGTGGACATGGAGCCCAGGAAGCCGGGTGCGCCGATGATCTCGGTGACCATCAGCACGTCGCCGTGGAAGGTGGCGGTGAAGGGGGCGAGCCCCGCGGACTGGTTGCGCACCGGCTCGCCCACGCGGCCGTAGGCGTCGACGGGGAAGACGTCGATGATGTTCGTCTGCCGCTCGGTGACGATCAACTGCGTGCCGTCCGGCGTGAACTGGATCTGCGAGGGGCCCGCCCCCGCCCCGCCGATCAGGGCCTTGCGGGAGCCCTCCACCGGGGTGAGCGAGCCGTCGTCGCCGACGCGGAAGCCGGCGATGGACCCGTCGGTGGCGTTCACGGCGAACAGGAGGTTGCCGTGGACGGCCACGCTCACCGGGCGGACACCGCCGGAGGCGACCCGGCTGACCAGCCGCAGCCGCTCGCCCTCGACGGCGAGCGAGGAGACCTCGTCGCTGCCGGAGTCGACGCCGAACAGGAACCGCTGGTCCTCGGAGGCGATGAGCGAGCCCTGCGAGACCAGCGGGTCGGAGGTGTCCTCCAGGTCGTAGCTGCGGCCGACGCCGAGACCGCCGGTCGGGTAGGTGCCCTTGCGGGTCAGGTTGCCGTAGACGTCACGGGCGAAGACCGTCACCGAGTTGCCGGTCTCCTGGTTGCTCATCACATAGACGAAGCCGCCGCGCCGCGCGGGGGGCGGGGGCGGGTTGTCGCCGGGGTGGCCGGAGCCGGAGGCGGTCACGGTGCCGCTCTCCGCGCCGGAGGTCTCGTTCGTACCCATGGGGGACTCCTTCTTCTTGGCCTTCTCGGTCTTGTCGGCCTTCTTGGCATGCGGCTTTGGGCCGCGGGGCAGCAGACGCACGGCGTACGGGCCCTAGGCCGCGGGACCGGCCGCGCGGGAGGCGCGCAGGCCGTGGGCGGCGATGTCGTCGGCGATGTCGAGGCCGAGGCGGACGCCGCCGATGTTGAGGCTCAGGTCCATGTCGCCGGAGGCGTTCGGGACCCAGCCGTCGTAGTTCCAGTGCACGCCGAGGAAGACCCGGCTGAGGCTGTTCTCGCGGATCATGTCCCAGAGCCCGCCGGGGAAGGTGCGGACCACCCGGGTGCGGGCGGTCCCGTTGGTGTCGGTGGTCGTGCCGTTCAGCTCGTCGGAGACGAACTCGAGACCGGCGGCCAGATTGTCCGGTCCGTAGGAGCCGTGGCGGTAGAACTGCCGCACCGACTGGAACGCCGCCGCGCCGAAGGTGGCGTGGCCCGAGGGGTAGGACGGGAAGTTCGGCGTCCGGTTGACCCGGCCGCCGGGGTTGTTGGTGTTGGGCGCGCCCAGCGGCAGCCACTCGGGGTCGGCGTCCGCGCCGAGCGGCGCCCCGCCGGTGCCGGCCGGGCCCGAGGAGGGGTCGTGCTCGCGGATGCCGACGACCGGGCGCCACAGGTCGTAGACGTACTTGTCGGTCCAGGCCAGGATGCCCGCGTCGGCCATCGCCGCGTTGAGCAGCGCGAACAGCCGGGCGTTCTGCGCGGTGTCGTTCCGCTGGGCCTCGGCGACCTTGCGGACGATCATGTTGTAGAGGCGCGGCGGCGTGCCCAGGCCGATGACCCCGTCGTACGCCCAGAACATGCCGATGGCCGTCTCCCGCGGGGTGCGCCGGCCGGCCCGCAGGTCCTCGGGGAGCGCGCCCGCCAGATGCGTCGCGATGCCTTTGGCGCGGACCTGGCGCAGCGCCGCCTCGTACCGCGGGCTGCCCGGCCGCGGCGGGGCGTCCAGGTGGTGGCGGGTGGTGGCCGCGAAGAGGTGGGAGCGGGCGCCGTAGTACGCGGCGTACACGCTCTGGCCGGGGTCGACCGGGTCGGGGCGGTGGTGGCCGCGGGCGGTGGAGTAGACGTAGCCGTCGTCGCCGAGGCCGGGGTCGGCGCCGCGCAGCGACAGGAGCACGCGGGCGACCCGCAGGCCGAAGGCGTGGCCGGGGCCGGTGCCCGGTCCGGCCGGCAGGGCGGCGGCCCGGTGCTGGGCGTTGAAGTACTCCTTCTGGGCCGGGTAGAGGGCGCTGAGCGTGGCGTGCGCGGCGGCGGCGACGGCCGCGTCGGAGGAGGCGCCGGCCGGGGCCTCGGGCAGTGAGTCGCCGAGGTAGCAGTCGTGGCCGGGGTGGATGGCGAAGTACGCGTCGTGCATGGCGAGATGGGTCAGGGCCAGCGCCCGGGAGGCGCCGCACGGGCCCCGGGTGCCCGCCTCGGCGGGGGCGCCCGTGGTGTGGGTCGTGCGGTCGGCCTCCAGGGCCACCGCGTTCCAGAACAGGATCTGGTCCACTGGGGACTCCTTTCACGGTGGTGTGCCGCACGCATGGCCGCGGCGCCCTTCTCCTGGGCGGAGGGGCGTGAGGGAAGCGGCCTGAGCAGCACGAAGCGGCAGACCCGTCGCCCCGGATGTGGGCGCGGTTCTGCCGCTGCTCCCAGTGTGATCCGGGGCCCCCGATCCCGCAACAAGCCTGCTCAGGGCGGGGGTTGGGGCGTGGGCGGAGACAGCGGAAGGGCCCCACCCGGGGTGCGGGTGGGGCCCTGCGGAGAGCGGGTCACGCCAGGCGGGGGAGCGGGCCGGGTCAGTGGTGCGGGATCGCGTCGCGGTGGACGGAACGCTCCGCCGCGAACACGTCCTCCAGCCGGTAGAGCAGCCTGCGCCCCTGCCGGCCCGCGGCGCGCAGATGGCCCAGCTGGACCCACTTGCGCAGGGTCGCGGGCGAGACGTCCACCTCGGCGGCGGCGAGCTCGCCGGTGACCAGGCCCGGGGTCGGGAACGCGGTCACGAGGCCTCCTCCAGGTCCGTGCGGACGACATGGCGGCACACGGGGTTCACACAGAGCACGGCGCCGCGCTCGGGGAACACGCGCAGCGACACCGAGGCGCACGCGGGACAGCGCCCGCCGATCCGGATCATCTGCTCCGGGTCCCCGAGCTCGCGGGCACAGCGCCGGGCCATCCGCCGGGTCTCGGCCGCCACGTGCGCGGCGAGGTCCGGCAACTCGTCCACCGCGTCGAGGAGTTCGGCGATCCAAGCGAGCCGGGTCACCACCGGGGCCGGGGTGGGCGGGCGCAGGCCGAGCCGCTCCCGTACCGCCTCCTCCAGCTCGACCACGCCGTCGGTGATGTCCCGTACGGCGTCGGAGATGTGCAGCCGGACCGGGGCGGTGGTGGAGCGGAGCGAGCCGCCGGGCCGTTCGCGCGGGCCCGCCGGGGACGGCGCCAGCTCCGCGAGGAGGTCGGGGAAGCGGCGGGCCAGCGACTGGAGCCACACCGCGTCCGCGCGCCCGCCGCTCATCGCTCCGCCTGCCCGGATGCGGACGCCGGGGGCCGTTTGACCTCGCGGCCGTTGCGCCAGAGCCGTCCGCCGCTCACCCCGTCGAAGAAGGTGTGCGCGGGGTCGACGACCACTTCGCACTCGGTACGGATGGGACACTGATTGCATGCTCGCAATACCGGTTCGGCGTCGGAGGGAACGCGGGCGAACACGGAGTGTTGTGGGAGGTTCGCGCAGGCGGCGGCCCTGCGCCAGTCGAGGTCGTCCGCCGCTCGGGACAAGCCCGAGGTCAAGGGTGTTTTCCGAGTGGTCAGGTGTGCGGGCACGTGCAAACCCCTCCCCACGTATGGGAACACGAGTTCGGCAAATTGCGAACGCGTGATCAGGGTGACACGGTGCGTGCGCGTACGCAAGCGACTCATGCGTGCGGGCGCGCACCTACTGTCGCGCGAGCGCCCCGGGGGTACGCTGTCTCCCGCGACGAGGGAGAGCGACCACATGGGTTCGAGCGCACGGGCCGGCGCCCGCAACGAACAGGGCTACCGCGGCGAGGGCGGTCGCGGTCACGCGGACGGGCTGGAGGAGTTCGCCGCCTGGATCGAGCGCCTGATGCGGCTGCGGAACTACGACATCGACAGCCCGCGCGGGGGCGGCAAGTCCAAGCTCGCGGACGACGCCGGGGTCCACCGGGCCGCCGTGAGCAGGCTGTTGCAGCGCCAGAGCATGCCGGACCTGGAGACCATGCGCAGACTGGCGGCGGTGCTCGGCGTACCGCTGCGGGACATGCTCATCCGCTCCGGCAGGCTCTCCGAGGACGATCTGCCGATCGCCGTGGGCCGGGGCGGGCAGGACGGGGAGGGCGCGGTGCCGCTCGGCCCCGAGGAGGCCGCCCGGCTCATGGGGGTGCCCGAGGAGCTGCGCGAGCTGTTCGTACGCGTGACGAAGGCGTTCCTGCCGGACGGACGTGAGGGGGCCGGCAGCCCGGGGGTGTGAAGGAGGGCGGGGGATGGCGGACGGAGACGGTTCAGGAGGCGAACAGGACGCTCTGGCCGAGGCGTTGGGCGGCCTGCTGATCGAACTGGGGGAGAAGGTCCGGCGCGCCGGCCTCGACGGCGTACGGGTCCTGACCGACCAGGAGCTCCAGCACGAGCAGCTCCGCTGGTTCCGCGAGGGCTGGGAGGAGCACGCCCGCGTCGGCCGCGGGGCGGACGGGGACGGGCGTGCCGCCCGGCGGGGCGAGGACGGGCCGCGGCCGCCGGTGGAGGAGGACGCCGTTCACGGGGGCGACGGCGGACGGGACGCGGCCGGGCACCCCGAGGCGGGCCAACCGCCGCCGCCGGGGCGGCTGTTGCGCTTCCCCCAGACCCCCGACGGCCGCCTTGGCCACCCGCTGCCGATCGTCGGCACCGGCGAGGCGCGCGGCAGGGACCTCATGCCGCACCGCCCGCGCGGACGCCAGCGCGGCCGGCCCGCGGACGACGGCGACCCGCCGGGCAGCCACCCGCACGTATGAGACCGGGCAGCCACCCGCACGTATGAGAGGGGAGAGGGCGGCCGCTCCCGTACGAGGCGCGCGGGGCCGGCTCAGTCGTCCTGCTCCAGGATTCCGGACTGGGCGATGAGATAGCCGAGCTGGGCGCGGCTGCCGCTGCCCAGGGCGGCGTTCAGCTTGGCGATGTGGGCGCGGCAGGTGCGGACGTTCATCCCGAGGCGCCGCGCGATGGAGTCGTCCACGTGCCCCTCCACGAGGAGTTTGGCGATGGAGCGCTGGACGCCCGTGATCCCCTCCGCCTTGGAGGAGCCGTACGGGACCTCTTCCTCCCACGGCACCGCGTGCAGCCAGAACTGGTCGAAGACGCCGACCAGATACTGCACCAGGCCCTCGTGCCGCAGCTCCAGCGCGACCCGGCGGTCGCTGCGCGCGGGGATGAAGGCCACCCGGCGGTCCACGATGATCAGCCGGTCGATGATCTCTTCCAGCGTGCGGACCTCCAGGCCGTAGGGCGCGATGCGCTCCACGTACCCGATCGTCGCGGAGTGGTGGCGGGCGGTGTGCTGATAGAGGGTGCGCATCCCGACGCCCCGGTCGAGCAGCGGCTGGACCCGGCGCAGGCCCGACTCCAGGGTCTCGGGTCTGCGTCCGCTGCCGGGCTGGATGGTGAGCAGTTCCTTGGTGCACTCGTCGATGACGCGGTCCAGCGTCGCGTTGATGAGCTCCAGGCCCTCCAGGACCGTGATCGCGTGGGTGCTCGCCGCGTCCTCGCTGGTGATCGCCATGAACGGCTCGAAGGTGCTGGCCAGTGACATCGACAGCTTCCTGCGCTCCTGGATCTCGCGTTCCAGGGGCTGCACGAGCTGGTTCAGGACGACGGAGGGAGGGACCGGCCGCAGCTGCTCCGCGTCGTCCGCGTCGGGCCGCAGCAGCGCGAGATCGATGAGACAGGGAGCGGCCTGGGCTTCCGTGCGAGTTATTCCGCCGGTACGCAACGCGGTGGCGTAGAGGGTCTTGCCCATCTCGCACAGGTCTGTAGGGCCATGACTATGTCCGAAGTGCCCCTGATACAACCGGATTACACCCCCCTCATACTCCTGAATTACAGGAACATGATGCCTGGCCTCGCTGGTGGAAGCGCTCAGAGTGAGCCATCGTCTTATGCGCGGGGGGAGGGAATGATCATAAAGAGGTGGAGATCGGCCATGAGCAGGATGGTTCGAGCACTTAGCGCTATAGCCGTTGTCGCGGCTGCTCTTTGCGCTCTCGCCGCGAGTGGGGAACCCACGTGGGAGAGCAAGCCGTCCCACGGAACCGTGGCGGCTCCGGGAGAGCCCACCTGGGAGCACAAGCCGGTGACGCGGGTCCTGGCGGCTCCAGTGGAGCCTACCTGGGAGGTCGCGCCCGCGGGTGTAAGCGCATGAGCCTCCCGCCGGACGACCGGGTCTTCCGGCGCGAGATGGCCACGGCCTACCGCTCGGGGTGGCACTTCATCGACCTCGTCACGGCGATCCCCCACCGTGGCGATTCGTTGATGGTCACCCTGTTCGGCGAGCCGATCCTGGTCGCGCGCGAGGACGACGAGGACGTCCGTGCCTACCGGTGCCTGCGCCGGCCGCGCGGGGCGCCGCAGCCGATTCGCTGTGCCGTGCGCTACGGCATGGTGTTCGTCAATCTGGACCAGCGAGACCACCAACTGTTCGACCCCGAGTCGTCTACCGCCACCCCCCGCAGTGCCTGAAGCGATTCCCCCGTCGTTGTAAATCGCTCAGGCGCTTCCCCCACACAGCGGCGCCATCGTGGACCTGAACACGGTGGCGCCGCTGTGCTGCCCGGGTACGGGTCCGCCCGCGCGCGTGGCCGGGCCCGGTTCAGCCCCGGCCCATCGCCCGCTCCAGGACGATCTCGATCAGCACCCGGTCCGGGTTCTCGCGCGGCGTCCGCCCGTACCGCTCGGCGTACCGCGCCACCGCCTCGGCGATCGGCCCCGCCTCCGTCCGTACGTACGCCCGGCCCTCCAGGGTGGCCCAGCGGCGCCCGTCCACCTGGCAGACCGCGACCCGCGCCCCCTGTTCACCGGCCGCCAGCACGTTCCGCACCTTCCGGCTGGACCGGTTGGCGATCACCCGCGCCACGCCCGCCTCCGGGTCGTAGGTGACTCCCACCGGCACCAGGTGCGGGCTGCCGTCCGGGCGCGGGGTCGTCAGCGTGCACAGGTGGCGCTCGCGCCAGAAGGCGAGATAGGCCGCGTCGGGCTGCCGGGGGTCCACAGGGGTACGCGTGCGGGAGGCCGGGACGGCCGCCGTGTCCGTGTCCGTGCTCGTGCTCATGCGCCGAAACCTACGCGGAACTTTCGTCCCCGCCACCTTGAGCGGAATAGGCTCAACTTTATGTACGCTGGATGAGTCATGGAGTTCGTACCCCCTGCGCCGAGGAGGAGAGACCGCACGTGGACGCCGAGCTGACCAACAAGAGCCGGGACGCGATCAACGCCGCGAGCAGCCGGGCCGTGTCCGACGGACACCCCGACCTGACGCCCGCGCACCTGCTCCTCGCCCTCCTGACCGGCGAGGAGAACGAGAACATCACCGACCTGCTGGCCGCCGCCGGGGCCGACCAGGCCGCCGTCCGGTCCGGGGCGGAGCGGCTGCTCGCCGCGCTGCCCAAGGTGGCCGGTTCCACGGTCGCCCCGCCGCAGCCCGACCGCGACCTGCTGGCCGTCATCGCCGACGCCGCGCAGCGCGCCAAGGAGCTGGGCGACGAGTACCTCTCCACCGAGCACCTGCTCATCGGCCTCGCCGCCAAGGGCGGCCGGACCGGCGAGCTCCTCTCCCAGCAGGGCGCGACCGCCAAGAAGCTCCTTGAGGCATTCGAGACAGTACGAGGAGGACGGAGGGTGACCACCCCCGACCCGGAGGGCCAGTACAAGGCCCTGGAGAAGTTCGGCACGGATTTCACGGCCGCCGCCCGCGAGGGCAAGCTCGACCCGGTCATCGGCCGGGACCAGGAGATCCGCCGGGTGGTGCAGGTGCTCTCCCGGCGCACCAAGAACAACCCGGTGCTCATCGGTGAGCCCGGCGTCGGCAAGACCGCGGTCGTGGAGGGCCTGGCCCAGCGGATCATCAAGGGCGACGTCCCGGAGTCGCTGAAGAACAAGCGGCTCGTCTCACTGGACCTGGGCGCGATGGTGGCCGGGGCGAAGTACCGGGGCGAGTTCGAGGAGCGCCTGAAGACCGTCCTGTCCGAGATCAAGGCGAGCGACGGCCAGATCATCACCTTCATCGACGAGCTGCACACGGTCGTCGGCGCGGGCGCGGGCGGCGACTCGGCGATGGACGCGGGCAACATGCTCAAGCCGATGCTGGCCCGCGGCGAGCTGCGGATGGTCGGCGCGACCACCCTCGACGAGTACCGCGAGCGCATCGAGAAGGACCCGGCCCTGGAGCGCCGCTTCCAGCAGGTCCTGGTCGCCGAGCCCACCGTCGAGGACACCATCGCGATCCTGCGCGGCCTCAAGGGGCGGTACGAGGCGCACCACAAGGTGCAGATCGCCGACAGCGCGCTGGTGGCCGCGGCCACCCTGTCCGACCGCTACATCACCTCCCGCTTCCTGCCGGACAAGGCGATCGACCTGGTGGACGAGGCGGCCTCCCGCCTCCGTATGGAGATCGACTCCTCGCCGCTGGAGATCGACGAGCTCCAGCGGTCGGTGGACCGCCTCCGTATGGAGGAGCTGGCCCTGTCCAAGGAGACGGACGCGGCGAGCAAGGAGCGGCTGGAGAAGATCCGCCGCGACCTCGCCGACAAGGAGGAGGAGCTGCGCGGCCTGACCGCCCGCTGGGAGAAGGAGAAGGAGGGCCTGAACCGCGTCGGTGAGCTCAAGGAGCGCCTCGACGACCTGCGCGGCCAGGCCGAGCGCGCCCAGCGCGACGGCGACTTCGACACCGCCTCCAAGCTGCTGTACGGCGAGATCCCGACCCTGGAGCGCGAGCTGGAGGCCGCATCCGAGGCGGAGCAGGAAGCCTCCAAGGACACCATGGTCAAGGAGGAGGTCGGCCCGGACGACATCGCGGACGTGGTCGGCTCCTGGACCGGCATCCCGGCCGGGCGTCTGCTGGAGGGCGAGACGCAGAAGCTGCTGCGCATGGAGGACGAACTGGGCCGCCGGCTGATCGGCCAGTCCGAGGCGGTCCGCGCGGTCTCGGACGCGGTCCGGCGCACCCGGGCGGGCATCGCCGACCCCGACCGCCCCACCGGCTCCTTCCTCTTCCTGGGCCCCACCGGCGTCGGCAAGACCGAGCTGGCCAAGGCGCTGGCCGACTTCCTCTTCGACGACGAGCGGGCCATGGTCCGCATCGACATGTCGGAGTACGGCGAGAAGCACAGCGTCGCCCGCCTGGTCGGCGCCCCGCCGGGGTACGTGGGGTACGAGGAGGGCGGCCAGCTCACCGAGGCGGTCCGCCGCCGCCCGTACAGCGTGGTGCTGCTCGACGAGGTCGAGAAGGCGCACCCGGAGGTCTTCGACGTCCTGCTCCAGGTCCTCGACGACGGCCGCCTCACCGACGGCCAGGGCCGCACGGTCGACTTCCGCAACACGATCCTGGTGCTGACCTCCAACCTGGGCAGCCAGTACCTGGTCGAGCCGCTGACCAGCGAGGAGGAGAAGAAGCAGCAGGTCCTGGAGGTGGTGCGGGCGTCCTTCAAGCCCGAGTTCCTCAACCGCCTGGACGACCTGGTGGTCTTCTCCGCGCTCACCAAGGACGAGCTGGCGCACATCGCGGAGCTCCAGATCGCCCGCCTCGCCAAGCGCCTGGCCGACCGCCGCCTGGCCCTGGAGGTCACCCCCGAGGCGCTGGCCTGGCTCGCCCACGAGGGCAACGACCCGGCCTACGGCGCCCGCCCGCTGCGCCGGCTCATCCAGGCCGCCATCGGCGACCGGCTCGCCAAGGAGATCCTGGCGGGCGAGGTCAAGGACGGCGACACGGTCCGCGTCGACCGGGTGGGGGACGGGCTGAGCGTGGGGGCGGCGACCGGAAAGAGCCTGTAGCCGGGTGGCCGCGCCAGGATTCGGTCAGCCGTCAGCGGATACCCGTGGCGGGGGTTGCCAGCCCCCGCCCGGCATGGGAGAGGATGACCGGAACCGTACGAAGGAAGATTCACGATGAGCATCGACCCGTCCTCGATTCCGAATTTCGGGGCTCAGCCCGGCCCGCAGCCCACCGGTGGACCGGCCGGGCCCGTCGTACCCGACCAGGATCTGGTCAAGCAGCTCCTGGACCAGATGGAGCTCAAGTACGTCGTGGACGACGAGGGCGACCTCGCCGCTCCGTGGGAGGAGTTCCGCACGTACTTCATGTTCCGCGGCGAGGAGGACCAGCAGGTCTTCTCGGTGCGGACCTTCTACGACCGCCCCCACGGCATCGACGACAAGGTCGCGCTGCTGGAGACGATCGACGACTGGAACCGCCGCACCCTGTGGCCCAAGGTCTACACGCACACCCACGACGACGGCGCCGTCCGCCTCATCGGTGAGGCGCAGATGCTGATCGGCACCGGCGTCGCCCTGGAGCACTTCGTCTCCTCGACGGTCAGCTGGGTCCGCGCCTCGATCGAGTTCGACAAGTGGCTCGTGGAGCAGCTCGGCCTGGAGAAGGCCGTCGACGGCGCCGAGGGCGACGAGGGCGACGCGCCCGGCGACGACGCCTGACGCACGCCGCTCACAGCGCCATCGGGGCCAGCGTCAGCAGATACGCCCCGTACGCGAACGACAGCCCGGCCAGGGCCGCGGTCACCGTGACCGCCGCCCTCGGCCGGGCTTTCGTCAGCGCCGCCGCCAGCGGCAGCAGCAGCGGGAACGCCGGCAGCAGGAACCGCGGCTTGGACTCGAAGAACCCCGACCCGCCGACGGTGATCAGCACCAGCACCCCCGTGTAGACGAGCAGCGGCAGCGGCGGGCGCTCCAGCACGAACAGGGCGAACAGCAGCAGCGCCGCCACGGTGATCAGGAACGCCATCGTGTAGCCGAGGTCGAAGGGCCCGGTGGCCAGCTTCCGTACGAAGCGCAGCGAGCCGCGGCCGAAGTCGAACCGGGAGGTCCAGGCGGCCTGGACCGCGAAGTAGCCGCCCAGCGGATCACCCCTTCGGGCGCCGACCGACAGGACGTATCCGCACCAGCCCAGCGGCGCCACCGCCCCGGCCGCCCACACCCGCCAGTCCCGCCGTACGCCGCGCCCGCCGCCCCACAGGGCCGCCGCGGCCGCCGCCGTGACCGCCGCGGCCACCGCGACCGCGTTGGGCCGCGAGAGGCCCGCCAGGACCGCCAGGCCGCCCGCCCA
This sequence comes from Streptomyces sp. NPDC005878, assembly GCF_040629815.1. Lineage (NCBI taxonomy): Bacteria > Bacillati > Actinomycetota > Actinomycetes > Kitasatosporales > Streptomycetaceae > Streptomyces > Streptomyces sp. NPDC005878. The sequence goes on from NZ_JBEXWK010000005.1 coordinate 162,447, forward strand.
CAGCCAGCGCCGCTCCAGGACCGCCCACAGCGACCAGGCGGCCAGCGCCGTCATCACCGGCTCGGTGTACGCCATCGACAGCACCACCGAGTGCGGCAGCAGCCCCCACAGCAGCACCAGCGCGGTCGCCGTGCGCCGGCCCGCCAGCCGCTCCCCGACCGCGTGGATCCCCCACGCCGCCGCCCCGGCCGCCGACCAGGACACCAGCAGCCCGGCCGTGCCGCCCGCCACCGGCAGCGCCGTCGTCACCAGCCGCAGCAGGGTCGGGTAGAACGGGAAGAACGCCAGATCGCTCTGGACCGTCCCGTCCGGCCAGTACAGCGTGCGCCCGTAGCCGTTCGCCGCGATCTTGATGTACCAGTCGGCGTCCCAGGCGGTGGCCAGCAGCGCACGCGGCGAGCGCCCCAGGTGCCAGGCCCACACCGCCAGGACCAGCATCCCGGTGAGCCGGGCGGCGGCGAACAGCCCGAGCGCGGGGACCGCCCGGCGCAGCGCGGTCAGCCGGCGCGGCGTGGACAGGGCGTCCGCGGACCGGCGTACGAGGGCGGTGATCTCGGCGGACAGGGTGCACCTCCGGGCGCGCGCGTGGTCGGTCCTCCCCGGACTCTCGCGGCGCCTCGTCCCGCGAGCTCAGCCCGCGAGCGCCTTCAGCCGGGAGACGGCCTCTTCGAGCACACTCTCCCTCTTGCAGAAGGCAAATCGGACGAAAGGCGCGCCCGCGTCCCGGTGGTCGTAGAAGACGGCGTTGGGAATCGCCACCACCCCGCAGCGCTCCGGCAGCGCCCGGCAGAAGGCGAAGCCGTCGCCGCCGTGCGAGAGCTCGCGGCCCAGCGGGCGGATGTCGGTGGTGACGAAGTACGTGCCGGCCGGGCGGTACACCCCGAACCCGGCCGCCGCCAGCCCCGCGCTCAGCAGGTCCCGCCTGGCCCGCATCTCCTCGCGCAGGGTGTCGAAGTACGTGTCGGGCAGCCGCAGCGCCTCGGCGACCGCGTACTGGAAGGGCCCGGAGGCCACGTACGTCAGGTACTGCTTGGCGGAGCGCACGGCCGCCACCAGCTCGGGCGCGCCCGTCACCCAGCCGACCTTCCAGCCGGTGAAGGAGAACGTCTTGCCCGCCGAGCCGATGGTGAGGGTGCGCTCGCGCATCCCCGGCAGGGTGGCGACGGGCACGTGCTCGCCGTCGAAGACCAGGTGCTCGTAGACCTCGTCGGTGACCACCAGCAGGTCGCGTTCGCGGGCCAGCTCCGCGATAGCGGTCAGCTCCTCGCGGCTCAGCACCGTCCCCGTCGGGTTGTGCGGGGTGTTGAGCAGGATCAGTCGGGTGCGCGGGGTGACGGCGGCGCGCAGCTCGTCCAGGTCCAGCCGGTAGCGGTCGCCGTCGGGCCGCAGCGTCACCGGTACGCGCGTGCCGCCCGCCATGGCGACGCAGGCCGCGTAGGAGTCGTAGTACGGCTCCAGCGCGATCACCTCGTCCCCCGGCTCCACCAGCGCGAGCAGCGAGGCCGCGATCGCCTCGGTGGCACCCGCCGTCACCAGCACCTCGCGGTCCGGGTCGAGCGCCAGCCCGTAGCGCCGCAGCTGGTGGTCGGTGATGGCGGTGCGCAGCTCGGGCACGCCCGTGCCCGGCGGGTACTGGTTGCCGCGTCCGTCGCGCAGGGCGCGCACGGCGGCCTCGCGCACCTCGTCGGGGCCGTCGGTGTCGGGGAAGCCCTGGCCGAGGTTGATGGCTCCGGTCGACACCGCGAGGGCGGACATCTCGGCGAAGACCGTGGTGCCGAACTCGGCGAGGCGGCGGTTGAGGTGAGGACGCGCGCTGGAGGTCATGGCGGCCATCCTGTGGGCAACCTCTGGAGTTGCTCAAGTCTGCTTTCGCGCGCGCGGGCCGAGGGCATTCCCCTGTCACACAACGCAGAAGGACGGTGGGGGAGATGGGATATGTCGTCGCGGGGGCCGTACTGGTACTGATCTGGTACGTCGTCGCCAGGGTCACCAGGGCAGGCAACGCCGGGTGGCGGCGGGGGTGGTACTCGTCCAAGGGGAGCGGCTCCGCCGGCGCGGCCGGCTCCTCGGGCCCCTGGTGGGCCGGGGACAGCGGGGGCGGCCACGGTCACCACGGCCACCACGGCGGCCACTCGTGCGGCGGCGGCCACTCCTCCTGCGGGGGCGGCTCGTCCTGCGGAGGCGGGGGCGGCGGCTGCGGCTCCAGCTGACGGCGTGCGGCGGTCGCGGCTGACACGGGGCAGCCGATTCCGTCCGCACGCCCCTTCCCGGCGCCCGGCGGGTCCGCACCCGCCGGGCGCTCCCGCGCGCACCCTCGCACTGATCAGGTGAACCGGCTTGCCTCCCAGGGGATGGAAACCACGGCAAGTTGGGTAAAAACGCTGTGAGCGCCGCGTACTTCATGATTCCCTCGCTGTTGAGAAACGCAGCCCACGGAACCTCCCCCCACCCGGGCGGACCCGAGCAGACGGTCCCCCCTTCCCCCTCCCCCGCACGGTTCCGGGGTGCCCCCGGTCGTCCACCCTCCCCATGTGCGTTTTGCGGAGCCCACCCATGCTCACGACTCTCAAGACCGCCTACACCGACACGCGTGCCAGCGACCTCGCCTGGGCTCTGGGCCGGGAGCCGCTGCCCGCCCTGGCCGTCCTCGACCTCGACCTGTCCGGCGCGAAACTTCAGTTGAGGCTCCTGGGCGCCTCCCACCAGGTGCTCCTCGAAGAGGAGCAGGGCTCCTGTTCGGAGACCGTCGCCTGTATGCCCGGCAGCAGCACCCCGCTCCCCCTCGGGGTGGCGAAACGTCTCGGGGAGTGGGAGTACGAGTTCGCCGCACGGGTGGAGACGCTCTCCGGGGGCTCGTTCGCGGGGCGCGCGCAGGAGCTGCTCGCGCTGGTCGCCGACCACCCCAACGGCCTCGCGGGGACGTTTCCCGGCTCCCCGCACGCCTTCACCGCGATGCTCGCGCAGCGCAGCGAGGGCCAGGTGCGCTGGCGGACCTGGCACGCGTACCCGCAGGAGGGGCAGTTGGTGGTGACCCGAACGAGGGTCGGTGTCCGGACGGCGGCGCCCGTCACGCTGTGAGGATGCGTGCAGGCAGGAGGGGGTGCGCCGCCACCCGGGGGGACGTAATTCCCTCCGCCGTGCGCGAGTTGCACCCTTGTGGGTGACAAGGTGCCAGCGAGTCGTGACGTAGCGTTCCCATCATGATCGAACCGTCTGTGCCCGTCCTGCCCTGTGGCATCCCGCCGCCGGCACCCCGGCGCAGCACCGCGCGGTTCATCGTGCTCGGCACCGTGTTCATCTGCGCGGCCTGCGGACTCGTCTACGAACTCGAACTGGTCGCCCTCGCCTCGTACTTGATCGGCGACTCGGTCACCCAGGCCTCCGTCGTGCTGTCCGTGATGGTCTTCGCCATGGGCATCGGCTCCCTGCTCGCCAAACGGCTGCGGGTGCACGCCGCCGTCGGCTTCGGCCTGATCGAGGCGGCCCTGGCGCTGGTCGGCGGCTGCTCGGCGATGGTGCTGTACGCGACGTTCGCCTGGCTCGGCGGCGCGCGCTACGCCCTGGTGGCCTTCTCGCTCGGCATCGGCGTGCTCATCGGCGCCGAGATCCCGCTGCTGATGACGCTGATGCAGCGCGTCTCGCGGCAGGACCCGGGCGGCACGGTCGCGGACCTGTTCGCCGCCGACTACGTGGGAGCGCTCGTCGGCGGCCTCGCCTTCCCCTTCCTGCTGCTGCCGCTGCTGGGCCAGCTGACCGGCGCGCTGCTGACCGGCGCGGTCAACGCGGTGGCGGGCGGAGCGCTGGTGCTGTGGCTGTTCCGGCGCGATCTGACCCCCCGCGCCCGTTGGTGGCTGCTCGTGGCGAACGTGCTGGTCCTCGCCGTCCTGGCGGTCACCACCGCCCTGGTCGGCGCCTTCGAACAGGCGGCGCGGCGCGCGGTGTACGGCGGGCAGGTGCGGGTCGCGGTGCAGACCGGCGTCCAGGAGATCGTCCTCACCGGCAGCGGCACCGGGCACGGCCCCGGCGGCCCGCTCGACCTCTTCCTCGACGGCCGGCTGCGGGTCAGCGGCCGGGACGAGCACCGCTACCACTCGGCGCTCGTGGGCCCCGCGATGGAGTCCGGGCGGCACCGGCGGGTGCTGATCCTGGGCGGCGGGGACGGCCTGGCCGCCCGCGAGGCGCTGCGCTTCGCGGACGTGCGCGCGGTGACCCTGGTCGAGCTGGACGCGGGCGTGGTCGCCCTGGCCCGCCACGACCCGGCCCTGTCGGCGCTGAACGGCCACGCGTACGAGGACCGGCGGGTGCGGCCGGTGGTCGCGGACGCCTTCGACTGGCTGCGCGGGCCCGGCCGCTCGGCCGGGCCCTTCGACGTGGTGATCTCCGATCTGCCGGACCCGGGCATCACCCCGAGCACCAAGCTGTACTCGGAGGAGTTCTTCGGCCTGGCCGCGCGCGTGCTGGCGCCCGGCGGACGCGTCGCGGTGCACGCGGGCCCGGTCGCGACGCGGACGCACACGTACTGGACGGTGGAGTCGACGGTCCGCTCCGCGGGCCTGTGGACCGTGCCCTACCGGGTGACGGGCCGCCTCACGGGCTTCACCGCGGGCCCCGACCGCGCCTCGGGCGCCACCGGTGCCCCGCACGACTGGGGCTTCGTCCTCGCCTCCCCGTCCGGCCCGCCGGGCGCCCCGCTCGCCCCGGAGCTGGAGCCCCTGGGCGAGGACCGCCCCCGCGAGGAACTGCCCCCGTCGACGCTGGTGCACCCGCGCTATACGGGATGACGGCGGGCCGCCGGGCCCGCGCGTCCCGTCCGGGCCCGGGACGGGGCCCGGACGGGCGGGTTCGGCGCGGCCCGGCGCGTCGTTTGCGGAGACGGGACGGCCACCCCTGAGTAGGCTCGTGACCCATGGAGCATGAGGTGTTCGTTCCGGTTGAGGTCCAGTCCCTGCGTGAGACGCTGCGGGACCCGGGCAGGGTCGCCCGCTGCGTCCCCGGTCTCCAGCAGGACGCGGGCGAGCCGCCGGTCGCCGGCCGGCTGAAGCTCCGCGTCGAGGGTCACACGATCACCTACCGCGGCACGATGCGGATCACCGAGCTCGACGAGGACACCTTCGGTGTGGAGGCCGAGGGCACCGAGGCGCGCGGCACCGGTGCGGGCAGGTTCTCCCTGACGCTGCGGCTGGCGCCCCAGGACGAGGGCACCCGGATGTCCGTCACCGCCACGGCGACCGCGGACGGGCGCGTGGCCACCGCGACCCCCGAAGGCACCCGGGCCTCGGCCGCCCGCCTGCTGGACCGTTTCGGCGCGGCCCTGGCGGCGGACGCCCGGGGAGCGGGGGAGGAGAGCGGCGACACGGCCCGGGACACCGGCGAGCCGGACGCGACCGAGGCCGGGGCGGCCGTCCAGGGCGCGGAGGCCTCCGGACCCGACGCCGCCGCGCCCCAGATCCCCGCGCCCGACACCGCCCCCCACGACGCCGCGCCCCGGGACGCCGCCGCGCCCGGCGAGGAGCCCGCGGCCGGTCCCGCCGGGCCCACCACCTCCGGGTCGGGGACCGCCTCCACCCCGGACGCCGATGCGGACGTGGACGCCGCGGCGCGCGGCGAGGACCCGGCGGAGGACCCCGGCCTCGGCCACTCCGTCTTCGACGCCGCCGTCCCGCCGCCCTCGCTCGACCCGCTCGCCGAGGAGGAGTTCGACATCCCCGGGGACGGCGACTACCTGCCCGCCGAGGCCGCGCACGCCCGGCGCACGATGATCGGCCGCAGCGCCGAGGAGGTCGACCACGCGCCGCCGCGCGGGCGGTACGCGCCCGTGCCCGCCCCGGCCGGCTCCGGCGCGGGCGCCACCCTGCGCTGGGCCGCCCCGGCCGCCGCGCTCGCGCTCGCCTCCGCGGTGGTGGTCGGCCGCGCCCTGCGCCGGCGCCGCTGACCCGCTCCACTGGGCCGGACACGGCGACGCGCGCGCGGGCCGGCGCGGTGACGCCAGTAGTGTCGGGGGTGTGAGTAGCGACAAGAGTGTCCGGCTGGCGGCCGGCGACGTCGAGTTGACGGTCCGTCCGGACCTCGGGTGCCGGATCGAGAGCCTGCGGGTGGGCGGTACGGAAGTGCTGCGCCAGGGCGACAAGTACGGCTCGTTCCCGATGGTCCCCTGGTGCGGCCGGGTGGAGAACGGCGAGTTCCGCAACGGCGGCACCAAGCACCGCCTGCCGCTGAACGCGGCGCCGCACGCCATCCACGGCACCGGCCGCGACACGGCCTGGAAGCGGGTGCGCACCGGCGAGACCGAGTCCGGCCACGCCGAGGCCCACTTCACGTACGACCTGGCCGAGCCCTGGCCGTACACCGGTCGCGTGACGCAGATCTTCGAGCTGTCCGAGAGCGCGCTGACGATGACCATGGGCGTGGAGACGTACGGCGACTCCTTCCCGGCGCAGGTCGGCTGGCACCCCTGGTTCCGGCGCGGCCTCGGGGGCGAGGACGTACAGCTGGAGTTCACCCCCGCCTGGCAGGAGGAGCGCGGGGACGACCACCTGCCCACCGGCCGGCGCATCGACCCGCGGCCCGGCCCCTGGGACGACTGCTTCGGCATGCCCGACGGCGTCGACGTCACCCTCACCTGGCCGGGGCAGCTGGAGCTGCGGGTGACCAGCCGCAGCGAGTGGGTGGTGGTCTACGACGAGCAGGAGGAGGCGGTGTGCGTGGAGCCGCAGTCCGGCCCGCCCAACGGCCTCAACACACTGCCGCGGCTGGTGACGCCGGTGGACCCGCTGGAGCTGGCGACGACCTGGAGCTGGCGCCGCCTTTAAGCTGGCCGACATGACTGATGTACGAGCCGACCTGCTCCAGCAGATCAAGGACAAGGCCGTGGTCCACGGCAAGGTGACCCTCTCCTCGGGCCGGGAAGCCGACTACTACATCGACCTGCGCAGGATCACGCTGGACGGCGAGGCCGCGCCGCTGGTCGGCCAGGTCATGCTCGACCTCACCGCCGACCTGGACTTCGACTGCGTGGGCGGCCTCACCCTGGGCGCCGACCCGGTGGCGACGTCGATGCTGCACGCCTCGGCCGCGCGCGGCCGCCGCCTGGACGCCTTCGTCGTCCGCAAGGCGCAGAAGGCGCACGGCATGCAGCGCCGGATCGAGGGCACCGAGGTCAAGGGCCGCCGCTGCCTGGTGGTCGAGGACACCTCCACCACCGGCGGTTCGCCGCTGACGGCCGTCGAGGCGGTGCGCGAGGCGGGCGGCGAGGTCGTCGCCGTGGCCACGATCGTGGACCGGGGCGCGGCCGACGCGATCACCGGGGCGGGCCTGACGTACCTCACGGGCTACCAGCTCGGCGATCTGGGCCTGGCGTAGCGGCTGCCGCCGCGCGGCGGTGGGTGCGACGCCCCGGATGCCGGGGTGGCGGTAACCGGTCCGGGGGACCCGGCAAGATCGACTGACGGGCACTCCGAAAGTGGCGGACCGGGCCCCCGTACCCCTGCCCACCGACTCTGACCTGCGCTTTCAGTGAGAGGGCGGCTGTTTCACGTGAAACAGCCGCCCTCTCCCGCGTCCGCGGGGTGGAGCCGGGCGCGGAGTCTGGAAAGATGGGCCGCGACGATGACGTCGCCCCCAGGTCAGGGCCAGCACATATCGCACACCCCGCACATCACAAGGAGCGGACAGATGCCCATCGCAACCCCCGAGGTCTACAACGAGATGCTCGACCGGGCGAAGGCAGGCAAGTTCGCCTACCCGGCCATCAACGTGACCTCGACCCAGACCCTGCACGCTGCGCTGCGCGGCTTCGCGGAGGCCGAGAGCGACGGCATCATCCAGATCTCCACCGGCGGTGCCGAGTTCCTGGGTGGCCAGTACAAAAAGGACATGGTCACGGGCGCGGTCGCCCTGGCGGAGTTCGCGCACGTCGTCGCCGCCAAGTACGACATCACCGTCGCGCTGCACACCGACCACTGCCCCAAGGACAAGCTGGACGGTTACGTACGTCCGCTCCTGGAGGTCTCGGCCGAGCGCGTCGCCAAGGGCCTGAACCCGCTCTTCCAGTCGCACATGTGGGACGGCTCCGCCGAGACCCTCGCGGACAACCTGGCCATCGGCCAGGAGCTGCTCGCCAAGGCCGCCGCCGCCAAGATCATCCTTGAGGTCGAGATCACCCCGACCGGCGGCGAGGAGGACGGCGTCAGCCACGAGATCAACGACGAGCTCTACACCACCGTCGACGACGCGCTGCGCACCGCCGAGGCGCTCGGCCTGGGCGAGAAGGGCCGCTACCTGCTGGCCGCCTCCTTCGGCAACGTCCACGGCGTCTACAAGCCGGGCAACGTCGTGCTGCGTCCGGAGCTCCTCAAGGACCTCCAGGAGGGCGTCGCCGCCAAGTACGGCAAGGCCTCGCCGTTCGACTTCGTCTTCCACGGAGGCTCCGGCTCCACCGAGCAGGAGATCGCGACCGCGCTGGAGAACGGCGTCGTGAAGATGAACCTGGACACCGACACCCAGTACGCCTTCACCCGTCCGGTCGCGGACCACATGTTCCGCAACTACGACGGCGTCCTGAAGGTCGACGGCGAGGTCGGCAAGAAGTCGACGTACGACCCGCGCACCTGGGGCAAGCTCGCCGAGGCGTCGATGGCCAAGCGCGTCACCGAGGCGTGCGCGAACCTGCGCTCGACCGGCACGAAGCTGAAGTAACGGGCGCGCGGGCCCGCCGCCCGCGCTCCCCCGTCCGGGCCCGGTATCCCCCTCGCGGGGGGTGCCGGGCCCCGTGCGTTCCGCGAGAGTGGAGTGCATGAGCGTGACGATGGGGACGGCGGCAGGGCGGTGGGTGCTGTTCACGACCGTGCTCGGGTCCGGGATGGCGATGCTCGACTCGACCGTGGTCAATGTGGCCCTGCCGCGCATCGGGGCGGACTTGGACGCGGACATGGCGGTGCTCCAGTGGACCGTCAACGCGTACATGCTCACGCTCGCCGGGCTGATCCTGCTGGGCGGCGCGCTCGGCGACCGGTACGGCCGCCGCAAGGTCTTCGTCGTCGGCGTCGTCTGGTTCGCCGCCGGCTCCCTGCTGTGCGGGCTCGCGCCGGACGCGGGCGTCCTGATCGCCGCCCGCGCCCTCCAGGGTATCGGCGGCGCGCTCCTGACCCCCGGCTCCCTCGCCCTCATCCAGGCGAGCTTCGCCCCCGCCGACCGGGCGGCGGCCGTCGGCGTCTGGTCGGGCCTCGGCGGCGTCGGGGCGGCGGTGGGACCCTTCCTGGGCGGCTGGCTGGTGGACGGCCCCGGCTGGCGCTGGGTCTTCCTGCTGAACGTCCCGCTGGCCGCGCTGTGCGTGCCGGTGGCGCTGCGGCACGTACCGGAGTCCAGGGACGCGCGCGTGCACACGGCCCGGTTCGACGCGACGGGCGCGGCGCTGGGCGCGCTGGCGCTCGCGCTGGTGACGTACGCGCTGATCGAGGCACCGGGGCAGGGCGCGTCGCCGCTGGTGCTGGGCGCGGCGGCGGCGGGCGTCCTGGCGGGCATCGCCTTCCTCCGGCTCGAACGCCGCCTGACCGACCCCATGCTGCCGCCCGAGATCTTCGCCTCGCGCCAGTTCACGGCGGTGAACGCGGTGACGGTGTGCGTGTACGCGGCGTTCGGCGGCTTCTTCTTCCTGGCGGCGCTCCAGCTCCAGGTGGTGGCGGGGTACTCCGCGCTCGGCGCCGGGGCGGCCCTCCTCCCGACGACGGCCCTGATGCTCCTGCTCTCGGCCCGCTCGGGCGAGCTGGGCGAGCGGATCGGCCCGCGCCTGCCGCTGACGGTGGGGCCGCTGCTGTGCGCGGGCGGGATGCTGCTGATGCTGCGCGTGGGGGAGGGCGCGTCGTACCCGCGGGACGTGCTCCCCGCGGTCGTCGTCCTCGGCCTCGGCATGGTGACCCTGGTCGCGCCGCTCACCGCGACGGTGCTGGGTTCGGTGGACGCGGGGCGGGCCGGGCTCGCGAGCGGCATCAACAACGCGGCGGCGCGGGCCGCGGGCCTGATCGCGGTGGCGGCGCTGCCGCTGGTGGCGGGCATGTCCCCGTCGGCGTACCGCTCGGCGGCGGAGTTCGGCTCGACGTTCCGGCGGGCGATGCCGGTGTGCGCGGGGGTGCTGGTGGTGGGGGCGGTGCTGGCGTACGCGACGGTGCGGCGTCCGCGGGCGGGGTGCCACGCGGAGTGCCGGGTCTGCTGCGGGGTGGCGGGGCCGCCGCTGGAGCGGGACCGGGGGGTCTGACGTCCGAGGCCGGCGGAGGGCTTCTCTCCCCCCGCCGGGGGCTTCGCCCCGGACCCCTTGGTTCGTCCGCGGACCCCTTGGTTCGTCCCCGGACCGTACCGGGCTGCTCGCGCAGTTCCCCGCGCCTCTTGGATGCGCTCCTGCGGGGCGCCCAGGGGCTGCCGCGCAGCGGCATTCTCAGGGGCGCGGGAGCGGGCGGCGTGGGGGGAGAGGACCCGGTTGTCGGTCGGACGCGGCAGACTGGCTCCATGTCCCTTCACGAAAACCTCCTCGGCGGCCCCGCCCCCACCCACCTCCCCGACGACCCGGAACCCCGCGAACTCCTCGCGCAGGGCACCGCCCCCGCCGACGTCGCCGCCAAGTACCCCACCTCCTCCCTCGCCTGGGCGCAGCTCGCGGACGACGCGTTCGACGCGGGCCGCACGGTCGAGTCGTACGCGTACGCCCGCACCGGCTACCACCGCGGCCTCGACTCGCTGCGCCGCGCGGGCTGGAAGGGCCACGGCCCGGTGCCGTGGGAGCACGAGCCCAACCGCGGCTTCCTGCGCGCGCTGCACGCCCTGGCCCGCGCGGCCCAGGCCATCGGCGAGGAGGCCGAGTTCGAGCGCTGCACGGCGTTCCTGCGGGACTCCTCGCCGCTCGCGGCCGACACGCTGAGCTGATCCGTGCGTATGCGTACCGCCCGGACAATTGGCGTACGGGCGGTACGATCGTACGCGGCATCGAATACAGGACAATCGAACGAAGAACGTCGCTCATGCACGAGTGAGCAACGCGGACGCGCTGGCGCACGAGGCCCCACACCTCTCCCCCAACTCCAGCCGTGAGCAGGGGGGAAGTCTGCCTTGGGCAAGCGAGCAGCCCACAACGGAGCCCGTCGTGCGGGCGGCCGGGCCCGGCCCCGCAACGGTGGCGGACACGCTCCCCGGCGCGGCCCACGCGCCCTCCTCGTCGGCGGCCTCCTCGGCCTCGCCCTCGTCCGCGGGGCGGCCCTGACCGCGTGCCTTCCAGGTGACAACGATGCCGCGGCCGGCGACGGCAAGGGCGTGCCCGCCTCCGGGCCCGGCACCTTCACCCCCGCCCGCGCCTCCGGCGCCCCCGTCGGCACCGGTGGCCCCCTGCGCCGCTACAAGGTCCTCGTCGAGAACGGCGTCGACCTCTCGCCCGCCCGGGCCGCCGCCGAGATCCAGACGATCCTCGCCCACCCCCGTGGCTGGGCCGCGCACGGCCGCGGGCGGTTCCAGCTGGTCTCCGGCGACCGCGCCGCCGACGTGACCATCAAGATCGCCACCCCGGCCACCACGGACAAGCTCTGCGCGGTCAACGGTGACACCCACGGCGAGCTGAACTGCGAGGTCACCGATGGTGTCGTGGTCAACCTCAAGCGGTGGGTGAAGGGTTCGCCGCAGTACGACGGGCCGCCCGCCGAGTACCGGCATCTGATCATCAACCACGAGATCGGCCACCTGATCGGCTTCCACGGGCACATGGCCTGCCCGGGCCCCGGCCGGCCCGCCCCGGTGATGCAGCAGCAGATCAAGGGCCTGAACGGCTGCACGTCCAACGCCTGGCCGTACACCGAGTCGGGTGGCTTCGTGGAGGGCCCGTCCGTGCCCTGACGTGGGTGGAGGGGGCGTGCTTATGATGCGGGTGGGGACCGGGGCTCCGATGCCGATGAAGGAAGGGGCGGACCGCTACCCGGACACGTCGAGGAGACAGCGATGTCATCAAAGATGTCCGAACCGGCCGAAAACGCCGGAGCCGCCCGATCCGCCGAAGCCGCCCGCTCTGCCGAAGCCGCCCGCTCCGGAGCCGCGGCCACCGCCGCGGCCACCGACCCGGCCGACGCCCCCAACCTGGACTTCGCGGGCACGACCCCGTACGAGGACTACGTCCAGGCGGACGTCCTCACCCACCTCCAGCACCTGCGCTCCGACGACCCCGGCGAGATGGTCTTCCTGGTCACCACCCAGGTCATGGAGCTGTGGTTCACCGTCATCGTCCACGAGTGGGAGACCGCCACGCGCGCGTTGCGCGAGGACCGGATCCAGGTGGCCGTGGACGCGCTGAAGCGGTCCGTACGCGAGCTGGAGGCCCTCAACGCCTCCTGGACGCCGCTCGCCCAGCTGACCCCCGCGCAGTTCAACTCCTACCGCTCGGCCCTCGGCGAGGGCTCCGGCTTCCAGTCCGCGATGTACCGGCGGATGGAGTTCCTGCTGGGCGAGAAGTCGGCGTCGATGCTGGTGCCGCACCGGGGCGCGCCGCGCGTGTACGCCGAGCTGGAGAAGGCGCTCCAGGAGCCGAGCCTGTACGACGAGGTGCTCGCCCTGCTCGCCCGCCGGGGGCACGCCGTCCCGGCCGCGGTCCTGGAGCGCGACCTCTCCCAGCGGTACGAGCCCTCGCCCGAGGTCGAGGCGGTCTGGGCCGCGCTCTACACCGGGGACCAGAACGGGGAACTCGTGCGCCTGGGCGAGGCGTTGACCGATGTGGGCGAGCTGGTGTGGCGCTGGCGCAACGACCATCTGGTGGCGACGAGGAGAGCGATGGGCGCGAAGACGGGCACGGGCGGCTCGGCGGGCGTGGCCTGGCTGGAGAAGCGCGCCGCGAAGAGCGTGTTCCCCGAGCTGTGGACGGCGCGCAGCCATGTCTGAGTCCCTGGCCGGCAAGGCCGCGGCGCTGGACGCCGCAGACGAACTCGCGAAGCACCGCGAGCTGTTCGCCCTCGACGACACCACGGTCTACCTCGACGGGAACTCGCTGGGCGCGCTGCCGCGCCACGTCCCGGCGCGCATGCAGGAGGTCATCACCCGCGAGTGGGGCGAGCTGCGCATCCGCTCCTGGGACGAGAGCGGCTGGTGGACGGCGCCCGAGCGGATAGGCGACCGGATAGCGCCGATCGTCGGCGCCGCGCCGGGCCGCGTCGTGGTGGGCGACTCCACCAGCGTGAACGTCTTCAAGGCCCTGGTGGCGGCGGTGCGCCTGGCGCCCTCCGACCGGGACGAGATCCTCGTCGACGCGTCCACGTTCCCGACGGACGGGTACGTGGCGGGGTCCGCGGCGCGGATGACCGGCCGGTCCGTCCGGGCGGTCGCGCCCGGCGAGATGGCGTCGGCGGCGGGCCCGCGTACGGCGGCGGTCCTGGTCAACCACGTCGACTACCGCACGGGCCGGCTGCACGACCTGCCCGGCATCACGGCCGCCGCGCACGAGGCGGGCGCGCTCACCGTGTGGGACCTGTGCCACAGCGCGGGCGCGCTGCCGGTCGGGCTCGACGCGCACGGGGTGGACTTCGCGGTGGGCTGCACCTACAAGTACCTGAACGGCGGCCCGGGTTCCCCGGCGTACCTGTACGTACGGGGCGACCACCAGGCCTCGTTCGACTCCCCCCTGCCCGGGTGGAACTCGCACGAGGACCCCTTCGGGATGCGCGCGGAGTACGCCCCGGGGGCGGGGGCCGTACGGGGCCGGGTCGGCACCCCGGACATCCTGTCCATGCTGGCCCTGGAGGCGGCCCTCGACGTCTGGACGGGCGTCTCCATCGACGCCGTCCGCGCCAAGTCGCTGGCGCTGACGGACTTCTTCCTGGAGTGCGTGGAGGCTTACGTGCCGGCGGGGCGGGTGGAGTCGGTGACGCCGTCCGCGCACGCGGAACGGGGGAGCCAGGTGGGGTTGCGGTGTGAGGGGGCGGGAGACGTGATGCGCGCGCTCATAGCCGCGGGGGTGGTGGGGGACTATCGCCGTCCGGATGTGCTGCGGTTCGGGTTCACGCCGCTGTATGTGGGGTTCGGGGACGCGGAGAGGGCGGCGCGGGCGCTGTCCACGGCCCTGGGTTAGCCCCACCCCGCCCGTTCCCTCAACCCTCCGGGGGTGGGGGGGGGGCTCCCGGGGCTGCACCCCGCCCCCGCGGCGTTCGGGGACTGCCCCCGGCCCGGCCCCGCTGCCCCGGGCTTCGCCCCTGATACCCCCTTTTCGTCTGCGGACCGTGGGTGGCTGGTCGCGCAGTTCCCCGCGCCCCTAAAAGCCACGGGCCGAGCCCCACAAGGGCGCGGGAAACGACGCGCCGGCCCCAACCGCCCCGAAAGGGGCGGGGGGAACGGCGCGGCCAGCCCAACCGCCCCGAAAGGGGCGCGGGGAACGGCGCGGCCAGCCCACGACGACCCGCAGACGAGGTTCCGACCGGCCAAGGAGCGCGAGGAACTGCGCGACCAGCCCACCACGGCCCGCAGACAAGGCTCCGACCGGTTAAGGGGCGCGGGGAACTGCGCGACCAGCCCACCACCGGCCTGCAGACAAAGGTTCGACCCGAAAGGGGCGCGGGGAACTGCGCGACCAGCCCCCCACCGCCCCGCAGACAAAGGTTCGACCCATTAAGGGGCGCGGGGAACGGCGCGAGCCACCCCCCACCGGCCCGCAGACAAGGCTCCGACCCGTTAAGGGGCGCGGGGAACGGCGCGAGCAACCCCCGCCCCCACCGGCCCGCAGACAAACCCCCGGCCCGCCCACATCCCCCAGAAAGGCGCCCCCATGCAAGACCCACTCCCCCCGAACCCCCAGGACGCCGCCGAAGCCGCCTCCGCCTTCTCGCACCCCCACGTCCCCCCGGACACCACCGCCCCTTACGGCCCCCACCCCGACCAGGTCATCGACTTCTACGCCCCCCGCCACGACACCCCGGCCGCCCCCCTCGTCGTCGCCCTGCACGGGGGCGCCTGGCGTGAGCGGTACGACCGGGGGCATCTCACCCCGTTCGTGGACTTCCTCGCCCGCCGCGGGTTCGCCGTCGCCAACGTCGAGTACAGACGCGGCGGGCTGCTGCCCAGGCAGGGCGGCGGCGGCACCCCCGTCGCAGGACGCTGGCCGGACACGTTCGACGACGTGGCCGCCGCCCTCGACGCCCTGCCCGCCCTCGTCCGCACCCACCTCCCCACCGCCGACCCACGGCGTACGGTCCTCACCGGCCACTCCGCCGGAGGCCATCTCGCGCTGTGGGTCGCCGCCCGCCACGTCCTGCCGCCGACCTCCCCGTGGCACGCCCCCGCCCCCGTCCCCCTCCGCGGTGTCGTCGCCCTCGCCCCCATCGCCGACTTCGCCACCGCCCTGGCGCTGGACGTGTGCGACGGGGCCGTGCTCCAGCTCCTCGGGGGCGAGGGACCCGGAGGAGAGGGGAGGGCCGAGGACCGGGTCGCGGGCGCGGACCCCGCCGCCCTCCTTCCCACCGGCATCGCCACCACCCTCGTCCAGGGCCGGGACGACGTCGTCGTGCCGATGGCCGTCGCCGAGGCGTACGCCGACGCCGCCGCCCGCGCCGGCGAGCCCGTCGGGTTCACCATGCTCGACGGCGTCGGCCACTTCCCCCTCATCGACCCCGCCGCCGACGCCTGCGCGGTCGTGGCGGAGGAGATCGCGCAGCTCGCGTATTAGACCGGCGGCCGGTGCCCCGCGGCCGGTGCCACCGGCCCCAGTACCTCGGCCCCAGTACCTCGGCCCCAGTACCTCGTCCCAGTACCTCGGGTAGTACCTGAGACGGACCCCGCCGGATCCGCAGCGCAGGGGACGCCCCCGGCACCCGCCCCCGCCTACCGTGGTCCCGTGAACGAGACCCTCAGCCCCCCGCCGGGCGGTACGCCGGGCAGCGGCGGGCGCAGCCCCGAGTTCCTGCTCGCCATGGACCTGTTCGGCGGGCTCCGCCAGGACCTGTTCCGGAACGCCTTCGCCTACCGGCCGCTGCCCCCGATGCGCACGGACGGCCCGCTCACCCGCCGGCTGCCCGCCCGGCTGCGCGGGTACGCCGCCTGGCGGGCGCACGCGGCCGTGCTCTTCGTCGCGTTCTGCGCCGCGATGATCACGTACACCGAACGGTCCCAGGGCTCGGGTCCGGGGCTGATCGTCTGGGCGGCCACGGGTCTGCTCACCGCGATACCCGTCGCCATGACCCTGATACGGCCGGTCGGCGCCTGGTGGGCGGTGTGCGCGTCCACGGTGGTCATGGCCGTCCTCGGCGGGGGCGGGGACGGTTTCTCCGTCTGGCCGTGGGGGCCGGGCGGGTTCCTCGCGCAGCTCGCGGTGATGGTCGTGGTGGCGCTGCGCACCCGGCCCCGGACCGCCGCGTGGATGTGGGTGCTGACGCTGCTGCTCGGTTCGTTGATGCGGTTCCCCGGCGGGTACGGCGGGTACGGGGGCTACGGCGGCTCGGACGAGGGGCCGATGGCCGTGACGTCCGCGATTTTGCTCCTGATCGCCGTCCTGGTGAACGTACGCCGGGACGCCGAGCGGAAGATCACCGTCCAGCAGTCGGTCACCGCCGTCGAACGCGACAAGCGGACCGTGCTGGAGGAGCGCACCACCATCGCGCGCGAGCTGCACGACGTGGTCGCGCACCACATGTCGGTGGTCGCGATCCAGGCCGAGGCGGCTCCGTACCGCGTCGAGGACCCGCCTGCGGAGCTGACGGCGGCGTTCGCCACCATCCGGGAGAACGCGGTGGCCGCGCTGACCGAGCTGCGGCGCGTGCTCGGTGTCGTACGCGCGGAGGACTACGAGGCGCCGGACGCCCCCCAGCCCACCCTCGCCGACCTCGACCGGCTGCTGGCGAACGTACGCGACGCGGGGCTTGAGGTGACCAAGGCGGTCACCGGCGCGGTGCGGGAACTCCCGCAGGGCGTCGAGCTCTCCGCGTACCGCATCATCCAGGAGGCGCTCAGCAACGCCCTGCGGCACGCGCCGGGCGCCGAGGCGCGGGTGGAGGTCGGGTATGTGCTCGGCGGGGTCGGCCTGCGGGTCGTCAACGGCCCGCCGACCGCAGTCGTCCCCGCATCGCCCGGCAGCGGCCACGGCATCACCGGGATGCGGGAGCGGGTGGCGATGCTGGGCGGCGAGATGACGGCGGGCGGGACCGGGGACGGCGGGTACGAGGTCGCGGTCTTCATCCCCGTGGCGCGGGACGGAGCGGCTGGGACTACGGAGGCTGCGGAGGCGGTGGAGGCATGAGCGCGAGCGCCGGTACGGGGATCCGCGTCCTGATCGTCGACGACCAGATGATGGTCCGGGAGGGCTTCTCGGTCCTGCTCAACGCCCAGCGGGACATCGAGGTGGTCGGCGAGGCGGTCGACGGGCGGGAGGCGGTGGCCCGGGTCCGCGAACTGCGCCCGGACGTCGTCCTGATGGACATCCGGATGCCCGAGATGAACGGGATCGAGGCGACGCGGGAGATCGTGGCGGCGGACGCGGGGGCGCGGGTGCTGGTGCTGACGACGTTCGACCTCGACGAGTACGTGTACCAGGCGCTGCGGGCGGGGGCCTCCGGCTTCCTCCTCAAGGACGCGTCCGCACGCCAACTCGCCGAGGGGGTACGGGTGGTGGCGGCCGGGGACGCGCTCCTCGCCCCCTCGGTGACGCGCCGCCTGATCACCGAGTTCGCCCGGGCGGCGCCGGTGCGGCGGGGTGTGGCGCCGGGTGTGGCGCCCGGGGCGGTGCAGGTGGAGGAGCTGACGGACCGCGAGACGGAGGTGCTGGTGCTGATCGCCCAGGGCCTCTCCAACGCGGAGATCGCGGACCGGCTGGTGGTGGCGGAGTCGACGATCAAGACGCATGTGAGCAGGGTGCTGGTGAAGCTGGGGTTGCGCGACCGGACGCAGGCAGCGGTATACGCCTACGAATCCCGCCTGATCACCCCGTCCTAACCCCCCACACCCCGGGAACTCCGCCCCGGGTCCCTGCCCCGAACCCCGTCTCCGTCTGACGAAGTCCGGGCCGCCCGCCCAGGGCTTAAGGGGACGGGCGGGGTGGGGAAGAAGTCTTCATGGACACCAGCCCCTTCGACCCCACCTCCCCCCACTTCACAGCCAACCCCTACCCCACCTACCAACAACTCCGCCGCACCGCCCGAGCCCACCACCACCCCCCGACCCACCAGTGGCTCGTCCCCCACCACGCCGACGTCTCCGCCCTCCTCCGGGACCGCCGCCTCGGGCGTACCTACCTCCACCGGTTCAGCCACGAGGAGTTCGGCCGTACCCCGCCGCCCCCCTCCCACGAGCCCTTCCACACCCTCAACGACCACGGCATCCTCGATCTCGAGGCCCCGGACCACACCCGTATCCGCCGTCTCGTGGCGAAGGCGTTCACGCCCGGACGGGTCGAGGAGCTGGCGCCCGTCGTCGACCGGATCGCCCGCAGCCTCGTGGGGGACTTCGTCGCGGCGGGCGGCGGGGATCTGCTCGCGGAGGTGGCCGAGCCCCTCCCCGTAGCCGTGATCGCCGAGATGCTCGGCGTCCCCGAGGCCGACCGGCAGCTGCTGCGGCCCTGGTCGGCCGACATCTGCGGGATGTACGAACTCAACCCGGACGAGGAGACCGCCGCCCGCGCGGTCCGAGCGTCCGTGGAGTTCTCGGCCTATCTGCGGGAGCTGATCCGGGAGCGGCGCCGCGCCCCCGCCCCCGACCTCGTCTCCGCGCTCATCGCCGTCCACGACACCGACGGCACCACCCTCACCGAGCAGGAGCTGATCTCCACCTGCGTCCTGCTCCTCAACGCCGGCCACGAGGCCACCGTCAACACGACGGCCAACGGCTGGTGGACGCTCTTCCGCCATCCCGAGCAGCTCGCCCTCCTGCGCGCCGAGCCGACGCTCCTCCCGGGCGCCGTCGAGGAACTGCTGCGCTACGACACCCCCTTGCAGCTCTTCGAACGCTGGGTGCTCGACGACATCGAGGTGGGCGGCACCCCCATCCCCCGGGGCAGCGAGGTCGCCCTGCTCTTCGGCTCCGCCAACCGCGACCCGGCGGTGTTCCCGGACCCGGAGACCTTCGACGTACGCCGGCCGCCCGCCACCAACCGGCATGTCAGCTTCGGCGCGGGCATCCACTACTGCCTCGGCGCGCCGCTGGCCCGCCTGGAACTGGCCACGTCGTTCGGCCTGTTGCTGCGCCAGGCCCCGCGCATGCGGCTGCTGGCCGAGCCGAGGTGGAAGCCCGGGTACGTGATCCGCGGCCTCACGGCCCTCCAGGTGGAGGTCTGACTCCCCAGCCACCCCGGACCGCCTCCGTCCGGGTCACGGGCCGCCCCGGGCCACTTCCGCCCGGGCAACCGGCCGCCTCCGCCCCGGCCCGCTCAGCCCCCGGTCGCCTCACCCCCCGCGGGCACCATCAGCGCCCACGATCCCGCCGTCCACGTACGACTCCACACCGGCCCCACCACCACCTGCCCCGCCCGGTACCGGAACCCCTCCCCGCCCCGGACCCCACCCCCGGACACGCCCCCGGCCCCGCCCCCGCGCCCCCCTGCGGCCCCGCCCCCGTACATCCCCCCGACCGACACCCCTCCGACCGACACCTCCACCACCGACCCCCGCCCCCGCACCACCGACCCCCCGCACTCCTCCACCACGACCTGCGCCACCCCGTCCCCGCACCCCACCGACACCCCCGCGAGGGGACGGTCCAGGTCGGTCAGGAGGGTGCCGTCCGTCTCGATCCGCAGGTGGTGCGCCACCGCCGCCGCCACCGGGGTCGGCGCGCCCACCAGCGTCCGGACGAGCGAGCGGCACGTCCCCCACACCGTCGGACCCGCGGCCCGGACGGGCGCCGGAGCCGGCGCGGGGATGCGCAGCTCCCCCAGCACCACGCCACCGCCGTCGTCCACGAGGAGGCCGCGTCGGCGGGGGACGCCTTCCAGGACCGCCCGGGCGGCCGCCACCGCGTCCGTCGGCACCCCCAGTGACCTGGTGATTTCCACGGCGGACGCGCTGCCCACGGGCACCACGGAAAGGGCCGGGCCCGACAGTCCGTGCTCCCGTTGGAGCAAGGTCACAGTACGTAGCAGGGCATGGTCGTCACCCACCACCACCAGTCGCCGCCCACCCCGCCTGGCCAGGGCCCGCGAGAACTCCTCCACCCCCTCCGGCCAGCATATTTTCGCCTGTGCCGCCGCACACAGCACATCCTTCGCGATCCGTACGGACTCGCCGTCGATACGGCGGGCGACCGGGTCGATGACCACCAGTAGCCGGTCGGCAGCCGACACGTCGGTCCTTCCTCGGGTAGCATCTTTGTGCAAGAGCCCCTTGCGCTATTGCGCCAGGGGCTTCGTCTATTCCGGGGCACACGGGTGAGGGCGGCGACACGCCCCTGACCTTGGACATGCCCCGCCCGGAAGGGGTGTACGCCTGTGCCCGCACTTGTGCTGCTCGGTGCTCAGTGGGGTGACGAAGGCAAGGGAAAGGCCACCGACCTCCTCGGTGGATCCGTTGACTATGTAGTGCGCTACCAGGGCGGCAACAACGCCGGCCACACCGTCGTCGTCGGCGACCAGAAGTACGCGCTGCATCTTCTCCCTTCCGGGATCCTCTCGCCGGGGTGTACCCCGGTCATCGGCAACGGAGTCGTCGTCGACCCGGCGGTCCTGCTCTCCGAGCTGAGCGGGCTGAACGAGCGCGGCGTCGACACGTCCAAGCTGCTCATCAGCGGTAACGCTCACCTGATCACGCCGTACAACGTCACCCTGGACAAGGTGACGGAACGGTTCCTCGGGTCCCGCAAGATCGGCACCACCGGCCGCGGCATCGGGCCGACCTACGCGGACAAGATCAACCGCGTCGGCATCCGCGTCCAGGACCTGTACGACGAGTCGATCCTCACGCAGAAGGTCGAGGCGGCGCTGGAGTCGAAGAACCAGCTGCTCGCCAAGGTCTTCAACCGCCGCGCGATCGAGGCGGAGAAGATCGTCGAGGAGATGCTCCAGTACGCGGAGCAGATCAAGCCGTTCGTGGCCGACACGACGCTGATCCTCAACGACGCGATCGACGAGGGCAAGGTCGTCCTCTTCGAGGGCGGCCAGGGCACGCTCCTTGACGTCGACCACGGCACGTACCCCTTCGTGACCTCGTCGAACCCGACCGCGGGCGGCGCCTGCACGGGTGCGGGCGTGGGCCCCACGAAGATCAGCCGCGTCATCGGCATCCTCAAGGCCTACACGACCCGCGTCGGCGCCGGTCCGTTCCCGACCGAGCTGTTCGACCAGGACGGCGAGGACCTGCGCCGCATCGGCGGCGAGCGCGGTGTGACGACGGGCCGCGACCGCCGCTGCGGCTGGTTCGACGCGGTGATCGCGCGGTACGCGACCCGGGTCAACGGTCTGACGGACTTCTTCCTCACCAAGCTCGACGTCCTCACCGGCTGGGAGCAGATCCCGGTCTGCGTGGCGTACGAGATCGACGGCAAGCGCGTCGAGGAGCTCCCGTACTCCCAGACCGACTTCCACCACGCGAAGCCGGTCTACGAGATGCTGCCGGGCTGGTCCGAGGACATCACCAAGGCGCAGACCTTCTCCGACCTGCCGAAGAACGCGCAGGCGTACGTGAAGGCGCTGGAGGAGATGTCGGGCGCGCCGATCTCCGCGATCGGTGTCGGCCCCGGCCGGACCGAGACGATCGAGATCAACTCCTTCCTGTAGGACGGACGCTCCACCCCCGAGGGCCTGCCGGTACGTACGTACCGGCAGGCCCTTCGGCGTCGGTACTGCCGGTGCCCCGGCCGTATCGCGGCGGCCCGGAAAATCGTTCTGCCGGGTGTGATCACCCGTCAGCTGCTCTTCTGCCTCGGCGTGAGCGTGGCGCTCGGCCCGATCGGCGCACAGGTGTACGCGGAGACCGGCGTCTGCCCGGTGGGCCCCGTGCCGCCGCCGAGGGCCGCGCCGCCCGCGCCCACAGCGCCCGCCGCGCCCGTCGGGGCCCCGCGGCCCCGGCCCGCGCCCCGCGGCGAACGCCCCGGCCCCGGGCCCCTCGCGTCCCCGGCCCGCCCCCGGGCGGCGGTGGCGGCGGCCCGGCCGCTTCCCGGGCCGCGAGCCGTCCCCGTCCGGGCGGCCGACGCGAGCGTGCCGCGGCCGGCGGCGGCCCGCGGCCACCGCCTCGGCCGCGCGTACCACCCGAGTGCGACCGGCCACCCGGCGCCCGCCGGGTTCTCCACGGTCACGCTGATGCTCCTCGTCACCACCCCGGCCGTCCTGGCCGCCGCCATCCTCCGCCCCCGATCCCGTTCCGGAGCCCGCCCGTGTCGCAATGGCTAGTCCTCGTCGTCGCCATGGCGCTCGTCTGCGCCGTCGTCCTGAGCGTCACCGTGCTGCGCCACCGGCGGGTGGCCGAGGCCGAGGACCCCAGCGAGACGCCCGACGTCATCGAGTACATGGTGATGATGGTCGGCGTCGTCTACGCCATCGTGCTCGGCCTCGCGATCGCGGGCGTGTGGGAGGCGCGCGGCGCGGCCGAGGACTCCGTACGGCGCGAGGCCCAGGCGCTGTACGAGGTCGGGCAGCGCGTCGACGTCTACCCGCCCGCCGTGCGCGACCGTATCCGCGGCGAGATCGGCACCTACGCGCAGCACGCGGTGACCGCCGAGTGGCCCCTGCTGGTCAAGGGGCAGGAGCCGGAGCCGGACGGCGCGGCGCTGCTCGCGGCCGTCCGCAGCGACGTCGCCCACCGCGCCCCCGCCAACGACCTCCAGGCACAGGCGTACCAGCCGCTGCTCGACCAGATCGCCACCGCCGACGACGCCCGGCACACCCGGATCGCGGGCGCCGGTTCCACCCTGCCGGACGTCGTCTGGCTGGGCCTTCTGGCCGGGGCGGTGGTGACGATCGGGCTGATCTTCACGCTCCAGATCCGCCGCTCGGCCCGGGAGCTGCTGCTCGCCGGGATCTTCAGCGGACTGATCGTCTTCCTGCTGTTCCTGGTCTGGAGCTTCGACGCGCCGTTCGGCAGGTCGGGCACGGAGTCGGCGGAGCCGCTCCAGGAACTCGTCACGCAGGCGGCCGCCCGCTGAGCCGGCGGCGTACGCCCCGCACGGCTCCCGCCGCCCTCCCGGTCACTGCTCCCCGGCCTTGTCGTACGTCAACTGCTCGCCGGTGTCGTCGTTCTCGCGGCGCAGCCGGCCGTCCGCGAGAAGCGTGACGGTGGTGGCGGCGCCCGGGGAGCAGGACGTGGTCGGGCCGGACTCGACGGTCGACGGGCCGAGCTTGAGCGGGCCGTCGGGGCCGGTGGGCGCGGCGGCGAGCTTGGCGCGGAAGACGCAGTGGTAGGTGCCGCCGGAGTCCAGCGGGCCGTCGGCGGTGAGCGTGAGCACCGTGTCGCCGACCTTGCCGGGCTCGATGACCAGGCGGCGGGTGCTGTGCCCGGAGCCGCTGTCGATGGACCCGGCCCAGCTCCCGAGGTACTGCCGCGGGATGTCCCCGGCCGGGCTCTCGCCGGGGGTCGGGCTCGGGCTCGTGCCGCTCGTGCCGCTGGTGGCCGGGCCCGGGGTCGGCTCGCCGGACGAGGGGGCGGGCGAGGCCGAGGAGCCCCCCGCCCGCTTCGGCTTCCCGCTGTCGCCGTTCATGTACGCGTACACGGAGCCGCCCGCGCCGACCGCCACGACCAGCGCCACGACCACGAGCGCGACCGTCGACCTGGTGCTGCGGCGCGGCTCCTCCTCGGGGGGCGGGGGCGGGCCGTAGCCGTAGGGGGGAGCCGGATGGGGATGGCCGTAGCCGTGGGGAGGCTGCGGGGAGGTCAGATACGGGTTGGGGTGCGGGGTCGAGTTCGGGGCCGGGTGCGGGTGGGGGTACTGGGGCTGGGGCGGGTGGCCGTGGCCGCTGCCGTTGGCCCAGGCCGGGGGAAAGAGGGGTGGCGGGGTGCCCGTGCCGTTGGGGGAGATCACCGTCGGGGTGGGGGCCGGGGGCGGGGGGCCCGGGGGGAGTGCGGGCATCGGGGGCAGGGCGGGGGACGGGGGCAGGGCGGGGGTCGGTGCCGTGCCGCCCTCCGGGTTCTCCACGTCCAGCAACTGCACGGCGTGGCTGCCGAGTTCGGCGACCAGCGGGCCGGGGAGCCACGGGCCGGGGGAGGCGTCCTCGGGGCCCAGGCGCTCCAGGATCGCGTCGAGCGAGGGCCGTGACTCGGGGGTCTTGTGCAGGCAGTCGCGGACGAGGTCGCGCAGGGACTCCGGGACGCCGTCCAGCTCCGGGGGCTCCTGGGCGATCCGGAACATCAGCGCGTGCACACCGCTGTCGCTGCCGCCGAAGGGGAGTCTGCCGCTGGCGGCGAACGCCAGCACGGACCCCAGGCAGAAGACGTCGCAGGCCGGGGTGATCCGGTCGCCGCGCACCTGCTCGGGGGCCATGAAGCCGGGCGAACCGACCAGCGCGCCGGTACGGGTCAGGTTCTCGCCGGCCGCGGTCTCCAGGGCCCGGGCTATGCCGAAGTCGATGACGCGGGGGCCGTCGATGGTGACGAGGACGTTGGAGGGCTTCAGATCGCGGTGGATCAGTCCGGCGGCGTGGATGTCCTGGAGGGCGTGGGTGAGGCCCTGGGCCAGGACGCGTACGGAACGTTCCGGCAGGGGGCCGTGGTCGCCGCCCACCACGGTGTGGAGGCTGGGGCCGGCGACGTATCCGGTGGCGACCCAGGGGACGGGGGCCTCGGTGTCGGCGTCGAGGACGGGGGCGGTCCACCGGCCGCCGACGCGCCGGGCGGCCCGCACCTCCTGCCGGAACCGGCCCCGGAACTCCTCGCGGGCGGCGAGGTCCTCGCGCACGAGCTTGACGGCGACGGTGCGGCCGCGGTCGGAACGGGCGAGATAGACCTGTCCCATGCCGCCCGCCCCGAGCCGCGCGAGCAGCCGGTACGCCCCGATCCGCTGCGGATCCCCGTCCTGAAGCCTCTCCATGGCGCCCGCCGCCCCCCTCGCTCGAACGAGCTCAACGGCCTGAGGATAGTGGGAGGGGAAGGGGGGTGCCCCTGACCGCCCCAATTTGGCCCGGCCCCGTCCCCCTCCCGCAGGGTGTGGCGTGCCGTGAAGCCTGTCTTTGTCTGCGGGTCGTGGAGGCTTGCTCGCGCAGTTCCCCGCGCCCCTGGGGGGGGCGGGCGTGGCCGGGGCATGTGTGGCTCGGCCCTTCAGGGGCGCGGGGAACTGCGCGGCCAGTCCACCACCGGCCGGCGGGTGACCGTGAAGCCTGGTTTTCGTCTGCGGGTCGAGCAGACCGGGACGGGCCGCAGGTGGCCGGGGAACCCGTCTCCCGGGACGACCGCCCCGCGAGGGGCGACACCCTGCCGACCCGCGCCCCCCACGGCAGACAACCTGGCCATCCCCACCCCCACCCCCCACTCCTTACCCTGGCCCCATGACCCCTCATGTCGACCCCGACCCCCGGACCGGCGCGGCCGTGAAGGCCGCCGACCGTGCGCACGTGTTCCACTCCTGGTCCGCCCAGGGCCTGATCGACCCGCTCGCCGTCGCCGGCGCGGAGGGGTCGTATTTCTGGGACTACGACGGCAACCGCTACCTCGACTTCACCAGCGGCCTCGTCTTCACCAACATCGGCTACCAGCACCCGAAGGTCGTCGCCGCGATCCAGGAGCAGGCGGGCAAGCTGGCCACCTTCGCGCCCGCCTTCGCCGTGGAGGCCCGCTCCGAGGCCGCGCGGCTCATCGCCGAGCGCACCCCCGGCGATCTCGACAAGATCTTCTTCACCAACGGCGGCGCCGAGGCCGTGGAGAACGCCATCCGGCTGGCGAGGCTGCACACCGGGCGCCACAAGGTGCTGAGCGCGTACCGCTCGTACCACGGCGCCACCGCCCAGGCCATCAACCTCACCGGCGACCCCCGCCGCTGGGCCTCGGACACCGGCTCCGCGGGCGTTGTCCGCTTCTGGGCCCCGTTCCTCTACCGCTCCCCCTTCTACGCCACCACCGAGGCCGAGGAGTGCGCCCGCGCCCTCACCCACCTGGAAGACACCATCGCCTTCGAGGGCCCGGCCGGTATCGCCGCGATCATCCTGGAGACGGTCCCCGGCACCGCCGGCATCATGACCCCGCCCCCGGGCTACCTCGCGGGCGTCCGCGAGATCTGCGACCGGTACGGGATCGTCCTCGTCCTGGACGAGGTCATGTCCGGGTTCGGCCGCACCGGATCGTGGTTCGCCGCGGACCTGTACGGCGTCACCCCGGACCTGATGACCTTCGCCAAGGGCGTGAACTCCGGGTACGTCCCCCTCGGCGGCGTCGCCATCTCCGCCGAGATCGCCGCCACCTTCGACAAGCGGCCCTTCCCCGGCGGCCTCACCTACTCCGGGCACCCGCTGGCCTGCGCCGCCGCCGTCGCCACCATCAACGTGATGGAGGACGAGGGCATCGTCGCCCACGCCGCCCACATCGGCGCGACCGTCCTGGAGCCGGGTCTGCGCGAGCTCGCCGCCCGCCACCCGGCCGTCGGCGAGGTGCGCGGCACCGGCGTCTTCTGGGCGCTCGAACTGGTGCGGAACCGGGAGACCCGCGAGCCGCTCGTCCCGTACAACGCCTCCGGCGCCGACGCCGCCCCCATGACCGCCTTCGGCGCGGCCTGCAAGAAGAACGGCCTCTGGCCCTTCATCAACATGAACCGCACCCATGTCGTCCCGCCCTGCAACATCACCGAGGCGGAGGCGAAGGAGGGCCTGGCGGTCCTGGACGAGGCGCTGTCCGTGGCGGACGAGTACACGGTCTGATCCCTCCCGGGCCGCGCCCCGGACCCCTTTGCGTCCTTCGTCCGCCGGCCGGTGGGACCCGTGCGGCAGGCCCCCACCGGCCCGCGGGCGAAGACGCGGCCCACCCCGCCGCGCCGCCCGCGCGGGGCCCCCTGGCCTATCGTGTGCGGAACACCGACGAGGGGAGGGGCGCCCGTGCCCGCGAGTGGAGGCGTGACCCGCAGTACGCTGCGGCAGCAGATCGCCGACGCGCTGCGTGACGAGATACTGGCCGGGCGGCTCCAGCCCGGCGAGGAGTTCACCGTCAAGCAGATCGCCGAGCAGTACGGGGTCAGCGCCACCCCCGTGCGCGAGGCGCTCGTCGACCTCACCGCGCAGGGGCTGCTCGACTCCGACCAGCACCGCGGCTTCCGCGTCCACGAGTTCTCCGTCGACGACTACCGGGGCATGGTCGAGGCCCGGACCGTCGTGGTGAACGGCGTCTTCAAGAAGATCACGGAGCTGGGCGCCGGGCACGGCCCCGCCCTCGTCTCCGTACGGCGCCGCGCCGAGGAGTGCGCCCGCGCCGCCCGCAGCGGGGACCTGAACATCCTCATCGGATACGACCTGCGGTTCTGGCGCGAGCTCGGCGCCCTCGCCGGGAACCCCTACATCTCGGACTTCCTGCACCGGCTGCGGATGCAGTGCTGGGTCTTCGCCGTGCCGTACCTGCGGGGCCGCTCCGACCTGTGCGACTGGCTGTGGAACGGCCACGGCGACCTGGTCGACGCGGTGGTCGAGGGCGACGGCGACGCCGCGTACGCCGTGATCAGCGCGTACAACGACCACTCGCTGACCTGGGCGGAGCGGCTGAAGAAGTGATCGACGGCGGCCTGCTCGACCTGTCGGTCGTCGTCCCCGCGTACAACGAGGAACGGCGCCTGGGTCCCACCCTGGACGCGATCCGGGACCACCTCCACGACGCCCCGCTCTCCTGGGAGCTGATCGTCGTCGACGACGGGTCCCAGGACGGCACGGCGGACGTCGCCCGGGACGCGGCCGGCGCCGACCGGCGCATCCGTCTCGTCGCCGCCGACCGCAACCACGGCAAGGGCCACGCCCTGCGCCTCGGCGTCGCCGCCTCCCGGGGCGCCCGGGTGCTGGTCACCGACGCCGACCTGGCCACCCCCGTCGCCGAGCTCGACCGGCTCACCAAGGAGCTCGACGGCGCCGAGGCCGCCGCCGCGATCGGCTCCCGCGCTCACCCCGAGGCCGATATAGCCGTCCACCAGAGCCGGGTCCGCGAGTGGCTGGGGCGGATGGGCAACCGGCTGATACGCGCCGTCGCGGTCCCCGGCATCCACGACACCCAGTGCGGCTTCAAGCTCTTCGACGGCGACAAGGCGCGCGCGGCCTTCGCGGACGCCCGCCTCGACGGCTGGGGCATCGACGTGGAGATACTCCAGTACTTCCGCCGCCGCGGCTGGGCCGTGGCCGAGGTCCCGGTCCGCTGGTCCCACCAGGAGGGCTCCAAGGTCGGCCCCGCCGACTACGGCCGGGTGCTCCTCGAACTCGTCCGCCTCAAGGCGCGCTCCGCCAGCCGTACGAGCCTCGCCCTGGCCGGTCTCTTCCTGCTCGCCTCGGTCCTGCTCTACAAGAACCTGTGGGCCGATCCCGGCCACGGCTACCTCGCCGACTCCGGGCAGGACCAGAACCAGTGGGAGTGGTTCTTCTCGGTCACCGCCGACAACGTCCGGCATCTGCGCGACCCGCTCTTCACCACCCTCCAGGGCTATCCGGACGGGGTGAACCTCATGGGCAACACGCCCATGCTGGGCCTGTCCGTACCGCTCGCGCCGGTGACGCTGACGCTCGGCCCGACCGTCACCTGGGCGCTCGTCCTCACCCTGGGCCTGAGCGCCACGGCGTACGCCTGGTACCGGCTGTTCGCGCGGTGGGTGACCGGCAGCCCGTGGGCCGCGGGGCTCGGCGGGGCGCTCGCCGCCTTCGCGCCGCCGATGGTCTCGCACGCCAACGCGCACCCGAACTTCTGCGTCCTGTTCATGATCCCGGTGATCCTCGACCGCGCCCTGCGGCTGTGCGCACCGGCCGCGGACGTGCGCCGCGACGGTGTGCTGCTCGGGCTCTTCGGCGCGTACCAGATCTTCCTCGGCGAGGAGGTGCTGCTGCTCGCCGCGCTCGGCACGCTGCTCTTCGCGCTGTCGTACGCCCTGGCCCGCCGCGAGGTGATCCGGCAGGCCGGACCCACGCTCGCCAGGGGCCTGGGGGTGGCCGCCCTGGTCTGTCTGCCGCTGGTCGCCTACCCGCTGACCCGGCAGTTCTTCGGCGAGCAGAGCTACCACTCGGTGCTGCACGGCGACGCGGCGGGCAACAGCCCGCTGTCGTTCCTGAAGTTCTCCGGCCGGGCGCTGCTCGGCGACGAGGCGACGGCGGACGGGCTGGCGCTCAACCGGACCGAGCAGAACGCCTTCTACGGCTGGCCGCTGATCGTCCTGGCCCTGGCGATCACGGTACGGCTGTGGCGGCACGCGCTGGTGAAGGCGCTCGCGTTCACGGCGGCCGCCGCCGCGCTGCTCTCACTCGGCCGGCGGATCCGGATCCCGTACACGGACGTGGTGCTGCCGGGTCCCTGGCGCGCCCTCGCCCACCGGCCGCTCTTCGAGTCGGTCATCGAGGGCCGGGTCGCCATGGTCTGCGCCCCGGCGCTCGGCGCGCTGGTCGCCCTCGCGGTGGGACGCCTGACGACGGCGGCCCGGGTGCGGCGGGCGGCCGGCCTCGCGGTGGTCGCGGCCGCGCTGCTGCCGATCGTCCCCACCCCCTTCCCGGTGACCGGGCGGACGCCGGTGCCGGCGTTCTTCGCCGACGGGCTGTGGCGGGCGTATGTGAAGCCCGGTGAGTCCGTGGTGACCGTGCCGCTGCCGGACCCGGCCGCCGCCGACGCCCTGCACTGGCAGGTCCGCGCGGACCTCGGCTTCCCACTGCCCGGCGGCTACTTCAACGGCCCCTGGGGCCCGGACCGCATCGGCATCTACGGCGCCTCCCCGCGCTGGACCTCCAACCTGCTGCGCGACGTGCGCTACGGCGCCGCGATCCCGCACATCGACGAGGGCTGGCGCGCCCAGGCGCGGGCGGACCTGGCGTACTGGAAGGCCGGGCTCGTCGTCCTGCCGCCGCAGGACAACGAGGAGGCGCTGTACACGACGGTGACGCGGCTGCTCGGCAGGGAGGGCCGCCGGGTGGACGGGGTATGGATCTGGGACGTGGGCCGCTGAGGGCCGACGGCGAGGGGGAGACGTCCATGGGTCTTCCGGGACGTGTGGGACGCCTGAGCCGGCGGTCCGGCGGCGCGTTGACGCGTGCTCGGCACGGGAGTTGACGGGCGAGCTTCGCGGAGCGTGCTCGGCGGACTACGCTGTCCCGACCATCGCGACCTCGTAAGGAGCCCCGTGGCCTGTGACTTGTGGCTGGTCCCCCTCGTCGACGTGCTGTGCCACAGCCCCGACAACCCGTTCGCCGAGGAGATCGCCTCGTACGACAAGGCACTCGGTGAGGCAGGGCTGCCGCCCGTGCCCGTCTTCGCGTACATGCCCGGCCTCTCGGGCGATGTCGCCCCGGTCGCGGGCTTCGACTACGACGCGCTGCACTTCCTGCGCCGCGCCTACCTCCTCCAGCTCTGCCGGCTCGCGGTGACCCCGGTGGACGAGCTCGGCGGCGACTACGAACAGCTCCTGGAGATGTTCGAGACCACGGCCCAGCAGTCCCATCTGGTCTGGCACTACGACCACGCGGGCGCGTACGTGCCGGTGGACTTCCACACCCCGCTCGCCAACGAGGAGCTGCTGGCCGGCGGCGGCCCGCTGGGCTCGACGCACGGGCTGCTGCGGGAGCTGGAGTTCGTGGCCCCGGCGATCGGCATAGACCCGGTGAACCCGCCGATGGCCCCGGCCCCGCCGGACCGCCCGACCTCGCTGGAGGAACCGGCCGGCCCGATCCCGTACGACGAGAGCCCCTTCGCCCGGGAGCGGCACGTGTGGCTGGGGCTGCACGCGGCGGCGACGCGGTCGCTGGCACAGGGATCCATGATCATCTTCAGTTAGGCCCCGACCGGCGGGGGGATGTCGCCGGGGCACCACCCGCCCCACCCCCGGCCGTAAACTCCGCGCCATCCGGCGGGAGTAGGACCGGGTCCATGGCAGAAACGACGAGCGCCGCGAGCGCCGCCCCGGCCCGCTTCTCCGACGTCAAGGGGTGGTTCTGGCCCGCCGACCAACTGCTCTTCGACTGGTTCCTGGCGCGCCAGGAACGCCAGGGGTTCCGGGGTGACCTGCTGGAACTCGGCGCGTACCTGGGCAAGAGCGCGATCTTCCTCGGGTCGTACCTGCGGGCGGGCGAGACGTTCACGGTCTGCGACCTGTTCGACTCGCCCGCGCCGGACGACCCCAACAGCGAGGAGATGGACCGCTCGTACGCGACCCTGACGCGGCGGGCCTTCGAGGCGAACTACCTCTCCTTCCACGACGAGCTGCCGGTGGTGGTCCAGGCCCCCACCTCGGTGATCACCTCACGGGTGCGTCCCGGCAGCTGCCGCTTCGTCCACGTGGACGCCTCGCACCTGTACGAGCACGTGTACGGGGACATCGAGGCGGCGCGGGAGCTGATCGCGCCGGACGGGATCGTGGCGTTCGACGACTTCCGGGCGGAGCACTGCCCCGGGGTGGCGGCGGCGGTGTGGGGCGCGGTGGCGACGCACGGGCTGCGGCCGGTCTGCATCACGGGCACGAAGTTCTACGGCACGTGGTCGGATCCGGGGCCGGTGCGCTCCGAGCTCCTGGCGTGGCTGGGGGCGCGGGCCGATCTGTGGCACGGGGTGGAGGAGGTGGCGGGGGCGCCGCTGATCCGGATCGACGGGAAGAGGGCGGTGGCGCCTGGGGCGCCGCGCTCCCGCCACGAGGGGGTGGCGTCCCCGGGCGGCGCCGCCACGCCTCCGGCGCCCCCGGAGCCGCGGCCCCCGCTGGCGCGACGCCTGGCGAGAACGCTCCTGCCGCGCCGCTGAGGCGGTACCCCCACCCCGCCCCTTCCCGAAAGTCCTCGGGCGGGCGGCCTGAGTTCCGGCCCGCGGACCGTGGTGGGCCGAGCGCGCAGTTCCCCGCGCCCCTGGGCACTGAGGGGCGCGGGGAACTGCGCGAGCAGCCCCCACTCACCCGCAGACGGAGCAGCGGCCGCCTACCGGGGCGACTCCGGGGGCCGTTGGCGTGGCATGTTCGGGCGGGTGCCCGGAGGGAGGGGGAAGCGGCCGGGGCCGGGTGCCGCGTCCGGGCGGGGGGACGAGGACGCCAGGGACTGCATCACCAACGGCGCCGGCCCGGACCGGAACTCCACCATCCAGTCCGCCGTCTCCGACCGCACCAACTCCGTCACGTCCTCGGAGAACCGCCGCAGCACCGACAGACACCGCTCCGCCGCCTCCCCGGCCGTCCCCTCCGTGGGCCCCAGCACCTCCCGTACGCTCTCCGATGCCCAGTCGAACTGGAGCCCCTGCAACCGCCGCTGCACCGCCTGCGCCGTCGCCACGTCCCGCATCCACCCGGACGTCAGCCCGAAGTAGCGGTCGCAGGCCAGGCACGCCGCGCCGAGCAGGAGGAAGACGTAGCCCCAGCCGGAGGCGCCCGACAGCGCCCCCGTCACGTCGAGCAGCGGCAGCGTCGCCCCGGCGATCGCGCCCCCGGCCGTGCCCACCCGCAGCGCCCGCGCCCCGCGCCGCTTCCACAGCCGGTCCGCCAGGTACCACTCGGCCGTGCGCAGCGCCCCCGCCTCGACCCACCGGTACAGCTCGTCCAGCCGTTCCGCGGGCTCGCCCCAGTCGCCGAGCGGGAACGGGCGTCCGGTCAGGTCGCGCTCGTCCCGGGGCGGTCCCGGGGGCCCCTCGGGCTGCATCTCCGGCTGGCTCACCCGGCGCTCCCTCCGCGGTGCGAATCGACATCCCACGTCATCCATCACCGCAGACGGACGGCGACAGTGACGGTGACGTAACGTACAGTCACGTACAGTTACGTCTTTTCGGCCTCCCTCGAGACGTGACGGCCCTTCCTACCGCCGAATGGTGGGGGCCAGAGCCGATATCCCGGGATTTCACCCCGTAAGTGGGCCTTGATCAGGTCGGAGAACCTCCGTGGAGTCACTCGAAAGAGTCGCGGAGCAGGGCGCGGGGAGACCACGTAGGCTCGGAGTGCCGGATCCTTCCGGCACGGAACAGACAGCAGCAGCGAACAGCAGCAGTCAGCAGTAGTCGACGTGAAGACGGAGTGCACCGTGATCCCTGGTGGTGGCCAGCCCAACATGCAGCAGCTGCTCCAGCAGGCGCAGCAGATGCAGCAGGACCTCGCCCGCGCGCAGGAGGAGCTCGCCGCGACCGAGGTCGACGGCCAGGCCGGCGGCGGTCTGGTGAAGGCGACCGTGACCGGCTCCGGCGAGCTGCGCGGCCTCGTCATCGACCCGAAGGCGGTCGATCCGCAGGACACCGAGGGCCTCGCGGACCTGATCGTCGCGGCCGTCCGCGCGGCCAACGAGAACGCCCAGCAGCTCCAGCAGCAGAAGCTTGGCCCGCTGGCGCAGGGCCTCGGCGGCATGCCGGGCCTGCCCTTCTGAGACGGGCGCGCCCGCGGGCGCGCCGCGCGGCCGGTACCGCCCATGTGAACAGTGGTGAACAACGCGGGTCCGCCCTTCTGCGGCGCCCGCCCACCAACTACCGTAAGCACCCGGAAGACCCACGAGAGGCAGTCCGTTGTACGAAGGCGTGGTCCAGGACCTCATCGACGAGTTGGGCAGGCTGCCCGGCGTCGGTCCCAAGAGCGCGCAGCGGATCGCCTTCCACATCCTCCAGGCCGAGCCCACCGACGTGCGCCGCCTCGCGCACGCCCTGCTCGAAGTGAAGGACAAGGTCCGGTTCTGCGAGGTGTGCGGAAACGTGGCGCAGCAGGAGCGGTGCAATATCTGCCGTGACGCCCGCCGCGACCTGGCCGTCATCTGTGTGGTGGAGGAGCCGAAGGACGTCGTGGCGATCGAGCGGACCCGTGAGTTCCGGGGCCGCTACCACGTGCTCGGCGGCGCCATCAGCCCCATCGAGGGCGTCGGCCCGGACGATCTGCGCATCCGCGAGCTGCTCGCCCGGCTCGCCGACGGCACCGTCACCGAGCTGATCCTGGCCACCGACCCGAATCTGGAGGGCGAGGCCACGGCGACGTACCTCGCCCGCATGATCAAACCGATGGGCCTGCGGGTCACCCGGCTGGCCAGCGGACTCCCCGTCGGGGGAGACCTTGAGTACGCGGACGAGGTCACGCTCGGGCGGGCCTTTGAAGGAAGGCGACTTCTCGATGTCTGACGCAACGCTGCACGCGGTCAACCAGGATCCGGACTCCTTCGCGGTCCAGATCGCCGACCAGGTCGAGTCCTTCATCGTCGCGGTCACCGAGGTGGCCAAGGGCGACGAGCCGGACAGCGCCGTGCCGTTCCTGCTCCTGGAAGTCTCCCAGCTGCTGCTCGCCGGGGGCCGCCTCGGCGCGCACGAGGACATCGTCCCGGACGAGCGGTACGAGCCGGACCTCGGCCCCGAGCCGGACGTCGACGACCTGCGGGAGCGGTTCGCCGCCCTGCTGGAGCCGATCGACGTGTACTCGGAGGTCTTCGACCCGTACGAGCCGCGCAAGGCGCCCGTCCCCTGCCGGATCTCCGACGATCTGGCCGACGTCGTCACCGACCTGCGCCACGGCCTCGCCCACTACCGCGCGGGCCGCGTCAGCGAGGCCCTGTGGTGGTGGCAGTTCTCCTACTTCTCCAACTGGGGCTCCACCGCCTCCGCCACCCTGCGGGCCCTCCAGTCCCTGGTCGCCCATGTCCGCCTCAACCAGCCCCTGGAGGAGCTGGACGGCCTGGACACGGACGAGGACCTGTCCGAGGACTCGCTGGCCGACGAGGCGGGACGGGTGATGGCCGAGGAGATCGCGGGCCCGCTGGGTCTGCGTACGGTCAAGTAGTCCGCGTACGAGCGAGCAGGTCCGGCGTACGGTCGAGCAGGTCCGGCGTACGGTCGAGCGAGTCCGGTGTACGGCGAGCGCCCCGCGGCGCCCCGCCGCCCTGTGAGCCGTCCCACACCATGCGTACCCGCGCGGTGGAGGGGCAGGTGCGCCTCCACGAGCGGACCGGATCCGACCCCCCCTCCCGGGACTCGCCGCATCGCGAGCGGGACATCTCACGATGTGGCACCTCCCGGGCGGATCCGGCCCGCTCGTTAGACTGAGCCGACCGCAGTAATGGACTGAGCGAGGAGCGCACGTGGGCCTTGTCGTGCAGAAGTACGGAGGCTCCTCCGTTGCCGATGCCGAGGGCATCAAGCGCGTCGCCAAGCGGATCGTGGAAGCCAAGAAGAACGGCCATCAGGTCGTTGTCGTGGTTTCCGCGATGGGCGACACGACGGACGAGTTGATCGATCTCGCCGAGCAGGTATCCCCGATGCCTACCGGCCGTGAGTTCGACATGCTGCTGACCGCCGGGGAGCGGATCTCCATGGCCCTGCTGGCCATGGCGATCAAAAACCTGGGCCACAACGCCCAGTCGTTCACGGGCAGCCAGGCCGGCGTCATCACGGACTCGGTCCACAACAAGGCGCGGATCATCGACGTCACGCCGGGCCGCATCCGCACCGCCCTCGACGAGGGCAACATCGCGATCGTGGCCGGGTTCCAGGGCGTGTCCCAGGACAAGAAGGACATCACCACGCTCGGCCGCGGCGGGTCCGACACCACGGCGGTCGCCCTCGCGGCGGCGCTCGACGCCGAGGTCTGCGAGATCTACACGGACGTCGACGGTGTCTTCACCGCCGACCCGCGGGTGGTCAAGAAGGCCCGGAAGATCGACTGGATCTCCTTCGAGGACATGCTGGAGCTGGCCGCGTCCGGCTCCAAGGTGCTGCTGCACCGCTGCGTCGAGTACGCGCGCCGATACAACATCCCGATCCATGTGCGGTCGTCCTTCAGCGGACTCCAGGGCACCTGGGTCAGCAACGAACCACGTTCCCAGGCGGAGGGTCAGCAGGTGGAACACGCCATCATCTCCGGAGTCGCCCACGACGTCTCCGAGGCGAAGATCACGGTGGTCGGGGTCCCCGACAAGCCGGGCGAGGCCGCGGCCATCTTCCGGACCATCGCCAACGCCGAGATCAACATCGACATGGTCGTCCAGAACGTGTCGGCCGCCTCGACCGGGCTGACCGACATCTCGTTCACGCTCCCCAAGGCCGAGGGCCGCAAGGCCATCGACGCCCTGGAGCGGGCCAAGACGACCATCGGCTTCGAGTCGCTGCGCTACGACGACCAGATCGCCAAGATCTCGCTGGTCGGCGCCGGGATGAAGACCAACCCGGGCGTCACCGCCGGGTTCTTCGAGGCGCTCAGCGACGCCGGCGTCAACATCGAGCTCATCTCGACCTCCGAGATCCGCATCTCGGTGGTCACCCGCGCCGACGACGTCAACGAGGCCGTCCGCGCCGTGCACACCGCCTTCGGCCTCGACTCCGACTCCGACGAGGCGGTCGTCTACGGGGGCACCGGACGATGACCCGCAAGCCGGCGCTCGCGGTCGTCGGAGCGACCGGGGGCGCCGGCGCGGTGCTGCTCCGGATCCTGTCCCAGCGGGCGGACGTCTGGGGCGAGATCAGACTGGTGGCCTCGCCGCGTTCGGCGGGCCGCAAGCTCACCGTGCGCGGCGAGGAGTGCGAGGTCCTCGCGCTGGACGAGGAGGCGCTCGACGGCGTCGATGTCGCCGTCTTCCTGGTGCCCGAGCAGGTCGCCGCCCAGTGGGCGCCGGTCGCCGCGGCCAAGGGCGCCGTGGTCGTCGACACCTCGGCGGCCTTCCGGACCGACCCGGACGTGCCGCTGGTGGTGCCCGAAGTCAACCCCCATGCCGTACGGATGCGGCCGCGCGGCATCGTGGCCTCCCCGCACTGCGCCACCCTCGCGCTGATCGTGGCGGTGGGCGCGCTGCACGCCGAGTACGGCCTGAGCGGGCTCATCGTCTCCACGTACCAGGCGGTCAGCGGCGCCGGCCGGGCCGGAGTCGCGGCCCTGCGCGGACAGCTCTCCCTCGTCGCCGGTACGGAACTGGGCACCGGACCCGGTGACGTGCGCCGGGCCGTGGGCGAGGACACCGGTCCTTTCGCGGCGCCGGTGGCGCTCAACGTGGTGCCCTGGTGCGGGGACCCGGCCGAGGACGGCTGGTCCTCCGAGGAGCTGGGGCTGCGCGAGGAGACCCGCAAGGTGCTCGGTCTGCCGCGGCTCGCGGTGGCCGCGACCTGTGTCCGGGTCCCGGTGGTCACCACCCACTCCGTCTCCGTCCACGCGACCTTCGAGAACGAGGTCGAGGTGGCGCGGGCCCACGAGATCCTGGCCACCGCGCCGGGCGTGGTGCTCCTGGACGACCCGGCGGCGGGGGAGTTCCCCACACCCGCCGACGCGGTCGGCACCGATCCCGCGTGGGTGGGACGGGTCCGGCGTTCACCCGACGATCCGTACGCGCTCGATCTCTTCGTCTGCGGAGACAACCTCCGCAAGGGCATGGCTTTGAACGCCGCTCAGATCGCCGAGCTGGCGGCCGCCGACTTCCCCGGCTGAAGAGCAGGCCGGATACGGGCCGGATACCAGAGCGATTTCCCGGCGAGAAGGCCACAGACTTTGTACGATCTGTGAACGCTCTGTGAGCAAGTCGCTGGTCTGTACCACTTGAACTGCGCCGTTGCCCTGTTACACGATTCATTTCCGTGTCCCTGCAACCGGCAGCCCGGCATGGAGCGTCTATGCGGTCGCCCCTCAAGGCGCCGTAAATATCGGGGCATTGGGGAAGAGCGAGTACGCATGAGGGCATTTGTCGCACTGTCAAAAACGGTGCCGTACGCGTACAACCCTGACGGGGGGAAGCGTGTCCAACTGGCGTGGCAGAGGTTCTCGACATCACCGCGATTCCGGTGCGCGGCTCAGTGGTCCGTCCGCTCCGGCGGCCGCGGTCTTCCGGCGGCATGCCGGTGATCGCCCCCACGCCGACCGCGCGCCCCACCCGCGTCCCCGCGCAGCCGACGCCGGCGCGCGAGGGCACTGACGACGCCATGGCCGCGGGGACCACCGTCGATCACCTCACCGAGACCTACCGCGCGCACTACCGCTCCCTGCTCGGGCTCGCCGCGCTGCTGCTCGACGACACGGCCTCCTGCGAGGACGTCGTCCAGGAAGCCTTCATCCGCGTCCACTCGGCCCGCTCGCGCGTGCGCGAACCCGAGAAGACGCTCGCGTATCTGCGCCAGACCGTCGTCAACCTCTCCCGCTCCGCCCTGCGCCGCCGCATCCTCGGGCTCAAGCTGCTCTCCAAGCCGATGCCCGACATGGCGAGCGCCGAGGAGGGGGC
Source organism: Streptomyces sp. NPDC005878 (assembly GCF_040629815.1). Classification (NCBI taxonomy): domain Bacteria; kingdom Bacillati; phylum Actinomycetota; class Actinomycetes; order Kitasatosporales; family Streptomycetaceae; genus Streptomyces; species Streptomyces sp. NPDC005878. The sequence goes on from NZ_JBEXWK010000005.1 coordinate 200,629, forward strand.
GTACGACCAGCTGGAGCGGGACGCGCTGATCAAGGCCATGCGCGGCCTCCAGCGCCGCCAGCGCGAGGTGCTCGTGCTGCGGTACTTCGCGGACATGACCGAGTCGCAGGTCGCCGAGACGCTGGGGATATCCCTGGGCTCGGTGAAGGCGTACGGTTCGCGCGGGATCGCGGCCCTCCGGATAGCCATGGAGGCACCGGTATGAGCGCCAAGTGGAATGTGGGATTCGGGGACAGGGAGGACCGGCGGGGAGACGGCGGGAGCGGCGACCACCGCGGCCGCCGCGAGAACGACACACTTGGCGCGGGTGACGCGTTCGGCGCGGGCAGCGCGGGTGATGCGTTCGGCATGGATGGCGCGGATGGCGCGGGCGGGGTCCGAGGGGAACACGGACACCGCGAAGACCGCCACCATGCGGACCGCCACCAGGAGGACCGCCACCACGGGGAGAGCACATACGGGCCCGACCGCCCTTGGGACGACCGGACTGGAAACACCATCGTGAACGACCCCTTCCCACCTGGCCCCACCCCCGACGAGGACGCGCTGCGCCGGCTGCTGCGGGGCGCGGTGGACGGCCTGGAGCCGTCCGACGGGGCCCTGGACCATCTGCGCCGGGCCGTCCCCGCCCGCCAGGCCCGCAAGCGGCAGGCGGTGGTCGGCGCGGTCGCCGCGGCCCTGCTCATCGGCACGGCGATCCCCGCCTTTCTGCACGTCGCCAACACCGGCGGAACGTCCGAGGAGCGGCCCACCATCGCCGGGCACGGCCAGCAGACCCAGGGCGGCACCGGGGCCGCGCCGGGTGTGGAGGACGGGGGGCGAAGGGCCGGCCGGCCCTCCGGCCGCAGCACCCCCGCCCCCACGCCGAGCGGCACCGTGAAGTCCCAGGAGCCCGGCAGGACCTCCGCCGGCGGCACGGTGGGGGGCCCGAGCGCACCCGTCGGCGGGCCCGTGCAGACCGAGTCGCCGGCCTGCGACGCCACCGAACTCGGAGTGAAGTCCGCGCGCATCAGCAAGCCCGACGCCGACGGGAAGGTCTACGGCACGTTCCGCGTCGCCAACGTCTCCCAGAAGCTCTGCCAGGTCAGCGGGGCCGGCAAGGTCGACTTCCAGGCCCTCGGCGCGGCCGACGCCTCCCGGATCACCGTCGTCGACCACGCCACCGGCGACCCGGCGGCCGGACTGCCCGACCCCTCGCTGGAAGCCACCGGCCTGGTGCTCAAGCCGACGGCCGCGTACGAGATCAAGTTCGCCTGGGTGCCGTCCGAGACGTGTCCCAAGCCGCAGCCCTCGCCCGACCCCTCGCCCTCGACGGTCAGCGGCGGGGGCGGCGGGGCGACCACCGGCACCGGCACCGTGACGGCGACGACCGGCACCCAGCCCCAACTGGCCGCCGTCGACCCGGCGGCTCCGGCCACCCCGGCGGACGGCAAGGTCGCGGTGACCCACGTGGCGGAGCCCGGCGCACCGACGGCCGAGGCGACCATCCCCAACGCCTGCGCCGGAACGATCTACCGCACCGGAGTCCTGGCAGCCCCGGCCCCACCGTCCCCCTGAGGGGGATTCGGGGGCGGGGTTCATCTGCGGGCGGTGTTCTTCTGCGGCCCGGTGGTGGGTTGCTCGCGCAGTTCCCCGCGCCCCTGGTGGGCCGGTGTTCGTCCACGGCCCGGTGGTGGGTTGCGCCTGGTGGGCCGGTGTTCGTCTGCGGGCCGGTGGTGGGCTGGTCGCGCAGTTCCCCGCGCCCCTGGAAACCCGCGTTCGTCTGCGGACCGTGCCCGCTTCTCGCGCAGTTCCCCGCGCCCCTAAGGGCGCCTGTGGCCGAGCTGGGCTCTCCGGCGGAGCCCGACCCCCTAGGGGCGCGGGGAACTGCGCGAGCAACCCACCACCGACGTGCAGACACAGGCCGGACAATTGAGGGGCGCGGGGAACTGCGCGAGCAACCACCACGCACGTGCAGGCATAGGCCGGGCAAACGGGGGCGCGGGGAACTGCGCGCTCAGGCGGACGGGCTGCGGGCGGGCGGGCCCGGGCGGGCTCAGGCCGTGCCGTGGGGCTCGGGCGTCAGGCCCAGCTCCGCGTCCTCCACCGCCTCGGCCTCCCGCCGCAGCAACCGGAACCACATGAACACCACGAACCCGGCGAAGACGAACCACTCCCCGGTGTACCCGAGGTTCTGGAACGCCTTCAGATCCAGCCCGGTGTTCTGCGGCTTCACCGCCGGCACCGCCGTCATCCCCGAGTCCGCCGTCGTCAGCGTGACCCACGCGTCGTACACCTCGTACGGCACCAGGTTGACCAGCGACGCCGCGCTGATCATCCCCAGCTGGCCCCGGGGCAGTCCGCCCGAGGCGTTCACCCCGTCCGTCCCCGGCGTCTCGGACGCCTGGAGCGCCCCGGTGACGGTGACCTCGCCGGTGGGCGGGGCGGGCGCCGGGCGCCCCTCGGGGAGCCAGCCGCGCACCACGGGCAGGGCCTTGCCCGCGTCGGTACGCAGCAGGGTCAGCACATAGGACCCGTCGCGCCCGTCCACCCGCCGGTCCGGCACCAGGAACTGCTCCCCGTACCGCCCGGTCGCGTTCGCCGTGCGGCCCGAGGTCTTCTGGTCGACGGGCAGCAGCTCGCGCAGCGGCGCGGCCTTCTGCCCGGCGGGGTCGGGCCGCTTCTCGGCCGCGTTGTGCGACTGCACGCGGTCCTCGAAGCGGCCGAGCTGCCAGGACCCCATGAACACGCAGAAGGGGATGGCCAGCACGACGAAGACGTTGATCCCCCACCAGCGGGGCGTCAGCAGGAACCGGTACACACCACCACGGTACGGAATCCCCCCGGGATCCCGGGCCGCGGGGTCCCGGGCCGCGGGGTGCCCGGGGTGTGGGGGCCTGCGGCTTGGCGGGCGGGGGCGGGACGGCCCGGGCCCGGGGATGCGGGGGCCCGAGGGCCGCCCGCCCGGGGGCCCGGAGCCCGGGGGTCCGGGATGCCGGCGTGCCAGGCCCCGGTGCCCGGGGTCGGTCAGGTCTCCAGGTGCCTCCCCGCGAAGTCCAGTTCCAGCCGCACCTGTTTGATCCGCTCCTCCACGACCAGCGAGCCGTGCCCCGCGTCGTACCGGTACACCTCGTGCACCGCGCCGCGCGAGGCCAGGCGGTCCACGTAGTTCTCGACCTGGCGGATCGGGCAGCGCGGGTCGTTGACGCCCGCCGAGATGTAGACGGGCGCCTTCACCATGTCCACATACGTCAGCGGCGACGACGCCTCGAAGCGCTCCGGCACCTCTTCCGGGGTGCCGCCGAACAGCGTGCGGTCCATCGCCTTCAGCGCTTCCATCTCGTCGTGGTACGCCGTCACGTAGTCCGCCACCGGCACCACCGCGAGCCCGAGCGCCCACGCGTCCGGCTGGGTGCCGAGGCCGAGCAGGGTCAGATAGCCGCCCCAGGACGCCCCCGACAGCACCAGCCGGGACGGGTCGGCGAGCCCGGACGACACCGCCCACTCCCGGACCGCCGCCACGTCCTCCAGCTCGATGAGCCCGACCCGGTGCTTGAGCGCGTCCGTCCACTGTCTGCCGTAGCCCGTGGAGCCCCGGTAGTTGACGCGCACCACCGCGTAGCCATGGTCGATCCAGGCTGCCGGGCCCGCCGCGAACGCGTCGCTGTCGTGCCAGGTCGGGCCGCCGTGGAGTTCGAAGACCGTCGGGAACGGGCCCGCCCCGGCCGGCTTCTGCACCAGCGCGTGGATACGGCCCCCCGGGCCCTCCACCCACGCGTCCTCCACCGGCACCGAGGCCGGTGCCTTCATCCCCGGCGGGTCGAGGACGACCGCGCCCGTGGTGGAGCGCACCTCGGACGGGCGGGCCGCCGAGGACCACAAGTACTCCACGGTCCCGTCGGGCCGGGCCGTGGCGCCCGAGACGGAGCCGGCCGGGGTCTCCACCTCGATCAGCTCGGCCGCGCCCAGGTCGTACCGGAACAGCTCGCTGCGGGCCTCGAAGCTGTGGACGACGAGCAGCCCCGAGCCGTCGGGATACCACTCCGCCACCACGTCGCCGGGCAGTTCGAGCGCGAGCTCGGTCTCCTCGCCGGACGCCACGTCCCACACCATGGGCTCCCAGCGGCCCCGGCGCTGATGGGCGACGAGCAGCCGGGTGTCGCCGGGCAGCGGCGCGAAGCCCAGCACTTCGAGGCCGAGCTCCTCGGCCCCGCCCTTGGTGTCGTCGAGCTCGGCCATGGGGGAGCCGTCGAGCCGGACCACGCGCAGCGCGGAGTGCATCGCGTCGCCGTGCTCGGTGTGTTCCAGGGCGATCAGCGTCCCGTCGTGCGAGAGGTCGCCGACGCCCGCCGACTCGCGGTGCCGGTAGATCTCGGCCGGGGCGGCCCCGGGCCGGACGACGTGGACCGTGGTGCCGTCCTCGTCGGTGGAGCGGCCGACCACCGCCGTGCCGTCCCGGCCGAGCGCGAGGCCCGCCGGGTAGGACGGCTCCAGGCCGGGGACGGCGGGCTCGTCGGCGCCCCCGCCGAACGGCTGGCGCATCCACACCCCGAACTCGTCGCCGTCCGTGTCGTTGAACCACCAGATCCACTCGCCGTCCGGGGTCAGCACCCCGTCCGTCGTCCCGTTCGGCCGGTCCGTCGCCTGGCGCTGGGCGCCGCTCGCGCGGTCCCATGCGTACAGCTCGTACGTCCCCGTCGCGTTGGACACGAACAGCGAGCGGTCCGGGGCGTCCTCCGCCCAGTCGGGGAGCCCGACCCGGGGCGCCCTGAACCGCTTCTCCCACTCCGGCATCTCGTTCATGGACCCCATCATGCGCCGCCGCGCCGACAACCCGCCCCCACCGTCCGCAGCCTGTGGACAACTATGGGCGTGGACATGCCGAGCGGGCCGGGGGGCGACCAGGGGCCGGGGTCTCCGGCCGGGGGCAGGGGGTGCGAGCCGCACGGACGGGGACGGCTGCCGGGGATGGCCGGCAGGGGCGGTGGCGGGCCCTGCGGCGGCCCCGCCACCGGGGAAGGGCGCAGCCGTTCGTCCGCCGTACGCCCGTGCCTCACAACTCGTTCATTTTGGGCTCATAGCTTCGCCGCCATGAGATCCATGGGACACAAGCGCCGCAAGGCGCTGACGGTGGTGGCGCTGGCCTCCGCCGTCGCGGCGGGCAGCGCCGTCACGGCCAACTCCGCCCCGCAGCACGGCGGCCGCCCGTTCCCGGGCCACGGCCAGGAGATACACAACGTCATCTACCTCCTCGGCGACGGCATGGGCCGCACCCATGTCACCGCCGGCCGCGAGCGCTACTACGGCGCCCAGGGCAAGCTGAACATGGAGCGCCTGCCGTACACCGGCGCGGTCGCCACGTACGCCGTGGAGAAGGGCACCGACCAGCCCGCGCTCGTCACCGACTCGGCCAGCTCCGCGACCGCCTGGTCCTCCGGCGTGAAGACGTACAACGCCGCGCTGGGCGTGGACGCGTACGAGAAGCGCCGCGTGACGCTGATGGAGCAGGCCAAGAAGGCCGGCTTCGCCACGGGCAACGTCTCGACCGCCGAGGTCACCGACGCGACCCCGGGCGCCCAGTTCAGCCATGTGCTGCTGCGCGGCTGCCAGGGCCCGGTGTACTCGGACGCCGCCTGCCTGCCGAAGAACGCGGACGGCTCGTACGAGAAAGCCCCCGAGGACAAGACGCTGATCACCCCGGTCGCCGAGCAGATCGCCCGCAACGGCACGGCCGACGTCGTGTTCGGCGGCGGCCTCGCCCGCTTCGAGCCGGACGACCAGAAGGCCCTCCAGGCCCAGGGCTACCAGGTGCTCGGCAGCTTCGGCGACCCGGCCCTGCCCGCCCAGAGCGCCGCCAGCCAGAAGGTCGCCACCAAGGCCGACCTCGACGCCGTGAAGGCCAAGAGGGTCGTCGGTCTCTTCAACCGGGGCAACCTCACCGTCGAGCAGGCCAAGGCCGGTCTTCCGGCGGACGCCCCGCAGAAGCAGGAGCCGACCCTCGCCGACCTGGCGAAGAAGTCGATCGACCTGCTCGACGGGCGCTCCAAGAAGGGCTTCTTCCTCCAGATCGAGGGCGCCCAGATCGACAAGCGCTCGCACGCCAACGACGCCGCCCAGACGCTGGCCGAGGTGAAGGCGTTCGACGACGCGGTCAAGGCCGCATACGACTTCGCCCGCAAGGACGGTCACACGCTCGTCGTCGTCACCGCCGACCACGAGTGCGCGGGCTTCAACATCGTCGAGAAGGGCACCTACACCAACGCCGAGTCCGTCGCGCCCCCGGCCAACACGGACGCGGGCAACCCGGCGAACAACTCGGCGCCGTCGCGCGACAAGTCGGGTGCCAAGGACCCGGCCCGCTCGTCCGGCATCCTCAACGGCTCCGGCTCCGGTGACGCGAAGAACTTCGCCCCGGCGACCTTCCGTACCCCGGACGACCCGGCGGGCGTCAAGGACGGCAGCCCCGACGCCAGCCTGTGGCTGACCTACCTCTCCGGCAACCACACCGGCGCCGACGTGCCGATCTACGCGTACGGGCCGGGCGCCGAGAAGTTCGCGGCCAGCCAGATCAACACCGAGCTGTACGGCAAGATGTACCGCTCGCTGTTCGGCCGGGCGCCGCGCGGCTGACCCGGCAGGGCGGTCGGAGCGCACTGTTTCACGTGAAACGCCCTCCGCTGTTTCACGTGAAACATCGCCCCAACGCCCTTTCATGACCGGGCGGTTGACGACCATCGCCGCCCCTCCAGGGGCCGGGGGACCACCCTCCCCCGGCCCCGCACCGCCACTTCAGGAGTACGCAGTGAACCGCTCGATCCGTCTGGCCGCGCTCGCCCTGACCGCCCTGGCCCTCACCACGGCCTGCGGGGGCTCCGGGGACGACAGCCGCGCCGACGCCGGGCAGCGGCCCGCACAGGCCGAGCAGGCGGCGGCCCCGGCCGTCACCTTCCCCGCGCCGAGCGGGGCGCCGGCACCCGCCAAGACCCTCGCCAAGGTCCCGGCGAGAGGCGAAGTGCGGCTGGAACAGGGCCCGTTCACCGACCGCGTCCGTATCACCGGGCTCGCGCTCTCGGAGCGCGAGCCGTCCGTCACCGGCCACTTCGCCATCACGTCCGACGTGAGTGACGTGCTGGCGCTGGAGCTGCGCGCCGCGTTCTACGACGAGCGCGGCCACCTGGTCGGCACCGGCTCCTTCCAGTACGCGGAGGAGGGCGAGGCGGGCGAGGCCGCCCACGGCACCGCCGGACACGCCAAGCCCCGCGCGGAGGGCGCCGGCATCGACTTCTCCGTCGTCCCGAAGACCGCGCTGACGGGCACCCCGGCGAGCGCCGTCCTGTCCGTCCCGGTCCTGGTCAACGAGTAGGGAACCGACGCCCGTTGGAACGCCCGAGGCTGTCCGTTCACGCCAGCCGGCGGGCCAGGGCGCGTCCGGCGGCCCGGCCGGAGAAGATACAGCCGCCGAGGAACGTACCCTCCAGCGCGTTGTAGCCGTGCACCCCGCCGCCGCCGAACCCGGCGACCTCCCCGGCCGCGTACAGCCCGTCGAAGGGGGTCCCGTCCGGCCGTACGACCTGGGACTCCAGTGTCGTCTCCAGACCGCCGAGGGTCTTGCGCGTCAGTACGTGCAGCCGTACGGCGATGAGCGGCCCGTGCGCCGGGTCGAGCAGCCGGTGTGGCTTGGCCACCCGCGAGAGGCGGTCCGGCCAGTACGCCCGGGCGTTGCGCATCGACATGGCCTGGAAGTCCTTGCTGTAGGCGTTGTCGACCTCGCGGTCGCGCGCCTGGATTTCCCGGTGCACCTGGTCGAACTCGAGCTTGGGACCCGGCGAGATCGCGTTCATGCCGTCGACGAGGTCGCGCAGGGTGCGGCGGACGACGAAGTCCTCGCCGTGGTCGAGGAAGGCCTGCACGGGGCCGGGCGCGCCCTTGCGTACCCGTGACAGGGCCAGCTTCAGGTCCTTGCCGGTGATGTCGGGGTTCTGCTCCGAGCCGGAGAGCGCGAACTCCTTCTCCACGATGGAACGCGTCAGCACGAACCAGGTGTGGTCATGGCCGGTCCCGGTGATGTGCTTGAGCGTGCCGAGGGTGTCGTGACCGGGGAAGAAGGGCGCGGGCAGCCGTCGCCCGGTCGCGTCCAGCCACAGCGAGGACGGCCCGGGGAGGATGCGGATGCCGTGGCCCGGCCAGACGGGGTCCCAGTTCATCAGGCCCTCGGTGTAGTGCCACATCCGGTCGCGGTTGACGACCGAGCCGCCCGCTTCCTCGGTGATCCCCAGCATCCGCCCGTCGACGTACGCGGGCACCCCGGTCACCATCGAACGCGGCGCGGGCCCCATCCGCTCGACCGGCCAGTTCCGCCGGACCAGGTCGTGGTCGCCGCCGATGCCTCCGGAGGTGACGACGACGGCCTGCGCGCGCAGCTCGAAATCGCCTGCCGCCTCCCGTGAGGAGGCCACGCCGCGCGCCTCGGACGACGGCGCCAGGACGGTGCCGCGCACCCCGACCGCCGCCCCGCCCTCGACGACCAGTCCGTCCACGCGATGGCGGTACGCGAAGGTGACGCGGCCGCGTGCTGCGGCCTCCAGGACCGGCTCGCGGAAGACCCGGACGACCTCGGGGCCGGTCCCCCACGTCACATGGAAGCGGGGCACGGAGTTGCCGTGCCCGCCCGCCGTGCCCGCGCCGCGCTCGGCCCACCCGACGGTCGGCGTCAGACGCAGCCCGAGCCCGGACAGATAGCTCCGCTTCTCCCCGGCGGCGAAGTTGACGTACGCCTTGGCCCACTGGCGCGGCCAGTGGTCCTCGCGTTCGCGGTCGAACGCGGCCGAGCCCATCCAGTCGGCTAGGGCGAGGTCGTACGAGTCGTGGATGCCCATCCGGCGCTGCTCGGGACTGTCGACGAGGAACAGCCCGCCGAGCGACCAGAAGGCCTGGCCACCGAGGTTGGCCTCGTTCTCCTGGTCGACGACGAGCACCTTGCGGCCCGCGCGCACGAGTTCGTACGTGGCGACGAGCCCGGCGAGGCCGGCTCCCACGACGATGACATCGGCGTCGTCACTCACGGGGTCTCCTGAAGGGGTAGGGGGTTACGGGGTGGCGGTGCTCTTGGTGCTGTCGGTGCTGTCGGTGTTTTCGGTGCTGTAGGCGTGGAGGACGTGCAGGAAGAGGGTTTCGCGGCGGGTGCGGACGGCCTCGTTCGCGGGGTCGAGCAGCACCTGGACGGCGGTGCCGTCGTGGACGGCGACGAGCGCCTGCCCGAGCGCGTCCTCGTCGGTCACCCGGCGCCCGGCGCGCCCCAGCGCCGCCACGACCACCGGCAGCACCGCGTCCTGGATCGCCTGCTCCCGGGCGGCCATCACCCGCCGCAGGGCGGGGTTGCGCAGGGCGTGCGCGGTGAACTCGGCGGTGACCCGGTACCAAGCGTCGTCGACCGGGATGGCCCGCAGCGCGGCCCGTACGGCGTCCTCGGGCGCTGCCGCCGACACCTCCGCCAGGGCGCCCCGCACATCCGCGAGCAGCCGCTGCGAGCGCTCCTCCCACATGGCGAGGAACAGCTCGTCGAGGGAGGTGAAGTTCGAGTAGAAGGCGCCGCGGGTGTATCCGGCGCGCTCGCAGACCTGCTCCACGGTGGACCGGCCGAACCCCTCCTCGGCGAACACCTCCAGTGCGGAGTCGAGCAACCGCCGCCGGGTGCGGGCGCGGCGGGTGGTGACGCGCTTGGGGGCGGGCGGGGACGGAGCCGGATGGGCCGAGGCGCTGGGTGGGGTGGGTGGGGCCATGAGGTCCTCCTCTTGGATACGGGAACGTATCGGATACGGGAATGTATCCACAAGGGTTCTGACCTGGGGGTGCGGGGCCGGGCTGACCGTCGAGGATGTCGGAAGCATGAGGGTGTCGAGGGTGTCGAGGGTGTCGAGGGTGTCGAGGGCATCGAGGGCATCGAGGGTGTCGAGGACGGTGCGTCCGGGAACCGACCCGCACCCATCCGGCCGAGGTGTCCGAGCCGGGCCCTGCCACTCGGCGGTCGTGTCGTGTCCGAGACAGGCCCCCCACGTTTCGGCCGCGTCCCGCGCGCGCCGCCCTTTGTCGCGTTTGCGGCCTGTACAGCTCACGCTCCCCGCAGCAGGGTTCTCCCCGGCGGCAGGGCCGCGGCGCCCGGGGGAGCGCGTACCGAGGACGCGACGGATGGGAGGCGAGCATGCGCGACTCGCTCGGGGCGGCCGGTCCGGCCGGGGCGCAGGACCCCGGTCCGGAGGGCGCGGGCTTCGCGTACCACCCGGTCGAGCGCGAGCTGATCGTCGTCGCTCTCCCGGAGCTCGCCGGAAGTGGCTCGGAGCCCGCCGGAAGCGGCTGGGGGTTCACCGGAAGCGGCCTGGGGCCTACAGCCGGCGGCCCGGCGTACACCGAGGAGCCCAAGAAGCCGAGGGAGCCCAGGGAGCCCCAGGGCTCACCGGCGCTGGACATGTTCCTGATGGACCAACAGCTGGCTCTGGAGCCGCTGTTCGGCAGTGAGGCACGGGTGCGGGAGGCGCTTGCGCTGCTCCCCCGGCACGGCGCCGACGTACCCGACCTCACGCTCTTCCACCGTGTCCGCGGCGGTGAGGACCGCCTGGAGGAGCTGGCCTGCCGGCTGGCGGGACTCCCCGGAATCGAGACGGCGTACGTGAAGCCGAGCGCGCTCCCGGCGACGGGGCCGTTCGGCGGGAGGGAGGAGGACGACGACGGACGTTCCGACGAGCGCGCCGACGAAGGGCGGCGCGAGAAGGAGGGGGCCGCCACCCCCGACTTCAGCGGGCGCCAGGGCTATCTGGGGCCCGCGCCCGAGGGGGTGGACGCGGCGTGGGCGTGGCTCCAGGCGGGCGGCTCCGGCGAGGGTGTGAGCATCGTCGACGTCGAGGCGGCGTGGCAGCTCGGCCACCGCGACCTCGGTCCGAAGGTCGCCGGGCTGGTCGCCGGCACCCCGGTCGAGGACCTGGCCTGGCGCAACCACGGCACCGGTGTGCTCGGGGTGCTCGGCGGCAGCCGCAGCGGCAGCGGCACGCTGGGCATCGTCCCGGAGGCCGTCCTCGCGGTCGCGTCGATCCACGGCATCGGCACGGCCCGGGCGATCACCTGCGCCGCCGACCGCCTCGGCGCGGGCGACATCCTGCTGGTCCCGCTGCACCGCCCGGGCCCGCGCTTCGGATACGCGGCCGACGACGACCAGTGCGGACACATCCCGCTGGAGTGGTGGCCCGACGACTTCGCGGCCGTACGATACGCGACGGCCCGCGGCGTGGTGGTCGTCGAGGCGGCCGGGAACGGCGCGGAGAGCCTGGACGACGCGCTGTACGCGTCACGCCCGGACGGCTTCCCGACGTGGTGGCGCAACCCGTTCGACCCGGCGGCCCCGTCCTCCGGCGCGATCATGGTCGGCGCGGGCGCCCCGCCCCCGGGCACCCACGGCCGCGACCACGGCCCCGACCGGTCCCGCCTGGGCTTCTCCAACTTCGGTACGCGCGTGGACGCCCAGGGCTGGGGCCACGAGGTCACCACGGCGGGCGGCTTCTGGAACCGGACGGGCGAGCTCCAGGGCGGGCAGGCGGAGGACACCTGGTACACGGACGCGTTCTCCGGGACGTCCCCGGCGGCGGCGCAGGTCGCGGGCGTACTGGCCTCGCTCCAGGGCATGTTGCGCACGGCGGGGCTCGCGCCACTGGCGCCCGAGCCCCTGCGCGCGCTGCTGCGCCACACCGGCTCGCCCCAGCGGGAGGCACCGGGCCGCCCGCCCTCCCAGCACATCGGCACCCGCCCGGACCTGAGGGCGATCGTGGCCCACCTGGTCCCCCGCCGCACCACGGAGGGCGTGGCAGAACGCTTCCGGGACGACCTCCTGCCCGCCCCGGGCCAACTCGCCCTGTACGTCAACGGATCCTGGCGCACACTGCCCGCCCCCGATCCACAGATCCGCCTGGCGATCCACGCGGCGTTCGCGGGCCCCGGTCATGTCGTACGGGTGCGGTACACGGATGAGGGTGAGGTGGTGGGGGTGAGGGTGACGGGGGAGGGGTGAGGGGCGAGGGGGCCGGCGGGAGCAAGCAGAGGCGGAGACGAAGATGACCGGATCACACCAGTTCGGCCAGACCCAGGCCCAGGGCCAGGACGGGGAAACGGAACCACCCCACCCCCTCCAACAACAGCTGCACCAACTACACCAACTACACCAATTGGGCCGACAGTACCCGTTCCGACCCCTGCTCCAACAACAGCAACAGCCCGACCACCCACAGCCACCACCCCAACCCCAACCCCAACCCCAAACCGCACCCTCACCGCAGTACTCCGTGGCGTACGCCACCGCCGTCCAGGCGCCGATCGCCGCGTTCCCCGGGATCGAGGCGGCGATGACCCTGATGGTCAACGGCCGCGAGGTACGCCTACCGCACCCCAGCCAGTTCGTGATCGAACGAGTCCTGAGCGCGTTCCGCGACGGCCAGTTCGTGCGGGTGGCGTACGACGACCGGATGATGGTGAAGGGAATCGAGGTGGAGGCGTCACGGGCGGTGCGGTAGGGGGCGGGGCGGGGGCCATCAGGTACGGCGGGCGGCGACGCGGTCCGGTGTGGGCCACCGTGCGTCGTGTACCCAGCCGAGGCGTTCGAGAAGGCGGATGACGGCGGCGGAGGGGTCGAGCTGCCCGCGGTCGACGTCGTGGCGGGCGCTGGTGGGGTCGGCGTGGTGAAGGTTGTGCCAGCTTTCGCCGAAGGAGAGCAGGGCCAGCGGCCACAGGTTGGTGGCCCGGTCATGGCGACGGGTGCGGAACGGGCGCTCACCGATCATGTGGCACAGCGAGTTCACGCTCCAGGTCACGTCGTGGAGCAGGGCGATGCGGACCAGGTTTCTCCGACCTCCACGAGGTACCCGTCGGGCTGACCTCCTGCATCTTCTTTCGAGCCATACGGACGGGCCCGGACGCTGGCGAACGCCGTCACGTCACACGTGGCGCTGCGCAACACGGCCAGGTCCTGCACGACGCCGAGCACATCGACGATCTGATGGAGCACTCGTCCTCCTCCTGGAGCCGTTCGCTGGTACGCCTCGACGTCGCCACCGCGTTGCTGCAGCAGCGCCCGCCCGACATCGACCACGCGATGGCGCTGGGCCGTGAGGCCCTGCGGCTGTGCGGAGACACACCGATCAGCTCCGTCTACCAACGCTCCCGTGACCTGCATGAGCAGGCCGGGCCGTGGCGTGATCACCCGGCGGTACGCGATTATGGCGACGAGTTCCGGTCCTGGAGCTCGCAGCCAGCGGCCCTGGCCATGGCGTCATTCGCGTCGTAGGCGCCGTCGGTGTCGTCGTACTCCGGGGCAGTGTGAAGCCGAAGGAGTACGTCGGGTGCCCATGCTCAGCGCCGATCCCGCCGCGTTCCCCACCGAGCCTCGCGCCGACACGCACGATCCGGCGGTCACCGCGGCCCACGACTGGGCGGCGTTCAGCGCACTCGACGAGATGACCGACCACTGGGGGCACGCCCCGGCTGGTCGGACGGCAGCCGTGCGTACTAGTGGATGCTGACCTTCCCGGATGATCAGCGGCTAGCCGCTCTCGCCGGGCACTGCCAGGAGGAGCTGGCGCCCCTCGGCCTCGACTCGGTGCCGACGGACGGATTGCACATCACCCTCGCCCGAGTCGGAACGCCGGGCGTCGTCACCCCCGGCCAGCTGGACAGCTTGGCGCGGGACGCCGAGGCGCTGCTGCCCTCCGCTTTCTTCGTACACGCCATCCCGCTGGCTGGCTCCCGAGGCGCCGTCCGGCTGTCCCTCGGCCCCTGGGAACCCCTGCTTTGGCTGCACCACGCGCTGGCCAAGGCGGGGAGCAGCGTCGGTCTGGCCCCGAAGAAGCCGACGTCCGCTTTCCGGTCGCACCTGAGCCTCCCGTACAACAACCGCCGCCGCCCCGCCGCGCCCGTTGTGGAGACGGTCTCAGGGCTTCGCGCTCTACTGGCTGTCGAACTCTTCGTGTCCGCAGTCCAGTTGGTGGAACTCCGCCGTGCGTGGCGGACGTACCGCTGCGATGTGCGGAGGAACGTCGCGCTCGGGTAGCCCGCTGGCGTCCAGGGCGAGAATTACGACCACTTCCTTGCCGATCGCGGTCGGCCGGACGGACCACGCGGAGGCCAACTCGCCGACGAGCAGCAGTCCGAGACCACTGCCCGGTCGGGGGCGGCTGCGCCCCCGACCCCGTGCCCTGCAGTTCGGCAAGCCGCCGCTCGGCGTCGAACACGTCCTTACGGTGCCGGTCGGCCTTCTTGCGGACCCGCTCGGTCTCCTTCGCCGTCCAGCGCGCATCGCCGAGAATCTCCTTCGCCGTCTCACGGGCGTCCTTGAGGATCTCCTGGGCTTCCTCGGCGGCTTCGGCGGACGTCCGCTCACGCAGTGCAGCGGCCTCCGCTTCGACCTGCCGTACGAGGCCGGCGACCTGCGCGGCATCCAGCCCCTGTGTCCTTGCGATCCACGCCCGCAGTTCTTCGGCCTCGGACACGGCATCCGAACGCCGACGCCCGAACAGCCCTCCCTTTCGAGGCGTCGGCACCGCGGTCGTGCTCCCGGCAGCGGCCGTGGTCGGCACCGCAGAGGCTCCCGCGGCAGGACTGACAGTGAGGGCGTCGCTGGCGGAGTCGGCCTCAGGAACCCGCAGCTGCCATCCCGTCGGCATCGGGGGCCACGAGGGGTTGGGCCGCCAGTCCGGCGGCGGCATCCCGCGGGTGGCACAGGCCACCCCGGCGGCGGATTGAAACGGTAAGTACTCATTCCCCAACCCCTGGCCATGAGGCTCCCCAGCACACAGGGCGCCGGATAATCCCGGCAAAAATAGAGTTACATCTTCTTGGCGGTCAGCCACCCGATCACCCGCATATTCCATGCTCGTGACCCTCTGTGACCACGCGTGGGGTGCATGGCGATCGTCGTACCGCCTGTGATCGCCTCGGTACAAACCGTAGGTATGACTCTTCCAAAGCGCGTGGCGCACAGCGCGCTCGAAGGAGGGACGCCACTCGCCGGCAGCCACCCAGGAGCCGGATCGCGGAGTCGGCGCCCTGGTGGCTCCCAAACGGGGCCTACAAGCAGGATAGGACCGGTGTGCTGTCTCAGCACCGGTCCTAACCTGGTGTTTCACTGTCGGGGTGGGGGATTGAACAACGACCTCTTACCGGTCAGTCCAGGACCGTCTCCTGGGATTCATCAGATTCCGGGTCGTCGCCCTCTGGCACATGGTTCTCCACGGTCCTGCGCCGCAGATTCTCTACGTCAGTCAGGATGCCGACCAGCAGTTTGTGTAGGTCGTCCAGCTGGTCCACCGGGACGATCGGGGTGTGGTCCCCGACTTCCGGCTCCAGGGCGTGCAGATGGTCGAGGGCGTCCCGGGCGCCCTGCACCCCGAGATGGAGGGCCTTGCGGTGCGCGGCGGCGCGCTGGCTGGGAGGCGGCGGAGCATCTTCGGCGCGGGGAGCCGGGACGGGGACGGTGGGCAGAGCATCCTCGGCCCTCTGAGCAGCGCCGTCCTGGAACAGCGCCGCCACCGGGTCCGTGGTGACGGGCACCTCGCCGGAAGAGGTACTGGTGGAGACGCCGCCGTCTACCAGCACCGTCTCACCGTTCGCCGAGGGCGCCGCCGGAACCTGCACCGGCGCCGGACCGGTGACCGTCGACGGGGGTACGGCCTGTGCCGCGCGCTCCGGGGCCGAGGCCGCGACGACATCCCACTCGTACAGTGGCATCGGCACGCCATTGGCGTCGCGGGCGATGCGGTCTGGGGCATTGAGGTCGACTTTGAAGTACACGTACGGCGGCTCGGCGGATGTGGCCGATTCCCTGCCGGTCAGGCTCTGCCTGGGCACGGAGTTCTGTGGGAGATCGTCACTGCGGAACGTGTTAGCGGCCAGCGCGAGAGTCCACAGGCCGAGTTCGTTCGTCGGCCGTGAGAGTCCCTCGATAACCTTGTTCACGTCCGACCGGAAAGGGACACCGCCCTTCTCCTTCTTGGCTCCCAGCGATGAGCCGACGTTCCTGGTTAGCAGCTTGTCGGCGATCAAGGCGACACCGCCGGCCACAGCCAGGGTGCGGCGGGCGTCGTCGTCGCCGTTCATCGCTGGTGCGATCAGCGCGGTGAAGTCGTCGGTGGGCTGTGGAGTCCAACCCTGGGTGACGTCGTTCGACAGCACACCACCGTTGTTCCACGCGTTTCGCGCCTGTTTGGTGACGAGCTTCTTCTTCGCACGCCAGGGCAGGTCGATGATCGGACCGAGCAGCTCCCCGAACCCCTTCATACTCATACGCTGGCCGCCCTTGATGGCCTTGGCTTGGTCCTTGAGAAGCTCCAGGAGATCTGGTTGTGTCAGGGCGCTGACCAGGTAGACCGCACGCCACAAGGCGGTCCCGGGTGGTGCCGGGTCGCCCCCGAAGACCTGGGGAAGCTCGGCCACGGGAATACGACCGACAGCAAGGCCGTACACCGCCTGGAGATCGGCCGTGTTCCAGCGCGGGTCGCCCTGCTGGATGATCCGCTTCAGGGCCCGGGTGATGACCTCGACGTTCTGGGCCGCCGCGTCCCACTGCTTGAACTCGACGTGTACCGAGGCCAGTACTGAACGAATGGCGTCATCAAAGATGTCCTCGGGAGAGAGCACTCGGCCCTCGTGTCCCTCAACCCCGACGGCGATCTGCGCCGGAACGACGTAGGACTGGGCGATCTGAGCGGCCCGAAGCCCGGGCGTCGTCCCCTGCATCTCATCGTGGAACGCTTGCCGAAGTTCTTGCCGCCACCGAGTTCGGCTGGCGGCCAGCCGCTCCCCGAGATCGGGCCCCGCGGCCGCCCCCGCCGCGGAAGCGCTGCCGAGCAGTGCGTCGGTAGCCAGGGTGGCCACCTCGGCGGGGTCGGCACCGTGCCCGGCTAGTACCGCCCAGGCGCTGGCGAGTCGGGTGATGCCGTCACGGACGACGAGAACGTGGATCGGCTCCGCGCCGTCCTCGAAGGCGATCTCGACAGGGTGGGTGATCAGGTTGCGGGTGACGGAGCGCGTGAGGATGGAAGTGGCGTAGCTGTTGAGCGAAAGCGTCGCATGGATGGTCTGCCACACGTGGTTCCGCAGGTGGGCGGGGTTCTCATAGCGGTACTGCACGATCGCACCGGGACGGCCCTCATGGGTGATCCCGTGCACCTGCGGGTCGGGTACCTCCGAGACCTCCATGCCGGTACGAGGCTGGGGACCGGGAAACAGCTCGCTGAGCAGGACACGGGTGACAACCGACAGCAGCGTCGCCCCTTCGACGTTCTCGACCATCAGGAGGCCCGTGGGCTCATCCTGCGTCGGGCGAAGCTGAACTGCCAATGCATCGGGCCAAGTTGTTGCACGAGCTATGGCTCCCCACGCAGTTTCCGGCAGCCAGGTGTTCGGATTGGCCCGGCCCGCTGCGGTCACCGCCGCGACATGGCTGTCCGTTGAGTCGGCAGGGAGGTGGGGCGAGATGTTGGTTACCCGGATCGTGTCCGTCCCCCAGGGGACGTCGATGGAAAGGGCAGCGGGTTTGTCGGTGGTCATGGGCGCAGATCTCCAATGTGTGGTCCGAAGTGGCCTGGCGGTCATCACGAAGGGCGGCGAGTTGCACTGAACTCGCCGCCCAGGTCGTTATGCCAAGAGTTCTCCCGAGATATCCTCATCTGCCCAGGGCAAGTCTGGCGGGAGCCAGGTCGGCCTGCAGCTCATGTGCGGGTAGCACCGGTGTTGATAAGCGGCGTAGGCCCCGAGCTTTGCGGGTGTCAGGAACAGCTCGACCTCGGGCGCACGACAGGGAAGAGCCCTCAAGGCGGGTGATTCCGGAGGCAGGGGTTCAAGATCCGGGCCGTCCGCCGTGAGGCGGTACCAGGCAATCCCCCGGCTGGTGTGGATGAGGGCCAGCCCCGAGGGTCGTCCGGCGAGCCGAGTGCACAACCAGTCGAGCACCTCCTGATCGGCCTGCCCGGAGTGTCGCTTGGGGATGTGGGCGATGAGCGGCTTGGGGAACTCGGCCAGTGCCTCGGTGAATTGTCTGGCGTACTGGCGACCCAGTGCCTGCGCAGCTTTGGGGCTGGCGGCCCTCATGCGGAGACTACATTGCCCCTTGACGAGCCTGCTCAGATGTGGTAAAGGGCCTGCTGTAGGGATGCGGAGACGGTCACCGAGAAGAGCGTTCCATCTATGTCGGTACCTGGGAATCTCTGCTCCTGTCAGTTCAAGCACGCATATGGTCCGAAGCGGCAGCCGTCCGGAGGTGCCGACGATGAAGACGGGTTCCTCACGCGGGGCGCCTATCTCTTCAGCGTTGCTCATCTACAACTCCTGGCGGTGCCGGTGTTGGTCAGGTGACGAGGCGTCACCAGCGTGACTGGCGAGTCCCGTTGGTACCACCGTACGGACGGGACTCGGGCGCGCGCAGTCGTTTTAGCCCGGAGCCCACCCTGGGTGCGGTAGATGCGCTCATTGATGTACGCGGCATACAGGAATCAGGCGTGTCGCTTCTACGTAACTTCAGCTCAAGTTACTTTTGGCTCGCGGATAGTTGTCGAACACCTGGGGGAGAGGGCTCATCCCGAGCTTGTCCAGATGCGCCAGGGCGGCGGCGACGTCGGCAACTTCGCCGAGGATGCTGTCGCGTTGAATGACCCACACGAACTCGTTCTCGGATGTCGGCAGCGTCCGCGGCAGGGTGGAGAGCCCGATCCTCTCGAACTCTTCGCTGATCTGTGTGCACAACTCAGAGCTGAGCCGGGCTCGTTCCGGCGCAGCGTGCTTCTTGATGAAGTGCATGGACAAGCGCTTGATGCCGTGGTCGACCTCGACCGCGTGCTTGATAATTGTGAAGTCCATAACTCAGTAGTTTACTGAGTTAGTAAGGAAGTTGAGAAGGGAAAGCCAAGGTCCGCCTCACTGGAGGGGCTGATCTGGCCGACCGCTCGTGGCTAGCGGCGATGGGGGCGTGGCCAGCCTGGACGGGGCTACTCCGACCGCCACCAGGGTGTGGCCGCTGATGACACCGATCGTCTCGGTGGAATTCTGAGAGCGCGCGAGGGAGCGCGTCAGCAGCCACATGTCCAGGGCGTACCGGGCGGTGGCGCTCTCAGGAGAGGTGATATAGCTCGGGAGCCTCGCTGGCTGTTCTGAGCGGCCGAGGGGCGGCTGGTTTGACGTGGCGTCACCCCCTAGGTGACGCCGCTCACGTCGCCCACGACTCGCCATCCGTGCGTCGTCGGTCGTACGCCCCGGAAGCAGCAGCGCAGTAACCCGACCGGCTACGCGGACTGGTTCCGGCGGCGGCTCGGAACTGTCCCGCCAGATCCTGGAGAGGCGGCACGCCAACGTTGCGGACGTCCCCACCAGGCCGGTCCGCAGTCCGCTTCAGCGCGTTGTGTAGGTCTTCATGTGGCACTGCGTGATCATGTTCGCGGAGGAGTGCGACAGCCGGCCCCCGCCCGTCCTCATCGCTGCCCTTTCGCACACGATCCTGCCGTGGGCCGCGGAGTGGCTCCTCTCCTCCTTACGGAAATGTGGCGGGTCATGGGCGCTGGGCTGGCGGCGGTCGCTACTGCGCCGTGCCACAGCTCGCTGAGCCCGACGAAGGTGATAAGCCGTTCTGCCGGGCAGCGTGTGCCCATCAGCACCTGATCCTGCGGAGCGGTACCCGGGAGTCAGATCCGGACTCGGCTCCCAAAACGGCCCCCACAACCACGCAGGGGCCCGACCCGCTATGCGGATCAGGCCCCTGACCTGGTCTTACGAAGTCGGGGTGGCGGGATTTGAACCCACGACCTCTTCGTCCCGAACGAAGCGCGCTGCCAAGCTGCGCTACACCCCGATGTCACCGGTTGTCGCGGCGACGTCGTTTACTTTAGCCCACCGGCGGCCGGAGACGAAATCCGGTTTCGGGGGGTGGGGTGAGCGCGGGGTGGTGGGTTCGTTCGGGAGGGGGCCCGGCGTGGGGGCGTCGTCAGGTCCGGGGTGTCAGGGTCAGCAGGGTCGCCTCCGGGGGGCAGGCGAAGCGGACCGGGGTGTAGCGGTTGGTGCCGCAGCCCGCCGAGACGTGGAGGTAGGAGCGGTGGCCGCCGGACTCGTGGGTGGAGAGGCCCTTCACGCGGTCCGTGTCCAGGTCGCAGTTGGTGACCAGGGCCCCGTAGAAGGGGACGCACAGCTGGCCGCCGTGGGTGTGGCCGGCCAGGACCAGGGGGTAGCCGTCGGCCGTGAAGGCGTCCAGGGTGCGCAGGTAGGGGGCGTGGACCACCGCGATCGAGAGGTCCGCGTCCTTCTCCGGGCCGCCCGCCACCTCCGCGTACCGGTCGCGCTTGATGTGCGGGTCGTCCAGGCCCGTGAACGCCAGCTCCAGGCCCTCCAGCTTCAGCCGGCCCCGCGTGTTGCTCAGGCCCACCCAGCCCGCCGTGTCGAACGCGTCCCGCAGGTCCTCCCACGGGTTGTGGATCACTCCGACCGCCGGCGGGTTGCCGTTCAGGCCGTGCTTGCCCTGGACCTTCTCCAGCAGGTAGCGGGCCGGGTTGCGCAGCCTGGGGCCGTAGTAGTCGTTCGAGCCGAAGACGTACACGCCGGGGAACTCCATCAGCGGGCCCAGCGCGTCCAGGACCTCCGGTACGCCCTCCGGGTCCGACAGGTTGTCGCCCGTGTTCACCACGAAGTCCGGGCGCAGCCCCGCCAGCGACTGGAGCCACGCCCGCTTCTTGCGCTGGCCGCTCACCATGTGGATGTCCGAGACCTGGAGCACGCGCAGCGGCCTCATCCCGCTCGGCAGTACGGGGACGGTCACCCGTCGCAGCCGGAACGAGCGGGCTTCGAAGCCCGCCGCGTAGGCGACGCCGGCCGCGCCGATCGCCGTGAGAGCCGCCGTTGCCTTCAAGGGAATCCCGTATCGCGCGTGCATGCGCTCCATCGTCGCAGACGCGCGGAGTGAGGTACGTACGCCCCGGGCCGCGCCCCGCGCGCGCTCGGGGGCCGCGCTCCCCGCCTGAAACTGGCACGCGCCCCGGGCGCGTCACCTGCCACACTGGGCGCATGACCACGCTCAAGGCCACGCTCAAGGACGACCTCACCACCGCCATGAAGGCGCGCGACGAGCTGCGCTCGTCGACGCTGCGACTGACCCTCACCGCCATCGCCAAGGAGGAGGTCGCGGGCAAGAGCGCGCGCGAGCTCTCCGACGACGAGGTGCTGAAGGTGATCGCCAAGGAGGCGAAGAAGCGGCGGGAGGCGGCGGAGGCGTTCGAGCAGGGCGGGCGGGCCGAGTCGGCGGCCAAGGAGCGGGCCGAGGGCGAGATCCTCGACGCGTACCTGCCGAAGCAGCTGTCCGACGACGAGCTTCACGCGATCGTCGCGGAGGCCGTGGAGGAGGCTCGGGCCGCGGGGGCCGAGGGGCCGCGGGCCATGGGGGCCGTGATGAAGATCGTCAAGCCGAAGGTGGCGGGGTTGGCCGATGGGGGCCGGGTCTCGACGGCCGTCAAGGGCCTCCTCGCGGGCTGAGCCCCGCGTACCCGCCTCGGGGCTGCGGCCCCGTGCGGACGCCCCCAGCGAGAAGGGCCGCCCAGGATCCCCCGGGCGGCCCTTCTCGCTTCCGGCCTGTGGGCCGCCCAGAGTCCCCCGGGCGGCCCCTCTCGTCTCCCGGACTACGGCCAGTTCCCCCCGATCGTCTGCCCCGCCCCGCCGATCACTCCCGGCGGGATCGAGATGCCCGGGTTCGGCGGGACCGTGACGCCGCCGCCTCCGGCTCCGCCGCCCGGCTTGTTGTCGCCGCCCCCGGGGCGGTGCTTCTTGCCGCCCTTGTTCTTGCCGGGGGTCTGGGGCTTGGCGTTGTCCGGGTCCGCCGGGGGCTCCTTCGACTGCTGCGGGTCGGGGATGTCCACCCGTACGAACTCGGGAGCCGGCAGGCCGGAGAGGGCGCCGGTCATGGCGTCCTTCCAGATGGGTCCGGGGACCTCACCGCCGTACACCTTCTCCTTGTAGACGCCGCCGATCGTGATGTTCTCCATCTCGACGTTCTGGAGCGGGCTGCCGACCCACACCGCGCCCGACATGTTCGGCGTGTAGCCGACGAACCAGGCGTTCTTGCGCGCGTCGGTGGTACCGGTCTTGCCCGCGTTGTCGCGGTCCGTCAGGCCCGCCTGCGCGCCCGTACCGGAGTCCGTCACACCGCGCAGCAGCGTGTTGATCGCGTCCGCCGTGTTCTGGGACATCGCCTGGCTGCACGTGGACTTCGGCACCCGCAGCGCCTTGCCGTCCGCCTTCCTGATCGACTCGATGGCGATCGGCGTGCAGTAGGTGCCCCGGGAGGCGAAGGCCGCGTAGGCGCTCGCCATGTTCAGCGGGGAGATACCGGTGGAGCCCAGCGTCAGCGCGGACGGCACCATCGGGAGCTTCGCGCCGTTGCCCTGCACCACGTGCAGCTTGTCCGTCATCTGCGACACCGGGCACATGCCGATCTCGCCGAGCATCTGCACGAAGTACGTGTTGACGGACTTCTCCATCGCCTTCCGCAGCGAGTACGGCCCGTGCTCGGACTCGTTCTCGTTCTCCAGCGACTCGTGGTTGGTGTTCACCCACGGCTTGGCGCCGCACGTCTGGACCGTCTCCGGGTAGTCCATCTCGTACGGCGACGGGTACTCCTGCGTCGGCGGCTTGCCGCCCTCGATCGCGGCGGCGGCCAGGAACGGCTTGAAGGTCGAGCCGACCGGGAAGCCGAAGTTCGAGCCGCCCATCTGCCGGTTGACCGAGAAGTTGATCTGCGTCTCGTGGTTGCCGAAGCCGTACGGACGCGACTGGCCCATCGCCATGATCTTGCCGGTGCCGGGCTGGACCAGCGTCACGGCCGTGGCGACCTTGTCGGACTGGTAGACGTGCTCCTTGATGGAGGCCTGGGCGGACTGCTGGGCCTGCGGGTCCAGGGTCGTACGGACCGTCAGGCCGCCCTGGTTCCAGAGCTTGGCCCGGTCCTCCTTGGTCTTGCCGAAGACCGGGTCGGAGAGGAAGACCTCGCGGACGTAGTCGCAGAAGAAGCCCGCGCCGCTGATGGCGGTGATGCAGCCGTTCTTCGGCTTGGCAACCTTCAGCCTGATCGGCGCGGCCTTGGCGCGGTCCGCCTCGGCCTGCGAGACGTCCTTCTTGTCGGCCATCCGCTGGAGGACGACGTTGCGGCGCTTCTTGGCCTCGGTGGCGTCGTTGACCGGGTCGTACCGGCTCGGCGACTGGACGATGCCCGCCAGCATGGCGGCCTCCTCCAGCTTCAGGTCCTTGGCCGGCTTGGAGAAGTAGCGCTTGGCGGCGGCCTCGACGCCGTACGCCTGCTGCCCGAAGAACGTGATGTTGAGGTAGTTCTCCAGGATCTTCTTCTTGCCGAGCTCCTCCTCGACCTGGATCGCGTACTTCAGCTCCTTGACCTTGCGGCCGAGCGTCTGCTGGGTGGCCTCGGCGACCTTGTCGGGGTCGTCGCCGGCCTCCTCCACGAAGACGTTCTTCACGTACTGCTGGGTGAGCGTGGACGCGCCCTGGGCCACCCCGCCGGACGTGGCGTTCTTGTTCAGGGCGCGGAGCACGCCCTTGAGGTCGACCGCGCCGTGCTCGTAGAACCGCGCGTCCTCGATCGCGACGATCGCCTTCTGCATGTACGGCGAGATGTCCGCCAGCGGGACCACCGTGCGGTCGCGCGAGTACACCGTGGCGATCTGGCCGCCCTTGTTGTCCAGGATCGTGGTGCGCTGACTCAGCGGCGGGGTCTTCAGATTGGCGGGGATCTCGTCGAATCCCTCGACCGTGCCCTTGGCCGCGAGTCCCAGCGCGCCGAACGCCGGCAGCGCGATCCCCGCGAGCACCGCTCCGGAGAGCACACTCACCCCGACGAACTTGGCGGCCTGCTGGGTCCCGGTCAGACCACCGCCCGAGCGCTTCTTTGCCATGGGGGCAGCCTACGTTCTGATTCGCCGGACACGGGTCAATGCTCTGGCCTAAGCTGCTCTCAACTGTCACAGCAGTGTGGTCGCGCATCAAGTCGATGTTTGTGTCGGTGTCGGTCGACGTACAGCGCTGTTCGGCTCTCGCAGGAGGGCGGCTGTCCCGGATTCGCCGCCCGTTTACGCCTCATGCGTCATCTGGCGTCCGTTGTGGCTCAACTGAAACGTCCCGCTTGGTCGGGTTTCTGACGTTTGTCGCCGGCTCACTCCGTTGGGTGATCTGCCGCGTACGCATAGTCCGTTCGGGCCATTCAAGATTGGGCCCGAAGGGGGTGTTGCGCTGTGCCCACCTTCCGTAACGTCCTCAACTGGCAGCGGTGAATATGCCTCTGCCGCCGTGGGGGAGCCTCGATTCGGGAGAGGACGGCGCCGGCATGGGCTGGGTAACCGACTGGAGTGCGCAGGCAGCCTGCCGCACTACCGATCCGGACGAACTGTTCGTACAGGGTGCGGCTCAGAACAGGGCGAAGGCGGTGTGCACCGGATGTCCGGTGCGGACCGAGTGCCTCGCGGACGCACTGGACAACCGCGTCGAATTCGGCGTGTGGGGCGGTATGACGGAACGGGAACGCCGCGCGCTGCTGCGCCGACGCCCCACCGTCACGTCCTGGCGCCGTCTGCTGGAGACGGCGCGTACGGAGTACGAGCGCAGCACGGGCATCCTGCCCGTGGGCATCGACGACGAGGAGGCGTACGCCTACCGGCACGCCGTGGAGGAGACGTACGCGGCCGTGGGGTAGGCCGCATCCGTCCGGCGCGTCCATGAGGATCCGAGGTCTCTGAGGATCCAGGATCTCTGAGGATCCAGGATCTAGGAGGATCCGTGCCGAGACGCGTCGGCCTTACTCAGAGCGCTCCGGCCGCCTCTTCCTGGGCCGCGAGCCGTTCCCCGATGGCCCGGAGCCCGGCGAGATCGTGGACATCGCCGGGCAGGGCGGCCACTTCGGCCACCGGAACCTCGGGGTGAAGCGCGGTGAAGCGGTCACGTGTGCGCTGTTCGCGCGCGAGCACCCGCATCCGCTCGGCGTGCAGGCGCAGCAGACCGGCGGTCAGCCGATCGACCGACACGCCGTCCTCGGGACCGGTGGGGGAGGGAGCTTCGGGAGAGGAACCACCGGTGCCACGATCCTCAGCCTTCCCGGACCCCTGATCGACAATGCGGCCGTCGACAAGATTTTCCCCGGGTCCCTCTTTCGGGCGGGCCGCCGGGTGTTCTTCCGGGCGGCCTGCCGGGTGACCCTCATCCCCGTGCTCCTCCTGGCGGCCCTCCTCATGGCCCTCGTCGTCGTCGTCCGCCCGGTCCTGGGGCTCTTCCAGGAGTTCCGCCGCCGCGAGTGCCCGTTCGGCCGACAGCCGGGCCGCGTCGCTGCCGTGCACCCGGTTCAGTACGAGACCGGCGAGCGGCATCGAGTCGGCCGCCAGGCGCTCCACGAAGTACGCGGCCTCGCGCAGCGCGTCCCGCTCGGGCGCGGCGACCACGAGGAACGCGGTGCCGGGGGCCTGGAGCAGCCGGTAGGTGGCGTCGGCGCGGGTGCGGAAGCCGCCGAACATCGTGTCCATCGCCGTCACGAACGTCTGCACATCGCGCAGCAGCTGGCCGCCGAGGAGCTTGCCGAGCGTGCCCGTCATCATGGACATGCCGACGTTGAGGAACTTCATCCCGGCCCGGCCGCCCATCTTCGCGGGGGCCATGAGCAGCCGGATGAACTTCCCGTCCAGGAACGACCCCAGCCGCTTCGGCGCGTCGAGGAAGTCGAGCGCCGAGCGCGAGGGCGGGGTGTCCACGACGATCAGGTCCCACTCGTCGCGGGCCCGCAGCTGGCCCAGCTTCTCCATCGCCATGTACTCCTGCGTGCCCGCGAAGCCGGCCGACAGGGACTGGTAGAACGGGTTGGAGAGGATCGCCCGGGCGCGCTCGGGGTCCGCGTGCGCCTCGACGATCTCGTCGAAGGTGCGCTTCATGTCGAGCATCATGGCGTGCAGCTCGCCGTCGCCCTCGACGTCCTTGACCCGGCGCGGGGTGTTGTCCAGCGAGTCGATGCCCATCGACTGGGCGAGCCGGCGGGCCGGGTCGATGGTCAGCACGACCACCTTCCTGCCGCGCTCGGCGGCCCGCAGCCCGAGCGCCGCGGCCGTGGTCGTCTTGCCCACCCCGCCGGAGCCGCAGCACACCACGATCCGGGTCCCGGGGTCGTCGAGCAGCGGGTCGATGGCGAGCGGCGCCGCCGTGTCCATGGTCACTGCCCCACCCCGAGCGCTCGCAGTCGTACGGCCAGGCGGTAGAGCCCGGCCAGGTCCATTCCCTCACCGATCAGCGGCAGTTCGTACGCCGGGGCCCCCAATCCGGCGACCACCGCCCGCTGTTCGCGCTCCAGCTCCACCCGCTCGGCGTGCTCGGCGGCCTCCTGGAGCAGCGGGGTGACCAGCTTGGCCGAGCCGGTGACGCCGGCCCGGGTGAGCGCCTTGGCGACCTCCTTGCGCCGGTCTCCGGTGACGCCCCGGACCGCCTCCTCGTCCAGCAGGTGCGGGCGGACCATGTTCACGATGACGGCGCCGGTGGGCAGTTCGGCGGCGCGCAGCTCGGCGATGCCGTCGGCGGTCTCCTGGACCGGCATCTCCTCCAGGAGCGTCACCAGGTGCACGGCCGTCTCGGGCGACTTGAGCACCCGCATCACGGCCTGCGCCTGGTTGTGTATCGGACCGATCCTGGCGAGACCGGCGACCTCGTCGTTGACGTTGAGGAAGCGGGTGATCCGCCCGGTGGGCGGGGCGTCCATGACCACATGGTCGTACGCGTACCGCCCCTGCTTGTCCTTACGCCTGACCGCCTCGCACGCCTTGCCGGTCAGCAGGACGTCGCGGACGCCGGGGGCGATGGTGGTGGCGAAGTCGATGGCGCCGATCTTCTTGAGCGCGCGGCCGGCCGAGCCCAGCTTGTAGAACATCTGGAGGTAGTCGAGGAGGGCCCGTTCGGCGTCGATCGCCAGGGCGTGCACCTCCCCGCCGCCCGGCGCCACGGCGATCTTCCGCTCCTCGTACGGAAAGGCCTCCGTCTCGAAGAGCTGTGCGATGCCCTGTCTGCCCTCGACCTCGACGAGGAGCGTGCGCTTGCCCTCTGTCGCGAGGGCGAGCGCGAGGGCTGCGGCGACCGTGGTCTTGCCGGTGCCGCCCTTGCCGCTGACGACCTGGAGCCTGCTCACACCGTCGAGCCTAACCAGTCCCCCGGCGGCCTACGCATGAGGCTGCCCCCGCCAGCGACTACAGTCGCCCCCATGACCAAGTGGGAATACGCGACCGTGCCCCTTCTCGTGCACGCGACCAAGCAGATTCTGGACACCTGGGGCGAGGACGGCTGGGAGCTGGTCCAGGTCGTTCCCGGGCCGAACAACCCCGAGCAGCTGGTGGCCTACCTGAAGCGGGAGAAGCAGGCATGAGCGGTGCGGGTGCGGGTGCGGGCGCGGCTGCGGGTTCGGGGTCGGGTTCCGGTTCGGTGGAGGCGAAGCTGGCCGAGCTCGGCCTGACGCTGCCGGAGGTCGTGCCGCCGCTGGCCGCGTACCAGCCGGCCGTGCGGTCGGGTGTGTACGTGTACACCGCCGGGCAGCTTCCGATGGTCGAGGGCAAGCTGACGCTCACCGGCAAGGTGGGCGCGGAGGTCACGGCCGAGGAGGCGAAGGACGCGGCGCGGGTGTGCGCGCTGAACGCGCTCGCCGCGGTGAAGTCCGTGGTGGGTGATCTCGACCGGATCGTGCGCGTGGTGAAGGTCGTGGGGTTCGTCGCCTCGGCGAGCGACTTCACGGGGCAGCCGGCCGTGATCAACGGGGCGAGCGAGCTGCTCGGTGCGGTGCTGGGCGACAAGGGTGTGCATGCCCGCAGTGCGGTGGGGGTGGCCGTGCTGCCGCTGGACGCGCCGGTCGAGGTGGAGATTCAGGTCGAGGTGGAATCCGCGTAGGGGTGTGCCCGGGGTTCGGCTGCGGGTGGGTGGTGGGTTGCCCGCGCAGTTCCCCGCGCCCCGGGAGCCCGTTTTCGTCTGCGGGCTGTGGACGGCTGGTCGCGCAGTTCCCCGCGCCCCTGAGGGGCCGTTGTTTGTCTGCGGGCCTGTGGTGGGTTGCTCGCGCAGTTCCTCGCGCCCCTGGGCCGCGTTTTCGTCCGCGGGCCGGCGGTGGGTTGCTCGCGCAGTTCCTCGCGCCCCTGGCGGGGTCCCGCGCATCCGGAGAACAGGGTTCAGCCACACCCCCCTAGGGGCGCGGGGAACTGCGCGGCCAGCCACCCACGGCCCGCAGGTGAAGGACGGCCCCTCGGCCCCCGCGGCTCGTAGATGGAGTACGGCCCCTCGGCCCCCCGCAGCTCGCAGGTGGAGTACGGACCCTCGGGCGCCCGTGATCCGCAGGTGAAGGACGGTCGGGCCGTCAGGGGTCCGGGGCCATTCATGGTTCGCGGGGTGAGGGCGGGCCCTTGAGGGGTGCGGGGGGCTGCGCGAGCGGACCAGCACGGGCCGTAGGTGGAGACCTACCCCCGGGGGAGCTAGCCGCAGCCGCAGGACTTGCGGATCACCAGGCGGGACGGGAACTGCTTCAGGCGTTCGCGGCGTGAGCCCGCGACGCGGAGCGCGTCGTCCAGGACCAGGTCCACCGCCGCGCGGGCCATCGCGGGGCGGTCGGAGGCGACCGTGGTGAGGGGCGGGTCCGTCAGACCCGCCTCCTTCACGTCGTCGAACCCCGCCACCGCCAGCTCCCCCGGCACGTCGATCCGCAGCTCGCGCGCCGCGCGCAGCACCCCGATCGCCTGGTCGTCCGTGGAGCAGAAGATCGCGGGCGGGCGGTCGGGCCCGGCGAGGATCTGCAGAGCGACCTGGTACGCGTCGTACCGGTTGTAGGGGGCCTGGAACAGGCGCCCCTCCGTCGGCCGCCCGGACTCCAGCATCGCGCGCCGCCAGCCCTCCACGTGGTCGGCCACCGGGTCGCCGACCGCCGGGGTCGACTCGACGCCGCCGAGGCAGGCCACGTACGCGTGGCCGTGTTCGAGGAGGTGGCGGGTGGCCAGTTGGGCGCCGCCGATGTCGTCGGTGACGACGGCCACGTCGTCGATCGCCTCCGGGCGTTCGTGGAGCAGCACCACCCGCGCGTCCCAGGCGTCGATCTCGGCCGCCGCGCGCTCGCTGGGACCCTGGCTGACCAGGATCAGACCGGCGACGCGCATCCCGAGGAACGCCCGCAGATAGTGGACCTCGCGGTCGTCCAGATAGTCGGAGTTGCCGACCAGGACCATCTTCCCGCGCTCGGCCGCCGCCTGCTCCACCGCGTGCGCCATCTCCGCGAAGAACGGCTGGCGCGCGTCCGGGACGATCATGCCTATGAGGTCCGTGCGCCGGGAGGCCATCGCCTGGGCAACCCGGTCGGGCCGGTAGCCCAGCTCCTTGATCGCGGCGAGTACCCGCTCGCGCGTGGCCGGGGCGACCGGCCTCGGTCCGTTGTTGATGACATAGCTGACGACCGCGGTCGACGTACCCGCAAGTCTCGCCACATCATCCCGCGTCACCTTGGCCACGAGCGGGAGTCTACGCGGGGTGACCTACCTCTGGGCAGGGCGTACGGAGGCTTCCTCCGGCTCCGTGGCGGCCGGACCCGGTGTGGAGGCCACGGATCGCGCGGCCGCCTTGGCCTCGGTCTCCGCCGCCGCCTTCGCCTTGGCCTCTTCGGCCGCCCGTTCGACCTTCTCGGGGGTGACGAACCGGTACCCGACATTCCGGACGGTGCCGATCAGCGACTCGTGTTCGGGGCCGAGCTTGGCCCGCAGCCGCCGTACGTGGACGTCGACCGTCCGCGTACCGCCGAAGTAGTCGTAGCCCCAGACCTCCTGGAGCAACTGCGCGCGCGTGAAGACCCGGCCGGGGTGCTGCGCGAGGTACTTCAGGAGCTCGAACTCCTTGAAGGTCAGATCCAGGACCCGGCCCTTGAGCTTGGCGCTGTACGTCGCCTCGTCCACGGAGAGGTCGCCGTTGCGGATCTCCATGGGGGAGTCGTCGGAGGTGATCTGCTGGCGGCCCATCGCCAGCCGCAGCCGCGCCTCGACCTCGGCGGGGCCCGCGGTGTCCAGAAGGACGTCGTCGATGCCCCAGTCGGCGGTGACGGCCGCGAGGCCGCCCTCGGTGACCACCAGGATCAGCGGGCAGCCGGGGCCGGTGGAGCGCAGCAGCTGGCAGAGGGAGCGGACCTGCGGGAGGTCGCGGCGGCCGTCGACGAGGATCACGTCGGCGCCGGGGGTGTCGACCAGGGCCGGGCCCTCGGCGGGGGCCACCCGCACGTTGTGCAGGAGCAGGCCGAGCGCGGGGAGCACCTCCGTCGACGGCTGGAGGGCGTTGGTCAGGAGCAGCAGCGAGCTCATCGCGCCCCACCTGCCCGGGTCGTCGTCGGTTTCTTCGGTTCGTGCACGGATTGCTCGCCCATGACGTCGGTTCCTCCTCGGTCCCTGCGAGGACGTTTACGGCACTGCGCATCCACAAGGTTCTCGCGCCCTGAGAGCCTTTGTTCACCTGCTCGTAACAACGATCTGGAAACGCAAAAGGACCCGGGGGCTGCGCTGCCCGGATCCTCTGCCCAGCAGAATAGCCCACATGAGTTCCGGCGCAGAGGACCGATTTCACACTGTGGATGTTTCCTCGATCACCAGGGGACCGCGG
This sequence comes from Streptomyces sp. NPDC005878, assembly GCF_040629815.1. Classification (NCBI taxonomy): domain Bacteria; kingdom Bacillati; phylum Actinomycetota; class Actinomycetes; order Kitasatosporales; family Streptomycetaceae; genus Streptomyces; species Streptomyces sp. NPDC005878. The sequence continues at coordinate 231,301 of NZ_JBEXWK010000005.1, forward strand.
CGCGCCACTCTGCGCACCTCGGACGGGGTGTCCGTGGAGGCCGTCCACGCCCCCTGCGCGGCGGGCCGGACGGACACCGCGATCGTGGTCGCGCACGGCTTCACCGGGTCGGCGGACCGGCCCGCGGTGCGGCGGGCGGCGGGGGTGTTCGCCCAGTACGCGGGCGTGGTCACGTTCTCCTTCCGGGGCCACGGCGGCTCCGGCGGGCGCTCCACGGTCGGCGACCGCGAGGTGCTCGACCTGGCGGCGGTCGTGGAGTGGGCGAGATCACTCGGCTACGCGCGCGTGGTCACCGTCGGGTTCTCCATGGGCGGCTCGGTGGTCCTGCGGCACGCGGCGACGCACAAGGGGCTCGACCGGGCGCGGACCGACGCGGTGGTGTCCGTCAGTGCGCCGGCCCGTTGGTACTACCGGGGGACGGCCCCCATGCGGCGGCTGCACTGGATGGTGACCCGGCCCGCCGGACGCCTGGTCGGGCGGTTCGGCTTCGCCACCCGGATCGACCACCGCCCGTGGAGCCCGGTGCCGCTCTCGCCGGTCGAGGCGGTCCCGCTGATCGCGCCGACGCCGCTCCTGATCGTCCACGGCGACCGCGACCCGTACTTCCCCCTCGACCACCCCAGGATGCTGGCAGCCGCCGGACCTGCGCAGTTGTGGCTTGAGGAGGGCATGGGGCACGCGGAGAACGCGGCCGGGGAGGCGCTGCTGCGCAGGATCGCGCACTGGCTGTCGGTGGCGTAGCCCATCATGGGGGACGACGAAAGGAGGGTCGCCATGGCAGCGGGAACCATCCGCTTCTGGGCCGCGGCTAAGTCCGCCGCGGGTGTCGCGGAGGAGCCGTATGCGGCGGCCACGCTGGCCGAGGCGCTGGACGCGGTGCGCGAGCGCCACCCCGGCGAGCTGACGCGTGTGCTGCTGAGGTGTTCGTTCCTCGTCGACGGGGACCCCGTCGGGACCCGTGGGCATGAGACCGTACGGCTTGCCGAGGGCGGCACGGTCGAGGTGCTCCCGCCGTTCGCAGGAGGGTGACCCCCACGTCATGAGCGATCAGCAGTACCCGCATCCGTACGAAGAGCCCTATCCGCGCTTCGACCAGTACGGGCAGCCGGTCCAGCAGTACCCGCAGCAGGCCCAGCAGCACCAGCAGGCCCAGCAGGCCCAGCAGCAGCCACAGCAAGCCCAGCAGTACGACGCGTACCAGCAGTACGACCAGTACGAGCAGTACGACCAGTACGGGCAGCCCGTGCAACAGCAGTACCAGCAGCCCGCCCAGCAGCAGCAGTTCCCGCACGACGCGTCGTACCAGGAGCAGCAGCGGTACACGCAGACGTGGGAGGGCCAGACCTGGGACACCCAGTACCAGCCCACGGTCCAGCCGCAGTCGCCGCAGCCGCAGTCCCAGCCGGTCCAGCAGCAGCCGGTCCAGCAGCAGCCCGTGCGGCAGCAGTACGCGCAGGCGTACGCGCAGTCCGCCGACGACTCCGCCTACCTGCCGCCGCAGACGGGTTCCGTGCCGCTGCCCCCGGAGGCGCCGGTGTACGAGCCGGAGCCGGCCGCCGCGCCCGGGCGGAGCGAGGGCGGCCCCGCCTACGGCTCGCCCACCACCGTCGGCAACACCCGGATCACCGACGCCCAGCGGGCCCGCGCCGAGGGGCGCTCGCCGATCATCGCGCCCGGGATGCGGCCCGCGGCCCTGACCGCCGTCCTCGGCGCGCTCCTGGCCGCCGCGTCCGGTGTCGGCCAGTACGCGCTGGTGGTGCCGCTGGTGCTGCTCCAGGCCGTCACGGCAGCGGGCTGGTTCCGGCTCAACGGGATGTGGCCCGCCCGGCAGGGCATCGCGCTCGCCTTCCTCGGCGGCCTGGTCGCCGACGCGGCGCTGCTCGCCGTCGGCGACGAGCACGCGCCCGCGGCGATCCTGGGGACGCTCGGGGTGTGGGTGCTGCTCACGCTGGTGCTCCAGCTGCGCAGCCACGCGGACCCGGACGAGCGGATGTACGGCCTGATGGCGACCGTGGCCTCGGCGGCGCTCACGATCCTGGCCGCCGGGTACCTCGCGGCGATCCCGCACGCGGTGGCGGTGGGCGCGGTGGCGGTGGCCGTCGCCGTCCCGGCCCGCGCGCTGCCGCTGCCCGCCCCGGTCTCCGTCGCGGTCGCGCTGCTCGCGGCGGCGGGCGCGGGGATCGTGGCCGGCCGGCTCACCGACGTGGGCGCACCGGGCGCGCTGCTGGGGCTCGCGGCGGGCGTGTGCGCGCTGATCGGACTGCGGGTGGCCAGTTACGACTACCCCTCGCGATTCGTCCACATGACGGCCGGAGTGGCGCTGCCGCTGACTGCGGCTGTTCCCGCTCTGTATCTGATCGGTCGAGTGATCGGGTAATTCCGGGAGTTAGGCTCGCAGGGTCAACGACCAGCGTGGGGGGACTCGTACGCAATGCGCGCACTCCGGATATGGCTCATCGTCGCGGTGGTTCTCGGCGGCCTCTTCGTCGCCGCGGACCGCGTGGCGGTGAACGTCGTCGAGTCGAAGGTGGCCGACAAGATAAAGAGCAGTCAGGGGCTGCGGGAGACCCCTGACGTCTCCATCACCGGCTTCCCCTTCCTCACCCAGGCGATGGGCAAGGAGTTCGACGAGGTCGACGTGAAGCTCGGCGGGGTCACCGCGACGGCCGACGGCCACTCGGTCAACGTCACCGAGGTCCGCGCCAAGCTGCACGACGTGAAGGTCGACAGCAGCTACTCCTCCGCCACGGCCGTCCGGGCGGACGGCTCGGCCCGTATCTCGTACGCCGATCTGACCAAGTCCGCGCCCAAGGGCGCCACGGTCGGCTACGCCGGGCCGGAGCGGGCGGCCAAGGGGCAGGTGCAGGTGAGCGGGCCCCTCGCGGACCTGCTCGAAGGGGCGGGCGTGCAGGTTCCCGCCAGCCTGAAGGTGCTGCTCGCGGGGCGGACGGTCAGCGCGTACAGCACGGTGACGACGGACGGGGGCGCGACCGTGCGGGTGCGCTCCTCGGAGCTGCCCAAGCTGCCGGTGCCGGGCTTCGACGAGAAGCTGCGCAAGGCCGTCGACTACGACCTGAAGATCCAGGGTCTGCCGCGGGGGATCAAGCTGGACAAGGTGACGGCGGTGGAGGACGGGCTGCGGTTCTCGGGGACCGGGACGAACGTCTCCCTGGCGGGGTGACGGCCGGCCGCGGTCGTCTTTTCGCTGCGGGCGGTGGTGGGCTGCTCGCGCTGTTCCCCGCGCCCCCGGGGGATGGGGTCGGGATCGGCCCCGCGGGGTTCGAATAGTCGGATCGTGAGACGGGGGTGTCCGATCCGCAGATGGTTCGCCGGGCGAGGCCGTCCCCGGGCGACGGCGGGGCGGTCTCAGGCGGTTGCTGTCCCACTATCCGGATGATCGTGTCTCACCATGCGACACGCCGGTGACATGGCCACCCGTCCGTCCCTACGATCGGACCCATGAAGCTACAGGCGGATCTCACGAAGCGGCGGGCAGTCGACCTGTGCCGCGTCGCCGCCATGCTCTGTCGCCACATCTGACCGGGACCCGTCCCTCTCTGCGAAGAGACGGCAACTCCCGCGTTCCCCGGGCCCGTTGAACGTTTTCAGGGCCACCCCCCGTGCCGAGGCAACGCCGCGCCCGCTCGCGTGGCGTACCCCCGCACCTCCGCACCACCCGCCGCACCTGCCCCGGAGGAGAACCCGCATGAGCCGCAGCGACGTCCTGGTAGACGCCGACTGGGTCGAGGCCCACATCGACGACCCGAAGGTCGCCATCGTCGAGGTCGACGAAGACACCTCGGCGTACGAGAAGAACCACATCAAGAACGCGATCCGGATCGACTGGACCAAGGACCTCCAGGACCCGGTCCGCCGTGACTTCGTCGACCAGGAGGGCTTCGAGAAGCTCCTGTCGGCCAAGGGCATCGCGAACGACACGACCGTCGTCCTCTACGGCGGCAACAACAACTGGTTCGCCTCGTACGCCTACTGGTACTTCAAGCTCTACGGCCACGACAGCGTCAAGCTGCTCGACGGCGGCCGCAAGAAGTGGGAGCTCGACTCCCGCGACCTGGTCGACGGCTCGCAGATCCCCTCCCGCCCGGCCACCTCCTACAAGGCCAAGCCGCAGAACACCGCGATCCGCGCCTTCCGCGACGACGTGGTGGCGGCCATCGGCTCGCAGAACCTGGTCGACGTGCGCTCGCCCGACGAGTTCAGCGGCAAGCTCCTCGCCCCGGCCCACCTCCCGCAGGAGCAGTCGCAGCGCCCGGGCCACGTGCCCAGCGCCCGCAACATCCCGTGGTCGAAGAACGCCAACGACGACGGCACCTTCAAGTCGGACGACGCGCTGAAGGAGCTGTACGCCGCGGAGCAGGTCGATCTGGCCAAGGACACCATCGCGTACTGCCGCATCGGCGAGCGCTCGGCCCTGACGTGGTTCGTGCTGCACGAGCTGCTCGGCGTCGAGAACGTCAAGAACTACGACGGCTCGTGGACCGAGTACGGCTCCCTCGTCGGTGTGCCGATCGAGCTCGGCGCCAACAAGTAACCCCGCACAGCCCCCGACCGTAAACGTAAGGAAGAACCATGTGTGGAGCGAAGGCAGGCGGCCCCGACGCCTCGACGATCAAGCCCGGTGAGACCACCATCCAGGGCCAGGTGACCAAGGACGGCGAGCCCGTGGTCGGCTACGTCCGGCTGCTGGACTCGACCGGCGAGTTCACCGCCGAGGTCCCCACCTCGGCGACGGGCCAGTTCCGCTTCTACGCGGCCGAGGGCACGTGGACGGTGAGGGCCCTGGTGCCCGGCGGGACCGCGGACCGCACGGTCGTGGCGGAGACCGGCGGACTCGCCGAGGTCGCCATCGCCGTCTGACGGCGGGCACGTACCGGCCGGAGGGCCGCACCCCAGGGGGTTGGACGCTTACCTGGACCGGGTGCGGTCCTCCGTGCCGTTTCCGGACCGTTCCCGAGCTCTTACCGAGCTGTTTCGGGCCGACCGATCCGGTCGTACGCTGGATGCATGTTGGCCCGACGCCGGCGCGAGTACTTCTGGATGATGGGCGGATGCCTGGTCCTGTTCGTGTCCGCCTGGGGCTTCGTGCGCCTGTGGTCGGTCCCGGCCGCGGTCGCCATGTGCGTGGTCGCCATGGTGATCCCGCCGGTCGCGGCCGTGGTGGCGAACCGGCGCGGCCCGGACGACCGCTGGTGGGACGACCCTCCCGCGAGCTCTCAACTTCGTTCGAGCAGGGGGGACCCCCATGGGGACCCGGAGTCCGACGAGTGGTGGGACGAGCTGGACGGCAGGAAGAAGTACTGAAGTACTGAGAGGTGCGGGCTACCGGCGGACCTCAGCCCCAATCCCGGAGCCGGACCTCAGCCCCCGGCCCCGGACCCTTCCTTAATAGACCAGCGCCTGCGTCTCCTCCGCCATCGCCTCCTGGACGAAGACCTGAGCCCCGGCGACCCGCGCGCCCTCGATCAGGTCCGCCTCGGCGATGTCCCGCCGGGCCGCGCACTGCGTGCACACCGTGATCGTGCCGCCGCCCGCCAGGATCCCGTCGATCAGGTCCGGCAGCGGCGCCGCGTGCGGCAGCGCGAACTCGGCGGCCCGCCCCGGCAGCGCGAACCACGACGACTCGCCGGTCAGCCAGAGCGAGACCTCGATCCCACTGGCGACGGCGACCGCCGCCACGGTGAACGCCTGCGAACACCGCTCGGGGGCGTCGGCCCCCGCGGTCACCTTCAGTACGAGCTTTTTGGCCATAAGTCGAACTGTAATGCGCACCCGCACAGCCCCTCCCGTCACCGGGGCCGGGGCGGCGCCACCGGGGAGTCGGCATGACCGAGCCCGCAGCAGAGCCGGGGAAGCCCGAACCGGCGTCCCGGGAGACCCCCCCGGGTCCCTCGTCGTCCACTCCCGTCCCGGCACCGCGAAGGCCGTCCCCTTCGAGCAGACCGTCGTCCTGCAGAACCAGCTGCTGGGCTGACGGGGCGCACCTCACAGAGAAGGCCGTGGCCGAACCCATTAGGCTGGGGTTCGGCCCTTTACTGCCCACACGCTCATCCGAGGAGCACCCCGTGCTTGAGGCTTTCTTCGAAACCCTGCTGGTCCTGGTCTGCGTCGGTGTCCTCGCCTTCGCCGGTCTGGCCGTGAAGAAGCTGTACCAGGGCCAGCGCTGAACCGCGCCCCAGCCGCAGACGTAACGAAAGACTGATCGAAGCCTCATGATCGAGATCCCGTCCGACCTGAACCCGGACCTCGTCCCCCTCGCGTTCCTCCTCGGTACGTGGGAGGGCGCGGGCGTCACCGACTTCCCGGGTGCCGAGAAGGCCAATTTCGGCCAGTCCGTCACCTTCAGCCACGACGGCCGGGACTTCCTGGAGTACGTGTCGCACTCCTGGATCCTCGACGCCGAGGGCAACAAGGTGAAGCCGCTGGAGACCGAGTCCGGCTTCTGGCGCATCGACAAGGACCGCAAGGTCGAGGTCGTCATGGTCCGCGACCAGGGCGTCGTGGAGATCTGGTACGGCGAGCTCGCCGACCAGAAGCCGCAGATCGACCTGGTCACCGACGCCGTGGCGCGCACCGCCGCCTCCGGCCCGTACACCGGCGGCAAGCGTCTGTACGGGTACGTGAAGAGCGACCTCATGTGGGTCGGCGAGAAGGCGACCCCCGAGGTGGAGCTGCGGCCGTACATGTCCGCGCACCTCAAGAAGGTCGTCACGCCCGAGGAGGTCGCGGCGATGGCCCGGGGCCTGGGCGACCTGCCGGACGACGGAATCGCGTTCTTCAAGTAGACCGCGTTCTTCACATAGGTCGCGTTCTTCACGCAGGGGGACCGCGTACGGCCGCCGGGCACGGGGCCGTGTACCGCGGCGCTTACGGAGATCCGGGGGAGATCCGTTCCGCGCGGGGCTAATCGCGCGGTGGCTCCTACACTGGGCGTGTGGTGACCACCGACTGGCAGAGCGACCTCCGCAAGCGCGGGTACCGGCTGACCCCCCAGCGCCAGCTCGTGCTGGAGGCCGTCGACGTACTGGAACACGCGACGCCCGACGACATCCTCACCGAGGTGAGGAAGACGGCGGGCGGCGTGAACATCTCCACCGTGTACCGGACCCTGGAGCTCCTGGAGGAGCTGGGTCTGGTCTCGCACGCCCATCTGGGACACGGCGCCCCGACCTACCACCTGGCCGACCGCCACCACCACATCCATCTGGTCTGCCGGGACTGCACCTCGGTGATCGAGGCGGACGTGGACGTGGCGGCGGAGTTCACCGCGAAGCTGTGCTCGACGTTCGGCTTCACCACCGACATGAAGCACTTCGCGATCTTCGGCCAGTGCCAGGACTGCGCCAAGAAGGCCGCCCAGGAAGCCGCCGGGGACGCGGGTACCGCGTCGTAGGCTTGCTGTCATGCAGCGACATTCCACGATGAGCCCTCTGCTGGCCCTGCCCGGCGCCGTCCCCGCCGAGGGACCCGACGAAGGTGTCGCCGCGCACTACGGCGACCTGTTCCGCGAGCAGCGCGCCCTCGCCGGCGGCACCGGCCTCGTCGACCTCTCGCACCGAGGCGTCGTCACCGTCACCGGCGACGACCGGCTGAGCTGGCTGCACCTGCTGCTGACCCAGCACGTCAGCGACCTGCGGCCGGGCCTGGCCACCGAGGCGCTGATCCTCTCCGCGCACGGGCACATCGAGCACGCGCTCTACCTCGTCGACGACGGGACGACGGTGTGGGCGCACGTCGAGCCCGGTACGCAGGACGAGCTCGTCGCGTACCTGGAGTCGATGAAGTTCTTCTACCGCGTCGAAGTCGCCGACCGTACGGCGGAGTTCGCGGTGGTGCACCTGCCCGCCGGGTCGATCGCGCAGCCGCCCGCGGGCACGGTGGTCCGCGAGACCCCGCACGGGCGGGACCTGTTCCTGCCGCGCGAGGAGCTGGCGGCCTTCGCCGCCGAGGAGGGCCCCGCGATCGGGATCCTGGCGTACGAGGCCCTGCGGGTCGAGGCGCACCGGCCGCGGCTCGGCCTGGAGACCGACCACCGCACCATCCCGCACGAGCTGGGGTGGATCGGGACCGCCGTGCACCTCCAGAAGGGCTGCTACCGGGGCCAGGAGACGGTCGCGCGCGTCCACAACCTGGGGAAGCCGCCGCGCCGGCTGGTCTTCCTGCACCTGGACGGCAGCGAGGTGCTGCTGCCGGGGCACGGGACGCCGCTGCGGGTCGCCGCGGACGGCGCGGAGGGCCGCCAGATCGGCTTCATCACGACGTCGGCCCGCCACCACGAGCTGGGGCCGATCGCGCTGGCGCTGGTGAAGCGGAACGTCGCGGTGGACGCGGAGCTGCTGGCCGGGGGTACGGCCGCCGCCCAGGAGGTCGTGGTCGAACCCTGATCCCGGACGCGGGCCGAACCGTCGCCTCCGTTGTGGGCAGGCGGCGGTGGGGTGGAGGGGTCACACCTCCACCAGCACCGTGAACGGGCCGTGGTTGGTCAGGGACACCCGCATGTCCGCGCCGAAACGGCCCGTCTCCACGGTCGCGCCCAGCTCGCGCAGCCGCGCCACCACCTCGTCCACCAGCGGCTCGGCCACCTCGCCGGGGGCCGCCGCGTTCCAGGTGGGGCGGCGGCCCTTGCGGGCGTCGCCGTAGAGGGTGAACTGGGAGATCACCAGAAGCGGGGCGTCCACGTCCGAGCAGGACTTCTCGTCCGCCAGGATCCGCACCGACCACAGCTTCCGGGCCAGTTGCGCCGCCTTCTCGGGAGTGTCCCCGTGGGTCACCCCGACCAGGACGCACAGGCCCTCGCCCGTGATCTCGCCGACCGTCTCGCCCGCCACGACGACGCTCGCGCCGTCGACCCGCTGTACCACCGCTCGCATGGGACCCAACCTATTCCACGCACCAATCCGGCCCCACGGGGGCCGAACGGGTGGTGTGGGTCTGCATATGCACCACGGGGAGTGGCACGATGCTGACAGCCGGTGCGCCCCATCCCGCACCGGTCGAGGGGACGGTAGGACACATGAGCACTCCTGGCGCCGGGCAGCAGTCGCCCGGCCCCGTTTCGCTGACCCGGACGAGCACGTCGGCCGGGCGGGCGGCCGTGTCGCGACCACCCGTCCAGCGTGCCGGTGACCACCTGTCCGCGACCACGGAGCACGATCTGACCGCGCTGCGGCTGCCGGAGCTGCGCGGTCTGCGGCGGCGGTCGCAGAGCGACGAGGCCGACCTCAGCTATGTACGGCGGCTGCTGCACGGCCGCATCGACATCCTGCGGGCCGAGCTCGCCCGGCGCACCGGGCCGCACACGCCCGTCGTGGAGCGGCTCTCCGAGATCCTGGCGGACGCGCCCTCCCCGCACCGGGCCTCCGCCCGCCACGTCACGCTCTCCACGCCCCGCAGCGCCGAGTACCGGCGGCTGGCGGCCGAGATGGACGCGGAGGTCCAGCTCTCCGACCTCGACGCCCGTACGGACGAGGAGCTGCACACCGCCATGGGGCGCCTGATCCGCTACGAGCAGCAGGTGTCGCGGCGCCGCCAGCACCTCCAGCGGACCGCCGACGATTGCAGCGCGGAGATCGCCCGCAGGTACCGTGAAGGGGAAGCACAAGTAGACGACCTGCTCATCTGACCGACGATTCCAAGGTCACGGGGCGGTCCAGCCCCGGAAGGCACCCACCATGAGCACCGACACCGTCATATCCCCGGTCCTCGCCGAAGTCGTACGTTCCGGTTTCGTCGAGGGCCACCATCGGGGCTCCTTGGTGGTGCTGGGGGCCGACGGCGGCGTGGAGTTCGCGCTCGGCGACCCGGCGGCGCCCGTCTTCCCGCGCTCCAGCAACAAGCCCATGCAGGCCGCCGCTGTGCTGCGGGCCGGGCTCGACCTCTCCGGGGAGCGCCTCGCGCTCGCCGCCGCCAGCCACTCGGGCGAGGGCTTCCACCTGGACCTGGTCCGCAAGATGCTCGCCGAGCACGGGCTCACCCCGGACGACCTCCAGACCCCGCCCGACCTGCCGCTGGACCCGGCCGAGGCCGAGACGTACCTCGCGGCGGGCCACGTCCGCGACCGGGTCACCATGAACTGCTCCGGCAAGCACGCGGCCATGCTCGCCGCCTGCCGCCTCAACGGCTGGGACGAGCGGTCCTACCTCGACCCCGCCCACCCGCTCCAGCGCCTCGTCCACGACGGGGTGGAGGCGGCGGCGGGCGAGCCGGTGGCGACGGTCGGCACCGACGGCTGCGGGGCGCCCCTGATGGCGATCAGCCTGACGGGCCTGGCCCGCGCCTTCCGTACGTTCGTGCTGGCCGGGCCCGGGACGCCCGAGCGCCGGGTGGCGGACGCGATGCGCGCGCACCCCGAGTACGTGGCGGGCACCCGCCGCCCCGACACCTGGCTGATGCGCGAGGTGCCGGGCGTGCTGTCCAAGATGGGCGCGGAGGCGGTGCAGGCGGTGGCGCTGCCGGACGGCCGGGCGCTCGCCTTCAAGGTCGACGACGGCGCCGCCCGCGCGCTGGGCCCGGTCCTGGCCCGCGCCCTGCGGCTGCTGGGCGTGGACGGCCCGGTGGTGGAGCGCATCGGCAGCGCGCCGCTGCTGGGCGGGGCCGAGCGGGTGGGGGAGATCCGGGCGGCGTTCTAGTCCTGGGGCGTGTCGCGAAAGTCCCGCCTGCGTCCCGCCCTTCGGGCGGACGGCGCCACCCTCACGACACGCCCCGGCCCCGCCGGGGCCACGGAAATTGGGGCGACAGGCGGGCCGGGGCGTGTTTAGCGTGGCGGGCATGAGCCCGACGCGTCAGCAAGCCGCTCCCGTGCCCGCCTCCGCCCCCTCCCTCGATCTGCGTTCCGTCACCGAAGCCGAGTTCACCGACTGGCTGCGGACGGTGAACACCGGTTTCCTGCGCCCGCCGGTGGTGACCGAGAACGACCGGGCGCGCCGGCTCGCCCACAGCGATCTCTCGCGTACGCGGGGCGTCTTCGACGGCGGCCGCTGTGTGGCGGCGCTGCGCTCGTTCGCCCAGGAGCTGACGGTGGTGGGCGGCGCGGCCGTCCCGGCGAGCGCGGTCACCAACGTCGCCGTCGCCCCGACCCACCGCCGGCGCGGTCTGCTCAGCCGGATGATGGCCGAGGACCTGGCGGCGGCGAGGGAGCGCGGCGACGTGGTGTCGACGCTGATCGCCGCCGAGTACCCGATCTACGGCCGGTACGGCTTCGGCCCCGCCACCTGGACCGCCGAGTGGGAGGTCGACACGGGCCGGGCGGGCCTGGACCCGCGCTGGTCCGGCCCCGGGGACGGCGGCACCATCGAACTGGTCGCCTCCGAGGACGTACGCAAGCTGGGGCCCGAGCTCTTCGAGCGCTTCCGGGCCCGGCAGCCCGGCGCGGTGACCCGCGACGCGCTCTGGTGGGACCTGGCCACGGGCGCGGCCACCCGCGACGACCACCCCTGGACCGAGCCGTTCTGGGCGGTCCACCGCTCGGCGCGGGGCGAGGTGGAGGGCCTGGCCGCCTACCACGCGGACGAGACGTGGACCGACGCCAAGCAGCCACTGAACACCGCGACGGTGCGCCAGTTGTTCGGGCTGACCCCGGCCGCCGAGCGCGCCCTGTGGCACTTCGTCTGCTCGATCGACTGGATAGCCAGGGTCCGTACCGGCTACCGCGCCCCCGACGACCTGCTCCCGCTGCTCCTGCCGGACCCGCGCGCGGCGAGGATCGTGACGCACGCGGACTTCCTGTGGGTGCGGGTGCTGGACGTCGTACGAGCCCTTGAGGCGCGTACGTACGCGGCGGCAGGCACCCTGGTCCTGCAGGTCACGGACGCGTCCGGCCTCTCCTCGGGCCGCTACCGCCTGGACGCGGACCCGTCCGGCGCGTCCTGCGCGCCGACGACCGAGTCCGCGGATCTGACCCTGGACGTACGGGAGCTGGGCGCGCTGTACCTGGGAGACGAGTCGGCGGTGCGACTGGCCGCGCTGGGCCGGGTCGCCGAGGAGACGGCGGGGGCAGCGGAGAAGGCGGACGCCCTCGTGCGGACGGGGCGGCGGGCCTGGTGCCCGGACATGTTCTGAGGGGGGCGGGCGGGGTCATGTGTCGGTCTTCTGCGGGATGAGCGCGGCCAGCACGGCGGCCGCGCCGATGAGGCTGAAGGTGTCCTCGCCGGTCTGCTGGCCGACCGTCAGCAGGACGATGCCCACGCTGCCGACGACACCGAGCCGGTGGTGGACCAGCTTCTCGGCGGCGATGACGGCCAGGGCGAGTATGAGAGCGGTCATGGGCATGGAGTCCCTCCCCCGAGAGGTCCGCCTGGTGAAGGTTCCGCGCGAACTTCACCAAGTTGGCGGACAACTTTCTCAAGTTGTCCCGCTACCTCAAGAGCCATAAACCAACTTCGCAACAACTCCCCTCGGCTGTCGGATAGTTGTAGCGTTCCGGTGTGACGTCGGAACCTGAGGTGACGGACGGCGGCGGCGCCAGGCGCACGCCCGACGATGTGGCCGCCGCGCTGCGGGCCCGGATCCGCGCGGGCGAGCTCACGGTGGGCGCCAAACTGCCCACCCAGGCCTGGCTGGTGGACCACTACGGGGTGGAGCGGACGGTGGTGCGCCAGGCGCTGCGGCAGCTGCACGAGCAGGGGCTCATCACCGAGGGCCGCAAGGGCGCCCCGGCGAGGATCGCCAGCGCCGAGCCGGCCGCCTCCCGGCCCGCGGACGAGGAGCCGAAGCTGACGGCAGCCGTGCTCAGCCCCCGGGTGGCGGAGGCGTTCCGGGCCGAGGAGGTGCGGATCGACGCGGTGTGCCTGACGACGGAGACCCTCAACCTGGCGCTGGGCGAGCCGCTCGCCGCCATCCACGCGGGCGTGTTCCGCCCGGCCTCGGTCCACGTCCGCATCCTGCTGCCGGACCGGGGCATCAACCTCGCCTTCCCCCGGCCCGTGCGCCGCTCGGCGGCCGACGACCGGCTCGTCCACGAACGGTGGCTGAGCCAGCGCAACACCCAGGGCATCGTCCTGCGGGACAACCTGGAAGCGCTGCACATCGTCGAGGGGATCGACGTCCACATCGAGTTCCAGGCGCTGCCGCTCACCTCGCCGATCAAGCTGTACCTGCTGAACGGCTCCGAGGCGCTCTTCGGCTACTACGACATCACCGAGCGCCAGCAGCAGATAGCCGACACCTCGGTGGAGATCTTCGACTCGCTCGGCAACCAGTCGATGCTGTTCCAGTTCCTGCGCAGCGCGGGCGCGCGGGACGCGGCCTTCGTCGACCGCTCGCAACGGTGGTTCGACAACCTCTGGGAGACCATCACCACCAGCCTCGACCTCGGACGCTGACGAAAGGCGCAGGGGGGAAGTGGCGGCCGGAAAGGGCCAGTTGCGTGGACGGGGCAGTATGGGGGACGGGGTGACGCTATTCTGCCTCCTCCTCGACGGACGGAGTGCTGTGGACGACCCGCACGATCTCCTCGACGCCGCCCAATGCGTCATCTTCGACTTCGACGGGCCCGTGTGCGACCTCTTCGCGAAATACACCGCGGCCGATGTGGTGGACGACCTCCGCGCCTGGCTGGAACGCGATCTCGACGTGAGGGTCCCGCCCGGGAAATACGCGGCCGATCCGCTCGGCTATCTCGGGCTGGTCGAGCAGAGCCCGCACGGCAGACGGTGGGTGAGAGAACTGGAGAAACGTCTCACCCAACAAGAGGAACGCGCCGCCGAGTCGGCCGAGCCGACGGAAGGGGCGGCCGACCTGATAAGGGAACTCGGGGCCGTGGAGACCCGGCTCGGCATCGCCACCAACAATTCCGCCGAGGCGGTGGGGGCGTACCTCAGACGGATGGACCTGACCGACAGTTTCGGCGCGCACGTCCACGGCCGCGGGGCCGACATCGCCAAGCTGAAGCCCGACCCGGACTGCCTGCGACGGGCCCTCGGCTCGACGGGGTCCGCGCCGGGGGAGTCCGTGATGATCGGGGACTCGGAGAAGGATCGCGCCGCCGCCGCCCGGCTCAGGGTGCCGTTCATCGCCTTCGTGCCGGCTGGGAAGAGCCGAGAATCCGGCGAACAGGATTCTGAGGGGCGATGGTACGAGCGAGTGCCGGTGGTCGAGTCGCTCCATGAGCTTCTGAGCAGGTGAGCGGGTAGGCGCCGAGGTGTCGCGGGGCGCCGGACGAACCGGCCCGGACGACACCCCGGTGAACACATCCGGATCCTCCACTGCCGGATCCGGCGGCTCGGTACAGTCCGCTGAAGTTCCTCCGTCCTCCCGCGGCCCGACCCGCGCCGCACCCGAAGGCTCGACACGATGGCAACCGAGACGTCCCCGGCCCGGCTGAAGGCGGCCGGGCTCAGCCGGGACGGAGACCGGGGGGTGACCGGGCCCCTCCAGGGGCACCACCACGAGGCGTACGCGATCGTGCTCCCGCCGGGGAACCCGCTCGGCGCGCATTACACGCGCGGGAAACTGCGGGAGCGGCGGGAGAATCTGTTCTGGTTCGACCGGCGTACCTTCGCCTCCGAAGACGCGCTTCTGATGGCGCTCAGAGGCCGGGTTTCCCGTATTCCCCACTGCGCGGAATTCACCGAGGGGCTGTTCCTCCAGGGTTTCATCGAGGGGCGCACGCTCCCCCGTGCGCGATACGGGCTCGGCCGCCTCTCCCGGCGCCATATGGACCAACTCGGGGTCTTCTTCGGGGAATTGGCCGCGGTCGAGCACGGGAAACTCTCCCTGGAATTGCTGCCCGAGAAGCCATACGGCCCCGGGTACGGTCCGCCGCCTCCGGTCCGGGACGGGGACAGCGCGGGTTTCCTCGGCGGGCTGATCGACTTCACGCGGTTCCAGGTCTACGGAAAGCACGTGGCGGAGTTCGGCGCGCTATTCGACAGCCTGGGTGTTTCGGCCATGTCGCTGCAAGGACTGCGGGAGCGGGCCGCGCGGTTGACCGAGCGGCCGTTCTCCCTCGTGCACGGCGATCTGCACCGCAGGAACCTGATCGTCGACGCGGCGGGTGACCTCTGGTTCATCGACTGGGAACTGGCCATGATCGGGGACCCGTTGTACGAGCTGGCGACCCATCTGCACCTGATGGACTATCCCGAGTGCGACGCGCGGCGGGTCAAGAACGTGTGGCGGGAGGCGGTCGGGGCCGCCCGTCCCGGTGCCTGCGAGGGCTGGGAGCGGGACCTGCCGCACCTGCTGGCGTTCAAGCGGGCGCAGTCCGTCTACACGGACGTGATCCGTACGGCCGCGGCGCTGCTCGCGGGCGCGGGCGCGCTGGCCCTGGTGGCGGGTGTCGTCGCGGGCCCGCCGGGGGCCGGCGCCGGGCCGGGCCCGAGCCGTCTGCGGCTGGCCCGGGCGGCGGGCAGGATCCAACGGGTGCTGGCCGCCGCCAAGGAGGCCCTCGGCCTGCCCGAGGTCCCCAGCCGCGCCCGGATCCGGACGGCGTACGGGGACTGGCTGCGGGAGCGGGTGCGGCGGCGGGGCTAGCCCGGTACGTCCCTCGGCGCTCCAATTCCCGCGTCCCGGCGTCCGGGCGTCCCCGTGCCCCGGCCTCCCCGGCGTCCGGGCCTCGGCGTCCCCGTGTCCCGGTGTTCGGGCGTCCCCGCGTCCCGGTGTCCGGGCGTCCCCGCGTCCCCGTGCCCCGGCGTCCCCGTGCCCCGGCGTCCCCGTGCCCCGGCGTCCCCGTGCCTCGGCGTCCGGGCGTCCGGGCGTCCCCGTGCCTCGGCGTCCGGGCGTCCCCCTGCCCCCGTGCCGCCGCGCCCCCGCGTCCCCGCGCCCCTGTATCCCCGCGCCCCCGTCCCTCCCGGGCCCGGCCCTCCCGCGGTGAGGAACACCTGCCCGCCCCCCCTACGCCCTGAGCAGCACCTTCCCCACCACCCCCCGGCCCTCCACCGCCCCGTGCGCCTCACTCGCCCGCTCCAGTGGGTACACCGCCCCGATCACCGGGCGCAGTCGGCCCGCCGCCGCCTCCTCCAGGGCTCGGGTGGCCAGGGTGACGCGGTGGTCGGGGGTGAGCTGGACGTCGGCTATGCCGAGTACGGTGACCGCCCGGGCGGCCGCCTCTGCCCGGTCGACCGGGGCGAAGCCCTGGCCCGTGGGCGCGCCGTGGGCCGAGAAGCGGCCGCCCTCGGCCGTCAACGGGAAGGCCGCCGCGCCGAGTTCGCCGCCCACGCCGTCCAGGACCACGTCCGCGCCCGCCCCGCCCAGCACCTCGGCCGCCCGCTCCGGCCAGTCGGGGGCCGCCGCGTCCACGACCTCGTGGGCGCCCAGGCCCCGTACCAGCGCCAGCTTCCGCTCGCCCCGCGCCACCGCCACCACCCGCGCGCCCCGCGAGCGGGCCAGCTGGACCAGGAGCGTGCCCATGCCGCCGGACGCGCCCGTGATCAGGACCGTCTCGCCCGCCTTCAGGGCCGTCAGGTCCAGCAGGGCCAGCGCGGTCACGGCGTCGTGGACCAGCGCCGCCGCCTCCCGCAGCCCCAGCCCCTCGGGGACGGGGACGAGGTGGGCGACCGGGACGGCCGCCAGCGACGCGTAGCTGCCGGTGTCGACGGCGGCGATCACCCGGCGCCCCGCCCACCGGGCCGGGTCGACCTGCGCCCCGGTCGCCGTCACCGTGCCCGAGAGGCCGCCGCCGGGCACGTACGGCGGCCGGACGTCGAAGTACTCGCCGAACGCGCCCGCCCGTATCTGCGTCTGCACGAAGAGCGTGTCGATGTGGTCGACCGCGACCACCACCTCGTGCGGTCCGGCCACCGGGTCCGGCAGCTCCACCGGAACCAGTACCTCCGGGCCGCCGAACTCCTCCACCTGTGCCACGCGCATGCCGCTCACCCATCCCCGTCGTACGTCCGTCGAAGTCGCTGAATCCGCCAGGAACCGCGAAGCGCTTCCTTGATCCGGAGTCTTCGGCCTCAAGCGCGGTTGAGGTCAAGCACGGGCCGCCCCCGCCTCCCCGTACGCTCACCCCATGGGTTTGCGGGAGCGGAAGAAACAGCAGACGTACCAGGCCGTCTCGGACGTGGCGATCGCCCTCTTCCTGGAGAAGGGCTTCGACAACGTGCCGGTTGCGGAGGTGGCCGCCGCCGCCGGGATCTCCAAGCCGACCCTCTTCCGCTACTTCCCGGCCAAGGAGGACCTGGCCCTGCACCGGTTCTCCGACCACGAGGACGAGGCCGCGCGGGTGGTCGCCCAGGGGCGTGACGAGGGGCTCGCGCCGCTTCCCGCGCTGCGCCGCCACTTCCTGGCGGGGCTCGCCGGCCGCGACCCGGTGACCGGGCTGAACGACGACCCCCGGGTGCGCGCCTACCACGGGCTGCTCTACGGCACCCCCAGCCTGGTGGCGCGGCTGTTCGCCTACCAGAGCCGGGCCGAGGGGGCGCTCGCGGCGGCCCTGGGCACGGACATCGGGGCGCGTCTCGCGGCCGGTCAGATCATCGCCGTGCAGCGGATCCTCGCGGACGAGAACTGGCGCCGCATCCAGTCCGGCGAGAGCGCCGAGGACGTGTACGAGGGCGCGGTGGCGGCGGCGGAGGAAGCGTTCGCGCAGTTGAGGGAGGGGCTGGGGCGGTACGCCTGAGCAGCGGGAGCAGCAGTAGCAGTAGCAGTAGCAGTAGCAGTAGCAGTAGCAGCGGGAGCGGGAGACCGGGAGGCCAGAAGCCGGGAGCCCGGTAGCAGGACCCGGCCCGCTCCCCGGAGAATTCGTTACCGAGTAAATAATGTAACCCGGTTGCGTTATGCTGGACGGCATGACGCCACTCGACCGCGAACTCAGCCGGGAACGGGCCTACCACGAAGCCTGCCGCGCGGCCCTGCGCGCCATGGCCGAAGGCGCGGACGAGCGGGTCGTGACCGGCGAGAACGCCTTCGCCTCCGGCGCCGACGCGGAGGTGCTCGGCTACCAACTGCGCAGCTGGGCCAAGGAGTTGCGGCAGGACCCGGACAGCCCGCTGTTCTTCGGGCGGCTGGACTTCGAGGACGGCGAGGCCCGCGGCGACCACGCCGGGCAGCGCTACTACATCGGCCGCCGCCGCATCAGCGAGCACCCCTCCGCGCCCCCGCTGGTCGTCGACTGGCGGGCGCCCGTCTCGCGGACCTTCTACCAGGCCGGGGCCCGTGACCCGCTCGGCGTCGCCGTGCGCCGCCGCTTCGGCTGGGCCCCGGGCAGCCACGGCGCCCCCGAGGACCTCACCGGCCTGGAGGACGAGCGGCCGGGCGCGGCGGGGCCCGCCGAGGGGGACGGGCCGCCCGGCGCCATCCTCACCGCCGAGATCGAGCGCCCCCGCGTCGGCCCCATGCGCGACATCGCCGCGACCATCCAGCCCGAACAGGACGACCTCGTACGGTCGGAGCTCGGCCGGTCCCTGTGCGTCCAGGGCGCGCCCGGCACCGGCAAGACGGCGGTCGGGCTGCACCGGGCCGCCTATCTGCTCTACACCTACCCGCAGCGCATCCAGCGCGGGGGCCTGCTGGTCCTCGGCCCCAACCGGACGTTCCTGCACTACATCGCCCAGGTGCTGCCCGCCCTCGGCGAGATCGACATCCGGCAGTCCACGGTCGACGACGAGGTCGCGCGCACGCCCGTGCGGGCCGTCGACGACCAGGCCGCGGCGGTCGTCAAGCACGACGTCCGGATGGCGCGCGTGCTGCACCGGGCGCTGTACGCGCGGGTCGCGGGACCGTCCCGCCGGTTCGAGGCGGTCGAGGTGCCCGACGGGTCCTACCGGTGGCGGGTGGGCGCGGGCGAGCTGGCGGGGATCGTCGAGGAGGTGCGGGCCGAGGCGCCCCCGTACGCGGTGGGCCGCGAGCGGGTGCGCAGCCGGGCCGTGCGCGTCATCCAGCTGGCGGCCGAGCGCCGGGCCGGGCCCATGAACAACACCTGGCTCCAGCGGATCTCGCGGGCCCGCCCGGTCTCCGCGTTCGTCGACGCGGCCTGGCCGAAGGTCGCGCCCGAGGAGGTGCTCGCGGCGCTGTTCACCGACCCGGACGCGCTGGCGGAGGCCGCCGAGGGGGTGCTGACGGACGAGGAGCGGAAGCGGCTGGTGTGGAGCCGGGCACCGCGCTCGTACAAGTCGGCCAAGTGGTCGGCGGCCGACCAGATCCTGCTCGACGAGCTCGCGGGCCTGATCGAACGCCCCCGGGGATACGGCCACATCGTCGTCGACGAGGCCCAGGACCTCTCCCCGATGCAGTGCCGGGCCGTCGCCCGCCGCTCCGGCTTCGGCTCGCTCACCGTGCTGGGCGACCTCGCGCAGGGCACCACGCCGTGGGCGGCCCGCGACTGGCCGGAGCACCTGGCGCACCTGGGCAAACCGGACACCCCGGTGGTCCCGCTGGCCACCGGCTTCCGGGTCCCGGCCGCCATCGTGGCCCTGGCGAACGGCCTGCTCGGGGCGCTCGGCGTCGCCGTACCGCCCTCCCGCTCGCTGCGCCGGGACGGGGAACTGGCGGTGCGGCGGGTCGAGGACGTACGGGCCGCGGTGGCCGACTCCGTACGGGCGGCGCTCGCGCACGAGGGGTCGGTGGGCGTGATCGCGCGCGACGCGGACGTACCGGCGCTGCGCGCGGCCCTCGCGGCGGCGGGCGTGGCGACGGCGGAGCCGGACGAGCCGACCGCGGCGGCCCGGGTGACGGTGCTGCCCGCGACGATGGCGAAGGGCCTGGAGTACGACCACGTGGTGGCCGTGGAACCGGCGGCGATCGCCGAGGCGGAGGAGCGGGGCCTGCACCGGCTGTACGTGGTGCTGACCCGGGCGGTGTCCCGGCTGGAGGTCCTGCACAGCAGACCGCTGCCGGACGCGCTGCGGCTTTGACGCGCCCGGTGAAGCGTCCAACACGCGGAATCCCTGGGGGAGTTGGCTGCGCGCGGGGCCCCGACTCACTATGTTGTCGATGGTTCAAGCAAGAGGCCGAGCCCTACGCGGGGTGAGGCCGGCCCCGCGCGGGGGCGCGGGGCGGCGCACGGCACCGCGAGCACTCCACCACTCGACGCTTACGTCTTCAGGGGGTACCAGCATGTCCGCCACTTCCTCCCCGTCGTCCGCGGCCGGCGAGCCGGCCGTCTCCGCGGCCGACCTGCCCGGTTACGAGACCGGCACCTGGGCGATCGACCCGATCCACTCCGAGATCGCCTTCTCCGTACGGCACTTGGGCATCGCCAACGTGCGCGGCCGCTTCGACGACTTCGACGGCGAGATCGTGCTCGCCGAGAACCCGCTGGAGTCCTCGGTCCGCGCCGCGATCAGGATCGCGTCGGTCTCCACGGCACACGACCAGCGCGACGCCCACATACGGTCGGAGGAGTTCCTGCACGCGGAGAAGTACCCGGAGATGACCTTCCGCTCCACCGGGGTGCGGCGCGGCGGCCGTGACGGCTTCCTGGTCGACGGCGAGCTGACCGTGCGCGGCGTCACCCGCCCCGTCACCCTCGACCTGGAGCTGAACGGCTTCGGTAAGGGGTACGAGGGCCGCTCGGTGGCGGGCTTCTCCGCGACCACCCAGCTCAGCCGCAAGGACTTCGGCGTCACCGGCGGCCCGACCGGGGCGGCGCTCGGCGACACCATCAAGATCACGCTGGATGTGGAGGCGAGCCGGGTCTGAGGCGGGGCGGGCCATGCCCCGGAACGCGGCCCGGAACGCGGCCCGGAACGTGGCGCGGCACACTATTGCAAGCAGTCGCTTGCAATAGTTAGCGGCGAGCAGGCAGTATCGGGGCATGGCATCGCTCAACGTCGGCAGTCTCGGCGAGTTCCTGCGCGAGCAGCGGCGTTCCGCCCAGCTCTCGTTGCGGCAGCTCGCGGACGCCGCCGGCGTGTCCAATCCGTATCTGAGCCAGATCGAGCGCGGGCTGCGCAAGCCGAGCGCGGACATCCTCCAGCAGCTCGCCAAGGCGCTGCGGATCTCCGCCGAGACGCTGTACGTGCAGGCCGGGATCCTCGACGAACGCGAGCCGGACGCGGCCGGGACGCGCAGTGCCATCCTCGCCGACCCCTCGCTCGACGAGCGGCAGAAGCAGGTGCTGATCCAGATCTACGAGTCCTTCCGCAAGGAGAACGGGCTCGACGCGGACGCACCTGCTCCGGCCGCGGGGCCGAAGCCCGGCAAGAACGCCGGGAAGGCCGAGAGCGGTGAGAACGCCGAGAGCGGTGAGAACGCCGGGCACGCCGAAAACGGTGAGAACGCCGAAAACGGTGAGAACGGCGACATGGGCGATGCCGCCTCGGCTCCCACGAGCTGACCCACGTACCGATCCGGGAGGAAACCAGCATGGCTGTCACCGATGAGCTGCGTAATGCCCTGACCGACCCCAAGCCCCTCTTCTTCGTCGCCGGCGCGCTCGACCTCGGCGCCAAGCAGGCCGCGAAGGTCCCGGAGAAGATCCCGGGCCTGGTGGAGCGGATCCAGAGCGAGGTCCCGGCGCGGCTGGAGGCCGTGCGCAGGACCGACCCCAAGGTCGTCCAGGACAAGGTCGTCGCCCAGGCCAAGGAGGCCCAGGCCGTCGTCACCGCCAAGGTGACCGAGGTCGTCGGCGCGCTCGACGGCGACGTGAAGAAGCTGGGCGACTCCGTCCAGCACCTCGCGCTCCAGGCGGTCGGCCTCGCGGTCGAGTCGCTGGTCAAGGGCCGTGAGGGGTACGAGAAGGTGGCCGAGCACGGGCAGGCCGCCGTCAAGAAGTGGCGCGGCGAGGCCGCCGAGGAGATCCTGGTGGTCGCCGAGGCCGTCGAGGGTCCGGCGACGACGCCCGCGTCGGCGTCTTCCGAAACCGGGGCCGCGACCGGGGCAGGTGTCCGGGCCGACGACCCCGTCGTCGCCCCGTCCGCTCCGGCCGGCACCGCGAGCGAGCCGGAGTCCGCTTCCCCGTCCCCCTCCCCGACCGCGTCCGCGTCCGGGTCCGCGAAGAAGCCCGCCGCGCGCAAGAGCACGGCCAAGAAGCCCGCGGCCAAGCCCTCCGAGTGACCCCGGTCCGTCGCGGCGGCGGGCACCCTTGCGGTGTCCGCCCCGTTGGACGGGTACCTTGGCCGCGTAGGGACGAGCCCGGGAAAGGTGGCGGACGACCGTGCTGATGCAGGGATTCACGGGGTTCATGTGGCTGCTCAGTACAGCCCTGACCGCACTGAGCCTGTTCGCGCTAGTGGACGCGGCCTTCCGCCGGGAGGACGCGTTCCGTGCGGTGGACAAGCAGACCAAGCCGTTCTGGCTCATCATCCTGGCCATCGCGCTGCTGGTCAGCGTGTTGTTCCCGGTGCTCTCTTTCCTGCCGGTCATCGGCGCGGTGGCGGTGATCGTCTACATCGTGGACGTCCGTCCCGCGGTCCGGGCGATCAGCGGCGGGCGCGGGCGCGGCGGCCGGCGCGGCGGATCGAGCAGCGACGGTCCGTACGGGCCGTACAACGGCGGCCGGTAGGGGCCTGCCCTCCCGGTAGGGGCCTGCCCTCCGGGTGGGGGCCTGCCCCACCCCCCCCGCTCTTCGGGTCCGTCCGGGTCAGCGGCCCGGCCGGGCCCGTTCCAGCAGCACCACCGCGACGTCGTCGGTGAGTTCACCGCCGTTGAGCTCGCGGGCCTCGGTGACCGCCGCTTCCAGCAGGGACTCGCCGCGCAGGCCCCCGGTCAGCAGCCGGTTGACCATGTCGGTCATGCCCTCCTGGCCCAGCCGCTGGTTGCCGACGCCGGTCCGGCCCTCGATGAGCCCGTCCGTGTACATCAACAGGCTCCACACCTCGCCCAGTTCGACCCGCCGACGCGGCCAGTGGGTCTGCGGCAGCAGGCCGAGCGCCGGGCCCTCGCTCTCGTACGCCAGCAGGCCCGCCGGGCGGTCCGCGCGGGCGATCAGCGGGGCCGGGTGGCCCGCCAGGCTGAGGTCGGCGCGGCGGCCGTCCGGCGCGATGTCGAGCGTGCAGAGCGTCGCGAAGATCTCGTCGTTGTCGCGCTCGTGCTCCAGGACCTGCTGGAGCGTGGTCAGGAGCGCGTCCCCGCTCAGGCCCGCCAGCGTCAACGCGCGCCAGGCGATGCGCAGTTCGACGCCGAGGGCGGCCTCGTCGGGGCCGTGGCCGCAGACGTCGCCGATCATGGCGTGGACGGTGCCGTCGGGGGTGCGGACCGTGTCGTAGAAATCGCCGCCGAGCAGCGCGCGGGAGCGGCCCGGCCGGTAGCGGGCGGCGAAGAGCAGCTCGGAGCCCTCAAGCAGGGGCGTGGGCAGCAGCCCGCGCTCCAGGCGCGCGTTCTCCTGGGCGCGCAGCCGGGACTCCGCGAGCTTGTACTGCGCGGTGTCGGCGCGCTTGCGCTCCACCGCGTACCGGATGGCGCGGCTCAGCAGCCTCCCGTCCAGCTCGTCGCGGAAGAGGTAGTCCTGCGCGCCGACCCGGACGGCCTCGGCGGCGCGCTCGGCGTGGGTGGAGGCGGTGAGGGCGAGGACCGGGTGCCGGGGCGCGAGGCGCAGCAGGTGCCGCAGCGCCGCGAGCTCGTCGTCAAGGTCGCGGCCGGGCAGCGCGAGGTCGAGGAGGATGCAGTTCACGTCGTCGGTGAGCAGCCGCTCGGCCTCGGTGAGATTGCGCGCGGTACGGATACGGACCCGGGTCCCGGTGCTGTGCAGCAGCTCGGAGACGGTGAAGGGGCCGCCCGGGTCGTCCTCGATGACGAGCAGGTTGAGCGCGGTGGCGGGCTGCGGGGCGGCGCCGGCGGCCGCCTTCGGTCCCGGGCCGCTCGCGGCGGCCGGGTGCGGCGCGGCCGGCAGGACGGCCCGGCCGGTGCCTCCCAGCGCGTCCGGGGCGCCCGGGCCGGCGGGCGTGGCGGGCACCCGTGTCCCCGGCAGGGCCGGGGCGGGCGGACCGGCGGCGGCCGAAGCGGCCGGGAGCGGTTCGTCCGGCCCTCCCCGGGGTGTTCGGGGGGACTCCATGTGCGGTGCGGGCATCGTTCCGGTCTCCCTCCTCCCGAGGGCGCCGCGGAACGCCGGGCTGCGTTGCCGCCAGTCCGGGACCCTAGCCGCAGTGGGCCGCGCAGCGGAATGGCGTTCGGTGACTGTTCGGCAAATGGCTCATGGCATATGCCACATTGCCTCACTTGTCCGGGCGGACCACTCCCAGGATCGGCATGGTGCCCGCGCCCGCGACCGTCACGTTGCGGCCGGGCCGGGGGGCGTGCACGATCGCGCCGTCGCCGATGTACATCCCCACGTGGGTCGCGTCCGCGAAGTAGATGATGAGGTCGCCCGGGCGCATGTCCTTCACGGCGACGTGCGGCAGCCGAGCCCACTGCTCCTGCGAGGTGCGCGGGATGCCGCGGCCGGCCGCGAGCCAGGCCTGGGAGGTCAGGCCCGAGCAGTCGAACGCGCGCGGCCCCTCGGCGCCCCACACATACGGCTTGCCGACCTGGTCGGTGGCGAACTTCACCGCCCTGCGGCCCTGTTCGCTCGCGCTGGTGTTGATCTCCTTCAGTATCCCCGAACCGAGCCAGTCCGTCTGCGCCTTGTACTGCTGCTTGCGCTCCAGCTCGGCGAGGCGCTCGCGCTCCTTCGCCTCCAGCTGGGACTCCAGCTTCTCGGCGGCCGCGATCTTTCCGGTGATCTCCTTCTTGGCGGTCTCCTTCTTGACCCGGTTCGCCTCCAGCCTCTTCCACTGGGCGGAGGCGTCCTTGGAGTACTGCGCCAAGTCCTGTTGCGTACGCCGCAGTTCGGCCAGCATGCCCTGGGCGGCCTGCTGGCCCTGGCGCAGCCGGCCGGCGCCGTCGAGGAAGCTCTCCGGGTTGCCGCTGAGCATCATCTGCGCACCGGCCGGCAGCCCGCCCGTGCGGTACTGCAACCGGGCCGTCGCCCCCGCCTGGTCCCGGAGCCGCTTGATCCGCTCCTCGCCCTTGACGATCTCCTGGGCGATCTTCACGATCTCGGCGGACTGGAGCTTGGTCTGCTCCTGGGCCTGGTTGTACGCCTCGGTCGCGACCGCCGCCTGCCGGTAGAGCTCGTCCACCTGCTTGCGCACGTCCTCCAGGCGCTCCGCGGACACGGGCGGGGCGGCCGGGGGAGCGGTCGACGCGGTCGGGTCCGGCGTCGGGTTCGGCGCGGCGAACGCCGTGGCCGGCATCGCGAGCACGGTCAGGGCGCACACCACGGTGATCGCGGTGGCCAAACGGCGCGGCTGCACTAAGTCTCCCCCTCCGGACAACCGGACAACACCAGGCAATACGGTAGGTGATTTACCGTCAGTAACATTTTGGCGACGTCGTGATGGTGCCATGCCGTCCCCCAAAACGACAGGGGCGGACGGCTACCTCACGGGTCACCCCCCGCGTGTGGGACGAACGGAAGGGGCGGTGCGTTCCCCTCGGCGGCGATCAGCTCGCGGATTCACCCGTCCGAGGTCAACCGCTTCCAGGGCGCGCGGATCGTGGCCCGGCACGCACACCCCCGTCCCCCCGGCACGCACACCCCCGTGCCCCCCTCACCCCCGTGCCCCCCTCACTCCCGTGGCGCCAGCGCCCCCCACTCCACCGTGACCTCCCCCTGCCGCCACCGCCGGGGCCCGTCCCGCAGCGGCCAGTCCGCCGCCAGGTCCCGGACCGCCCGGATCCAGCGCTGGCGCGCGCCCAGCGAGGCGTACGGCGCCGCCGCCGCCCACGCCCGGTCGAAGTCGCGCAGGAACGCGTGGACCGGCTCGCCCGGCACGTTCCGGTGGATCAGCGCCTTCGGCAGCCGCTCGGCGAGGTCCGAGGGGCGGTCCAGGGAGCCGAGCCGGGTCGCGAAGGTCACCGTGCGCGGGCCGGAGGCGTCGAGGGCGACCCACACGTGCCGCCGCCCGATCTCGTCGCAGGTGCCCTCCACGAGCAGCCCGCCCTCCGCCAAGCGCCCGCACAGCCGGGCCCACACCGCCGCGACCTCGCCCTCCTCGTACTGCCGCAGCACGTTCGCCGCCCGGATCAGCAGCGGCGGGCGGGGCAGCGGCACCTCGAAGCCGCCGTGCAGGAAGGTGAGGCCGTCCCTCTCGTACGGCTTGGCGGCGGCGACCCGGGCGGGGTCGATCTCGATCCCGACCACCGAGACGGCGGGCGCGGCGGTCCGCAGCCGCCCGAGCAGCTCGACGGCCGTCCAGGGCGCCGCCCCGTACCCCAGGTCCACCGCGACGGGCGCCTCGGCGCGGCGCAGCGCGGGCCCGTGGACCTCGGCGATCCAGCGGTCCATGCGGCGCAGCCGGTTGGGATTGGTGGTGCCGCGCGTGACGGTGCCGACGGGGCGCTTGGGTGGAGCCATAGGACGAGGGTAGGCGCCGGGGGAGCGCGCATCCGGTGGCGGCCCGATGGGCAAGTTTTCGGCAAAAGAGCGGGGAAGCGGAAATGAAAGGAAGGGTTCCGGTGGTTACCGGTCATTGAGGGCGCCCGCGTGCCCTCAAGGAGCATGCCCAGCCCGCAGCGCCACCCGCCTTTCCCGGCCGAGAGGACGTCGACGTGAGCCAGTACGTGTCCCGGTTCACCGGCACCCTGGCGGGGCCGCCCCGGCTCCGGCTCCCCGGTGCCCACCGCAGACCGCGCCGGATCGCCATGCTCAGCGTCCACACCTCCCCGCTGCACCAGCCGGGCACGGGCGACGCGGGCGGCATGAACGTCTACATCGTGGAGCTCGCCCGACGGCTCGCCGAGCTCAACATCGAGGTCGAGATCTTCACCCGGGCCACCACCGGCGGCCTCGCCCCCACGGTCGAGATGGCGCCGGGCGTGCTCGTCCGCCATGTGGACGCGGGCCCGTACGAGGGCCTGGCCAAGGAGGAGCTGCCGGCCCAGCTGTGCGCCTTCACCCACGGCGTGATGCAGGCCTGGGCGGGCCACCGGCCCGGCCACTACGACCTCGTCCACTCCCACTACTGGCTCTCGGGCCACGTCGGCTGGCTCGCCGCCCAGCGCTGGGGCGTGCCCCTCGTCCACGCCATGCACACCATGGCCAAGGTCAAGAACGCGGCGCTCGCCGAGGGCGACACGCCCGAGCCCGCCGCGCGCGTGATCGGGGAGACCCAGATCGTGGACGCGGCGGACCGGCTGATCGCCAACACCGCCGAGGAGGCCGACGAACTCGTCCGCTTCTACGACGCCGAGCCCGGCAAGGTCGCGGTCGTCCACCCCGGGGTGAACCTCGACCGCTTCCGCCCCGGGGACGGCCGGGCGGCGGCCCGGGCCCGGCTCGGTCTGCCGCAGGACGCCCTGATCCCGCTCTTCGCGGGCCGCATCCAGCCGCTGAAGGCGCCCGACATCCTGCTGCGGGCGGTAGCGGTGCTGCTCACCGAGAAGCCGTCGCTGCGCTCGCGGCTGGTGGTTCCGGTGATAGGCGGGCCCTCGGGCAGCGGTCTGGCGAAGCCGGAGGGGCTGCACAAGCTGGCGGCCCGGCTCGGCATCTCGGACGTGGTCCGCTTCCACCCGCCGGTGGGCCAGGACCGCCTCGCCGACTGGTTCCGGGCCGCGTCGGTGCTGGTCATGCCCTCGTACAGCGAGTCCTTCGGGCTGGTGGCGATCGAGGCGCAGGCGGCGGGGACGCCGGTGGTGGCGGCCTCGGTGGGCGGTCTGCCGGTCGCGGTGCGCTCCGGCGAGACCGGCTTCCTGGTGCCCGGCCACGACCCGGCCGACTACGCGCGCGCCCTGCGCCGCTTCGTGGACGACCCGTCGCTGGCGGACCGGATGGGTGCGGCGGCCGCCCGGCACGCGGAGTCCTTCGGCTGGGGCACAGCCGCCTCGGCCACGGCCGACGTCTACACCGCCGCCATGCACGAACACCGCCGTCGCGTACGCTCGCACCATGGCTGACGCACGCGCGGTGATCGACGCGTACCTCAAGGACGCGGAGCTGGAGTGGGAGTCCCCCGAGCCGGACTCCTACGTGGTGAAGCTCCCCGGCACGAGGAAGCTGTCCACGACGTGCTCGCTGCGGGTCGGGCGGCACTCCCTGTCGGTGAACGCCTTCGTGGTCCGCCACCCCGACGAGAACGCGGCCGGCGTCCACCGCTGGTGCCTGGAGCGCAACCTCCGCCTGTACGGGGTGGGTTACGCCATCGACAAGCTCGGCGACGTCTACCTCGCGGGCAAGCTCCCGCTCTCCTCGGTCACCCCCGAGGAGCTGGACCGGCTGCTCGGCACGGTCCTGGAGGAGGCGGACGGCTCCTTCAACACCCTGCTGGAACTGGGCTTCGCGACGGCGATCCGGCGGGAGTACGAGTGGAGGGTGTCGCGGGGGGAGTCCACGCGGAACCTGGACGCGTTCAAGAGCCTGACCCGCCCCAGGGGCTAGCCTGCGGCTCGCTGTGGCCGAATCCCGTCTGCGGCCCGACGAAGACCGCCCGCGCGGCTCCCCTTCCGGGCCCGGTTTTCGTCTGCGACCCGTGGTGGGCCGCTCGCGCAGTTCCCCGCGCCCCTTCAGGGCCCGGCGGGGGCTTGTCGCGCGGTTCCCAGCGGCCCTTTTGGGCCCAGTGGGGGCTTGTTGCGCGGTGCCGCGCCCTGGGGCCCGTCCTTCCTCTGCGGGTCGTCTGTGGTCGCTCGCTCGGTTCCCCGCGCCCCGAGGTGGTTAGGGGCGCGGGGAACTGCGCGGCCAGCCGCCCCCTCGACGCAGACGAAAAGCCATCGGCCGCCCGCCCGAGGGCTTTCGGGAAGGGGCGGGGTGGGGAAGACCAAGGGGTTCCCGCACCACCTCTCCCCATGCCATGCTCACCTCCGCGCAACACGCACACCTGAACACAGTTCATGTACATGGATGACAGGTGACGGAGGCCAGTCCATGAGCACACCCCGCCCGGCCCTCCCCAGACGCACCCTCCCCGGACGCACCCTCCCCAGACGCACCTTCCTCGGCGGCGCCCTCGCCGCCACCACCCTCCCCACAGCGGCCCGCGCCCAAGCGGCCCCACCCCCCACCCTGTGGCAGGAATTCACCCGCACCCCCTTCACCCACCCCCAGATCCCCTACATAGCCCGCGCGGGCCGCCACGGCGGCGGCGACCACCGCCCGCCCCGCCCCCGCCCGCCCGTCACCCGGCTCTCCCCGGACCCCACCGCCGACGCCGCCCCCGCCATCAACCGCGCCCTGGAAGCGGCCGGCCGGGCCGGTGGCGGGGTGGTGGTCCTGCCGCCGGGCACCTTCCGGATCGACGGCCTGATCCGTATCGCGCACAGCGGCGTCACCCTGCGCGGCGCGGGCAGCGCGCGCACCACGCTGTACGCCACCAGGAACCTCACTGAGCTGATCGGCCCGTACGGCTCCCGCTACGGCGGGGACAAGTCCTCCTGGTCCTGGGCCGGCGGGCTCATCTGGCTGGCCCCGCGGGCTCGTTGGGACGCGCTCACCGACGCCATCCGGGCCAGGGCGTGGCCCTTCGAGGGGTGGACCGGCAACCGGCGGGACGAGTGGAGCACCCTCACCACCGTCACCGCCCCCGCCCCGCGCGGCTCCTGGACCGTGACCGTCGCCGACGCCTCCCGGCTGCGCCCCGGCGCCCTCGTGCTGCTGCGCCTCGCCGACGACAGCCGCCACACCCTCCTCCAGCACATGTCCGGCGACGGCCCCGGCCCGGCCGCGTACACCTGGGACGACAAGACCAAGCTGACCTCGTACGTCCCGTACGAATGGCCCGTGCGGATCGCGCGCGTCGAGCGCCGCGCGCGCGGCCAACGCGTCACCCTGGAGCGGCCGCTGCCGCTCGACGTGCGGCCCGAGTGGGACCCCCGGCTGACCACCCACGTCCCGGCCCTCACCGACTCCGGGGCCGAGGGGCTCACCCTGGAGGCCGTCGAGACGCCGCAGTCCCCGCACCTGCTCGACAAGGGCTACAACGGCGTCACCCTCCAGTGCGCGTACGACTGCTGGGTGGACGACGTCGTCGTCCGCCACGTCGACAACGGCTTCGGCCTGGTCGCCGCCTCCGCCTGCACCCTCCGTCGCACCCGGGTCGAGGGGCGCGGCTCGCACCACCCGTACTTCTGCCGGGAGGGCTCGCACGACAACCTCGTGGAGGACTTCACCATCGTCCGGCGCACGGTCCCCGCGCGCCCCGGCACCCAGCTCCACGGCATCAACGTGGAGGGCCTGTCCAGCCACAACGTCTGGTCGCGCGGCCGGATGGAGATGGGGACGTTCGACTCCCACCGCGGGCTGCCGTTCGCCAACGTACGGACGGAGATCGTGGTGGAGAACGACGGGCGGCACGGCGGCGACGCCTCCGCCGGGCCGCTCTTCGGCGCCCGGTTCACCCACTGGAACATCACCGTCACCAACCACCGCGCGGGCCTGGTGAAGATCGACGGCCTCGCCCCCTACAGCGCGACCGTCGGCATCAGCGAGGTGCGGGAGTTCGACCAGATCGACGTGCCCGACTTCACCGGGGACCCGCACGCCCGCCTGGAGGCGTACGGCGCCCCCGGATCCGTCAGACCACGGAACCTGTACGAGGCTCAGCGCGCTCGGGGACGCTGACCCCGGCCACCACGTCCTCGCCGTCCGCCAGGCCGCGCATCAGCAGCGCGTATCCGGCCGCGGCCACCGTCCCCAGCACCGCGCAGGCCCCCCACAGCCAGTCGGCGCCGAAGCGGTCGACGACGAAGCCGGAGAGCAGCGGGGCGACCAGGGCCGCCACCGACCAGGACATCGTGTACACGCCCTGGTAGCGGCCCCGGCCGTGGACGGGCGAGAGGCGCACCACCAGGCCGGTCTGGGTGGGGGAGTTGACGATCTCGGCCAGCGTCCAGACGCAGATCGTCAGCGCGTACACCGCCACCGAACCGGCGAACGCGGTCAGCCCGAAGCCGTAGCCCGCCAGGAGGGCGGAGACGATCAGCAGCCGGCGCGGGTCGCGGTGCTCGATGGCGCGGGTGACCGGGATCTGGAGGGCGACGATGAGGACGCCGTTGACGGCGATCGCCAGGCCGAAGTCCGCGCTGGAGAAGCCGTCCGCGCCCATCGCCACCGGCAGGCCGACGTAACCCTGCTGGAAGATCAGGGAAATGAGGAAGGAGAGGCCGACCACGCCCATGAAGCGGCCGTCGCGGAAGACCGTGCCGAGGCCGATCTCCGGCTCCAGGTCCTTCTCCCGTACCGTCGCGGCCGCCTCGGGGCGGGACTCGGGCAGCTTGAGGAAGACCAGGACGGCGCAGACAAGGGTCAGCGCGGCCTCGCCGAGGAAGCCCGCCAGATAGCTGTGCTGGGCGATGAAGCCGGCGCCCGCCGAGGAGACCGCGAACCCCAGGTTGATCGCCCAGTAGTTGAGCGAGAAGGCCCGCATCCGGTCCTCGGGCCGCACGATGTCCGCCATCATCGCCTGGACCGCCGGACGGGAGGCGTTGGAGGCCATGCCGACGAGGAAGGCCATCGCGACGATCGCCGCCGGGTCGGTCACGAAGCCGAGCAGCGCCACCGAGAAGGCGGTCGCGGTCTGCGCGATCATCATCGTGGGGCGCCGGCCCAGCCGGTCGGTCAGGACGCCCGCGCCGAGCGAGGAGATGACGCCGCCCAGGCCGTGCAGGGAGACCACCAGACCCGCGTACGAGGCGGAGTAGCCGCGCTCATGGGTCAGGTACAGGGTCATGAAGGTCGCGACGAACGCCCCGAGCCGGTTGATCAGCGTGCTCGTCCACAGCCACCAGAACTCCCGGGGCAGCCCCGAGACGCTCTCGTGTGCCGCTCGTCTGAGACTGGCGACGGACATCGGTTTCCCCCCGGAGCGACGAACGGACAGCACCTCCCGTGTAAGTGGTGCCAGCGACAACAGCAACTTACGATTCCGGGGTGCGCGCCCGCCACCCAATTGACGGCGGCCGTCAATCGTCCAGCTGCCGAGACGCCCGCGGCAGCTCGCCGCCCACGCGCGCGAGGGCCCGGTTGCGTCGATTACGCTCGGACGCATGGCCGACGCACCGTACAAGCTGATCCTCCTCCGCCACGGCGAGAGCGAGTGGAACGAGAAGAACCTGTTCACCGGGTGGGTGGACGTCAACCTCACCGCGAAGGGCGAGAAGGAGGCGGCGCGCGGCGGTGAGCTGCTCAAGGACGCCGGCCTGCTCCCCGACGTGCTGCACACCTCCCTCCAGAAGCGCGCGATCCGCACGGCCCAGCTGGCGCTGGAGTCCGCCGACCGCCACTGGATCCCCGTGCACCGCTCGTGGCGCCTGAACGAGCGCCACTACGGCGCGCTCCAGGGCAAGGACAAGGCGCAGACGCTCGCCGAGTTCGGCGAGGAGCAGTTCATGCTGTGGCGCCGCTCGTACGACACCCCGCCGCCCGCGCTGGAGGACGGCACCGAGTTCTCCCAGTCGGACGACGCGCGCTACGCGACGATCCCGCCGGAGCTGCGCCCGCGCACGGAGTGCCTCAAGGACGTCGTGGTCCGCATGCTGCCGTACTGGTACGACGGCATCGTCCCGGACCTGCTCGCGGGCCGCACGGTCCTGGTGGCGGCGCACGGCAACTCGCTGCGCGCCCTGGTCAAGCACCTCGACGGCATCTCCGACGCCGACATCGCGGGCCTGAACATCCCGACCGGCATCCCGCTCGTCTACGAACTGGACGCCGACTTCAAGCCGGTCAAGCCCGGCGGCACCTACCTCGACCCGGACGCGGCGGCGGCGGCGATCGAGGCGGTCAAGAACCAGGGCAAGAAGAAGTAAGCGCCCACGGGTAAGCCCCCTGCCTGCGGGTTCTCCGCGGGGAGGGGGCTTCTCGCTATCTCTGGGCCGTCCCGGGGCCGTCAGGGCGACAGGGCCCTACGTCTCCGGGCTCCGGCTCTTGTCTCCACTCCGCTCTGGCCCCGGCGCCTTGGAGCACAGCGACAGCGGACTGGGCCCTGTACGCCGACAGACCCCCACGGAGGGTGATGGGCGCCTGGCGCGCCAGAACCCGGCTGTGCCACAAGCTCAGCCCGGTCACCTTGCGCACCGCCACGGTCACCTCCATCTCGTGGGGCCCACAGTCGACGAGCACCACCTCGTAGGCCGGGTCGTCGCAGAGCAGCGTGTAGTACTCGGTGGACTCGTCGTCGGACATCTCGCTCCATGACAGAGCCGTACGGACCAGGAGCCGGGCCGTCGGCAACGGTAGGGCCGGCCACCAGGGAGACCGGACAACCAGGGGCCAGGCCCTGGACGCCGCTTTCCGGGACGGTGACCTTGATCAGAGAGGACCGTCCAGTACTTCACGTACCGGTCCATGCTTCGTGTACGCCCGACTCGCCTGCCAAGGCCCGAAGCTCCTCGGAAGGCTGCTGGCTCATGGTCAGCAGGTCCGCCACGATCTGCTTGACGACAGGGAGGGCTCGTACCATCCCAGAGGACAGCCCACGCGCCTTCATCAGTGCCGCTACAGCGTCAGTGACCTGGCGGCGCTGCGCATGGGCCCTCGCCACGTCGATCTGGAACCGTGTCTGCCGCTCTGTGGAGAGCCCGGACGCATCGACCGACTGAGCAGCCCGGAGAGCGACGCCGGCGTCGCCGAGGTCGACCGCTACGGCCACTTCGTGCAAGCCGACGTTGGTCGGCCCGAACTCCGTGTTGTAGTCGTCGCGTCCGTCGCCGACCTGTTCGGCCATGACGCGAGCGTCGCGGAGGTAGCCGTACGCCTCGTCGGCCAGGTTCAGCCGTGCCGCGGCAACGGCCCGTTGCAGGGTCAGCGCTCCGCGGAGCGCCACCGCCTCAACCCGGCCGGAGTCCGCCAAGGGCCCCAGCGCGTCGGCCGCAGTGCCGGACGCCCGAGCCGCTTGCTCGAAGTGTCGTGCGCCGAGGAAGACGATCGAAAGCCGGAATGCACCGGCCGCCATCAGGAGTGGATCGTTGGCCCGCTCGGCGGCGACCACGGCACGGTCGACGGCGATCCAGGCCGCCTCAGGCTCTCCCATGTTCGCGAGCGCGCCGCTGCACGTGTGGTACATGACGGCCAGGAGTCGGAACAGCTCGGGACGGTCCGTCTCAGCAACCGACCGGGTGGCCGCCTCCAGCCGGGGAACGAGCCCTTCGAGCAGCTCGGCCAGGTCGGCGTAGTTGCCCTGGTGCGTCAGCTCCCACGCATGGTCGACCTCTGCGCGAAGTGCCGGCACATCCGGGGGAGTGTCCTGCCGATCGAGGACGGCCTTGAGTGAGTGCGCGGTGCTCAGTACGAGCCGCAGTCGGCCGGCTCCCGGCGATTCCCCCTCAGCCGCCGACGCGACGATGGGTGCCTCGGCCGCCAGCTCCGCGATGGGCAGTTCCAGCACCTCGGCGACCTTTTCCAGCACGGTCATGCGGTCGATGCGGCGTACGCCCCGCTCGACCTGGGACACCCATGCTTCGGATCGCTCCAGCAGGCCGGCGAACTCCTTCTGCGAGAGTCCGCGTCGCTTGCGATGGAAGGCGATCTTGCGGCCCAGCGCTTTCTGATAGTCAGCGCTCAACGTCCACACCCTTGCCGGACACGAAGTCCAGACGGTCGACCTCTGTCGCCGCAAGGTACCGGTCCCGCTCGGACAGGAAGGCCCGCACGTAGTCCTTCGACTCGTGCTCCTCGAAAGCGTCCTCGTCCCGGTACAGCTCGTAGAAGATCCGCTCCAACGGGCGCCCGTCAACGCGGTGCACGGTATAGATCACCGTTCCGGGCTCGTTCGCGCGGATCAGCTCTCCGGTCCGCGCCACAAGGTCGTCGAAGGTTGCCGCCGACGCCTCGTCCTTGCAGGTGAAACGCACCATCAGTCCGAACATGCGAGGT
This sequence comes from Streptomyces sp. NPDC005878, assembly GCF_040629815.1. Lineage (NCBI taxonomy): Bacteria > Bacillati > Actinomycetota > Actinomycetes > Kitasatosporales > Streptomycetaceae > Streptomyces > Streptomyces sp. NPDC005878. The sequence continues at coordinate 265,979 of NZ_JBEXWK010000005.1, forward strand.
CCCCTCTCTAACGGCATCCAGGCCGGCACCAGACCACCTGGTGAACGCTATGCGCCGACTGCCCGTACGAAAAGTGCGAACCCGCACTCCCGGTACGCGTACATTCGGTACGGTGCTGGTACACGGCACCTCAGGCCGACCGATGGGTCGCAGTCACGTTGCGCACGATCTCTCCGGCCCTCGACGGAGACGCATCGGACGCCGCTTGGGAGTGGCTGCACGACAGCCACATCGAGACCAGACGAGCGCTGCTGCGCGCCGAACCCTGCACGGTGTCAGTGACCCACGAGGACATACGCATCACGTGGACGATCCGCCCCGTGGTCTTTCTGCCGCTCTCACACCGCCAGGGCACCGAACTCCCAGGCTGCGCACATGCCTTCAAGCCGCAGGCGTCCGGCTGAGCAGCGACCTTCTTCGCATGGTGATCAGACCGACTTCAGCCACCTGTCAAGGCTGTCGTCCAGAGCAGGTTGCGTCAGCGGAGGCGTGGCGGTTCGAGTCGGGCCGTCTGCGGACCTGGGGGTGCAGCGGGGCACACGCGTGCGTGGTCGGTCGACGCACCCGCGTGCGCGAAGGGCCCCGTCCGGTAGCCGGGCGGGGCCCTTCGCGTGTCGCTCGCTCAGCAGCCGCCACCGCACTGGCAGGCGCCGCCCGACTGGCAGCCGCACTGGCAGTTGGGGCCGCAGCTGCAGTTCGACGCGGTGGGGGTCGGGGTCGGGGTCTCGGTCATGGTCCCTCCCGGGGTTGGGGTAGGCGCGCACCTCACCCCATTGGATGCCCACCGGGGCAGGCGCATCAACGGCGCGCGCGCATCTCCTTCGCGCGCCGTGCGTGCTCCGGGACGCCCCAACCGGGCGCTACGCGCCCGTGGTGCCCGCGGCGCCTTCGACAGGATGTGTCTCGACCTGCACCGGGGGCTGGAGCTCGTCCGCGTGCTCGCCGGTGACCAGGTAGACGACCCGCTTGGCGACCGAGACGGCGTGGTCGGCGAACCGCTCGTAGTAGCGGCCGAGGAGCGTCACGTCGACGGCCGTCTCGATGCCGTGCTTCCAGCGGTCGTCCATCAGGTGCTGGAAGAGCGTGCGGTGCAGCAGGTCCATCTCGTCGTCGTCCTGCTCCAGCTGGAGCGCGAGGTCGACGTCCTTGGTGATGATCACCTCGGCCGCCTTCGCCATCAGGCGCTGCGCCAGCTGGCCCATCTCCAGGATGGTGGCGTGCAGGTCGTGCGGGACCGCCCGCGCCGGGTAGCGCAGCCGGGTCAGCTTGGCCACGTGCTGGGCCAGGTCGCCCGAGCGCTCCAGGTCCGCGCTCATCCGGAGCGAGGTCACCACGATCCGCAGGTCGGTGGCGACCGGCTGCTGGCGGGCCAGCAGGGCTATCGCCCGCGCCTCCAGGTCGTGCTGGAGGTCGTCGACCTTCTGGTCGGCGGCGATCACACTCTCGGCGAGCTTGAGATCGGCGTCGAGCATGGCCGTCGTGGCGCGCCCGATCGCCGACCCGACAAGGCGGGCCATCTCGACCAGGCCCTCGCCGATCGAGTCCAGTTCCTCGTGGTACGCGTCCCGCATGGGTGTCCCTCTTTCGATGACTCCGGGCTATGACTCCGGGGGAGGCAGGGGATGCCGCGGCCCCCACGCTCCCACGCTCCGTGGGCTACGCGTCCGATTCGGCCACACCAAGTGAACCAGCACTATCACCATGGTGAACTCTGGGCGACGAACGTTCGAGCAGGCACCCGGATGGCTGGGAGAGTGTCCGCGCACCCGCATAACCTGGAGGCATGGACGTGAACGCGGCGGTCGCCGCAGCTGCAGCGATCGCCGGGTTGTGCACCGGCGTCATCGCCATGCTGGCGTTCCGCTGGAGCGAGCGCGACCAGGCGCGGCCCACCCGGACATCCCTGCACACGGACGCGGTCCTGCCGCCCGGCGTGGACACCGTGCTCTCGGTGCTCCGCTCCTCGGCGGTGGTCCTCGACGAGAGCGACTCGGTGGTCAAGGCCAGCTCGGCGGCGTACGCCCTGGGGCTGGTCAGGGGCGGCAAGCTGGCCGTGGAGCCGATGCTCCACATGGCCCGCGACACCCGGCGGGACGGCGAGATACGGCAGGTGGAGCTCGACCTGCCGCGCCGGGGCACCGGCCGGGGCGAGGCGCTGGCGGTCTCCGCCCGGGTCGCCCCGCTCGGCTCCCGGCTCGTGCTGCTCCTGGTCGAGGACCTCACCGAGGCGCGCCGCATCGAGGCGGTCCGGCGCGACTTCGTCGCCAACGTCAGCCATGAGCTCAAGACCCCGGTCGGCGCGCTCTCGCTGCTCTCCGAGGCCGTCATGGACGCCTCGGACGACCCCGTGGCGATCACCCGCTTCGCGGGCCGGATGCAGATCGAGGCCAACCGGCTGACCAATCTGGTCCAGGAGCTCATAGACCTCTCCCGGGTGCAGAACGACGACCCCCTGGACGACGCCGAGCCGGTCCGGGTCGACGAGCTGGTGGCCGAGGCCATCGACCGCTCCCGCCACCCCGCCTCCACCAAGCAGATCACCATGGCCGCGGGCGGCACGGCTGACCTGTACGTCTGGGGTCACCGCGGCCAGCTCGCCGCCGCCCTCGGCAACCTCGTCGAGAACGCCGTCAACTACTCCCCGGCCAGGACCAGGGTCGGCATCGCGGGCCGCCGCGTCGCCGCGCCCGGCGGGGACTTCATCGAGATAGCCGTGACCGACCAGGGCATAGGCATCTCGGAGAAGGACCGGGAGCGCGTCTTCGAACGGTTCTACCGCGTCGACCCGGCCCGTTCCCGCGCCACCGGCGGTACGGGCCTGGGCCTGGCCATCGTCAAGCACGTGGCCGCCTCGCACGGCGGGGAGGTCACCGTGTGGAGCTCCGAGGGACAGGGCTCCACCTTCACCCTGAGGCTGCCGGAGGCCGGCGCCGTCCGGGACCGCGCCGCACCCGACCCGGCGGGCCCGGACGACGACGCCGTCGACGAGCCGCCGTACGACACCTTTGCCACCGCGCACGACTCCACCACTGTGCCCCCTGCCCCGGAGGTCCTTCCGTGACCCGAGTGCTCGTCGTCGAGGACGAGGAATCGTTCAGCGACGCCCTGTCCTACATGCTCCGCAAAGAGGGCTTCGAGGTCGCCGTGGCGGCCACCGGGCCCGACGGGCTCGACGAGTTCGAGCGCAACGGCGCCGACCTCGTCCTGCTCGACCTGATGCTGCCGGGACTGCCCGGCACCGAGGTCTGCCGCCAGCTGCGCGGCCGCTCCAACGTCCCGGTGATCATGGTCACCGCCAAGGACAGCGAGATCGACAAGGTGGTGGGCCTCGAAATAGGAGCCGACGACTACGTCACCAAGCCGTTCTCCTCCCGCGAGCTCGTCGCCCGCATCCGCGCGGTGCTGCGCCGGCGCGGCGAGCCCGAGGAGGTCACCCCGGCGGCCCTGGAGGCGGGCCCGGTCCGCATGGACGTGGACCGCCACGTGGTGACGGTCTCCGGCGGCAAGGTCGACCTGCCGCTGAAGGAGTTCGACCTCCTGGAGATGCTGCTGCGCAACGCGGGCCGCGTGCTGACCCGTATGCAGCTGATCGACCGGGTCTGGGGCGCGGACTACGTGGGCGACACCAAGACCCTCGACGTCCACGTCAAGCGCCTGCGCGCCAAGATCGAGCCGGACCCGGGTGCGCCGCGGTACCTGGTGACGGTGCGGGGTCTGGGCTACAAGTTCGAGCCGTAGGCCCCCCGGCTACACACAGGAGGGGCCCCGGACAGATGTCCGGGGCCCCTCCTGTCGCGTACGTGTACGTCTGCGTCAGTGCGCCGCACCCGTGCTCGCGCCGCCGGACGGCTTGCCCTTGGCCGGGGTGTTCGACGGCTTGCCCGCCGGCTTGCCGCTCGCGGTGGCGCCCGGCGTGGTGCCGGCCTCCGGCGAGGTGGCCGCGCCCGGCGCGCCCGGCGTGGCCGCCGGGGGCTTGGGGAGCTCGCTCGGGCCGTAGCCCTCGAAGTAGCTGGTGGAGGGGATCACGAAGGCGCGCAGCGTCACGTCGCCCGCCTTGCTCAGCTGGAAGGTGACCGGCTGGGCGTCGCCGTTCCTGGCGGCCTCCTTGCCGTTCTCGACGACGGCGGACGCGTTGTCCTTGCCGCCGAGGATCAGCGAGCCGTGCGGGGGCACGGTGAGCCCCTTCTGGCCCTTGGCGGGGGACAGCTTCACCGTGGCGCCCGAGGACGCGAGCTTGACCGCGTCGAGCGTCTGCGGCTTGTCGCCGTTGTTGAAGAGGGTCGCCGCGATGACGGCCGGACCGGCGGCGTCCGCCTTCGGCTGCGTCAGGACGGTCGCATTCTGGATCTTGATGTCACCGACCTTGACGGCGGCGTTGTCCGGCTTCACTTCGAGCGTCTGCGCGTCGTTGCCCGCCGAGCAGGCGGCGACAGAGGCGAGCGAGAACGCGATGGCAGAGGCGGCGAGGGCGCCGCGTCGAAGGCTGCGGCTCACGGCGGCGGCAACTCCTTGGACGTAAGGACATCTAAAGGACGGCAAAGTCTGTGTCAGCTGGCTTAGGTTACCGAGCCGTCCCGGCGAGCCCGCACCCGACCCGCCCCTGCGCGCCGGTGCGCCGCGCCGGGAGTCGCGCGCCCTTCCCGGCGCACCCGCCGGGCGCGTCTGCACAACTCTCCCCACAACCTCCCCCGGACCTCCGCACCCGCTCTGATCTCGACGTTTCCCGCGCCGTTCACATATCACCGGTGATCAATTCCCCGGACCGCCCCGCATTCCTTACCGAAAACCCCCCGGTCCGCCCCTGGTGATCAATTCGCGAAAAAGTCGTGGTCCCGCCGAACGGGTGACCGATCACCGAACGGAGCAGTGGAAGTTCACCGCTTGGAACCCGACAAACCGGGATGTTCGGGTCATCGGAAGGGGGTTGCGAAGAGTGTGACGGGCATGTTTCCCTGCCCCCGAACAGCCGCTCCGACCTGCGAATACCCCTTCCCGCGAGCCCTCCGCAGCACGTTCCTGTTGCTGTTGTCAAGCCCCGAGATATGCCCTGACCTGCGAAAACGCCATTCAGAACAGGCTGTTCTCGTGTTACTCTGGATAGCCACGGAAGGGGTACCTGTCACATGACGTTCAAGGTTGGCGACACCGTGGTCTATCCCCATCACGGGGCCGCGCTGATCGAGGCCATCGAAACTCGCCAGATCAAAGGCGTGGACAAGACCTACTTGGTGCTCAAGGTCGCCCAGGGCGATCTGACGGTACGCGTACCCGCGGACAATGCGGAGTTCGTAGGCGTGCGCGATGTGGTCGGGCAGGACGGGCTGGACCGGGTCTTCGAGGTGCTGCGCGCACCGTATGCGGAGGAGCCCACGAACTGGTCCCGTCGCTACAAGGCGAATCTGGAGAAGCTCGCCTCCGGCGATGTCATCAAGGTCGCCGAAGTGGTGCGCGACCTGTGGCGTCGTGAGCGCGAGCGCGGACTCTCCGCGGGTGAGAAGCGCATGCTCGCCAAGGCGCGCCAGATCCTGGTGAGCGAGCTGGCCCTCGCTGAGAACACCAACGAAGACAAGGCCGAGGCCCTCCTCGACGAGGTTCTCGCGTCCTGACACCGGCCGACTCCGGGGGCTGCGCCTCCCGGGCGGCCAGTAATTGCCGCGGTGCCCGCTGACCAGCAGTGACCTTACTGCTGTGTCGCCGGGCGCTGCGGCATGTTCGGACATCATTCGTACGCCCACGGCATCCGCAGCGGCTCGCCGTGCCGGGCAGCGCCCGACCGGTCGTCACGGAAGGGGCCGGTCAGGGGCGTCGCGCCCAGCTTGCTGAGGCCATACCCATGTCGCCGAAGGACACAAACCTTGTCTGAGGAAACGCGCGTTTTCCGCACCGCCGCCGTGATCCCCGCGGCCGGCCGCGGTGTGCGGCTCGGCCCGGGCGCCCCCAAGGCGCTCCGCGCGCTGAACGGCACGCCGATGCTCATCCACGCCGTCCGGGCCATGGCCGCCTCCCGCGCCGTCTCGCTCGTCGTCGTCGTGGCCCCGCCGGACGGCGCCACCGAGGTCAGGAACCTGCTGGCCGAGCACGCCCTCCCGGAGCGGACCGACTTCGTCGTGGTGCCCGGGGGCGAGACCCGCCAGGAGTCCGTGCGCCTGGGCCTGGAGGCGCTGCCGCCCGGCATCGACGTGGTCCTCGTCCACGACGCGGCCCGCCCGCTGGTGCCGGTCGACACGGTCGACGCGGTGATCGAGGCGGTACGGGACGGGGCCCCGGCCGTCGTCCCCGCGCTGCCGCTGGCCGACACCGTCAAGGAGGTCGAGCCGCACACCGACGGCACCCCCGAGCCGGTGCTCGCCACGCCCGACCGGTCCCGGCTGCGCGCGGTCCAGACCCCGCAGGGCTTCGACCACGCCACGCTGGTGCGCGCCCACGGACACGTCGAGGGCGAGGTCACCGACGACGCGTCCATGGTCGAGCGGCTCGGCCTGAAGGTCGTGGTCGTGCCGGGCCACGAGGAGGCCTTCAAGGTCACCCGCCCGCTGGACCTGGTCCTGGCCGAGGCGGTCCTGGCGCGCAGGAGGGCGAACGATGGCTTCTGAGGGAACGATGGCTTCTGAGCCGGCCCAGAGGCAGATGCCGACGCCGACGCCCGCTCCGGCGGCCCCGGCCCCGGCCCCTGCCCCGCCCGCCCCGGTGATCCCGCAGGTCGGCATCGGCACCGACATTCACGCCTTCGAGGAGGGCCGCGAGCTGTGGTGCGCGGGTCTGCTCTGGGAGGACGAGGGGCCCGGCCTCGCCGGCCACTCCGACGCGGACGTCGTCGCGCACGCCGCCTGCAACGCGCTGTTCTCGGCGGCGGGCCTCGGCGACCTCGGCGCCCACTTCGGCACCGGCCGCCCCGAGTGGTCCGGCGCCTCCGGCGTCACCCTCCTCACCGAGGCGGCCCGGATCGTCCGGGCGGGGGGCTTCGGCATCGGCAACGTGGCCGTCCAGGTCGTCGGCCCCCGCCCGAAGATCGGCAAGCGGCGCGACGAGGCGCAGAAGGTGCTCTCCGACGCGGTCGGCGCGCCGGTCTCGGTCTCCGGCGCCACCACCGACGGCCTCGGCTTCCCCGGCCGCGGCGACGGCCTCGCCGCGATCGCCACGGCGCTGGTCTACCGGACCGGGTGAATGAAGGACCGGGATGGCCGGTGGCCGGGTGACCGAGGCCCGGACGGACACGTTCCGGTGGCCCCCGGAAAACCCCGCGGCCGAGCGCGCCGCGCCGCCGTCGCGGCCCGCCGGAAAAGCTTCTGTCACACTTCGGTGCCCCGTGGCCCAAGGGTCGCGGGGCACCGCCACGGGCCCACTACCCTGGACCCGTGACTATTCGCCTGTACGACACCAGCGCCCGGCAGATCCGTGATTTCACCCCGCTCGTGCCGGGCTGTGTCTCGATCTACCTCTGTGGCGCGACCGTGCAGGCCGCCCCGCACATCGGACACGTCCGCTCCTACCTCAACTTCGACATCGCGCGCCGCTGGTTCCAGTACCGCGGCTACGACGTCACGTTCATCCGCAACGTCACCGACATCGACGACAAGATCATCGCGAAGTCGGCCGAGCAGGGCCGCCCCTGGTGGTCGATCGGCTACGAGAACGAGCGCGCCTTCAACGACGGGTACGAGGCCCTCGGTTGCCTGCCGCCCACCTATGAGCCGCGCGCGACCGGGCACGTCCCGGAGATGATCGAGATGATGCGCGGTCTGATCGAGCGCGGTCACGCGTACGAGGCTGACGGCAGTGTCTACTTCGACGTGCGCTCCTTCCCCGGCTATCTGGAGCTGTCCAACCAGGACATCGACGACCTGCGCCAGCCCGACGAGGGCGTCGCGGGCAAGCGCGACCCGCGCGACTTCGCCATGTGGAAGGCGTCCAGGCCGGGCGAGCCCGACTGGGAGACGCCCTGGGGCCGGGGTCGTCCCGGCTGGCACCTGGAGTGCTCGGCGATGGCCCACAAGTACCTGGGCAGCGCCTTCGACATCCACGGCGGCGGCCGCGACCTGATCTTCCCGCACCACGAGAACGAGATCGCCCAGGCCAAGGCGTACGGCGACGACTTCGCCGCGTACTGGATGCACAACGCCTGGGTCACCATGGCCGGCGAGAAGATGTCCAAGTCGCTCGGCAACTCGGTGCTCGTCTCCGACATGGTCCAGCGGTGGCGCCCCGTCGTGCTCCGCTACTACCTGGGCACCCCGCACTACCGCTCCACCATCGAGTACAGCGAGGAGGCCCTGCGCGAGGCCGAGTCGGCGTTCGCGCGCATCGAGGGCTTCGTCCAGCGCGTGGTGGAGAAGGCGGGGGGCGTGGTCGAGCCCGCCGCCGAGGTGCCGCCGGCGTTCGCCGAGGCGATGGACGACGACCTGGGCGTCCCGCAGGCGCTCGCGGTCGTCCACACCACGGTCCGCCAGGGCAACAGCGCGCTGGCCGCCGACGACAAGGAAGAGGCCGTCGCCCGTCTCGCCGAGGTCCGCGCCATGCTCGGCGTCCTCGGTCTGGACCCGCTGGACGCCCACTGGGCGGGCGAGGCCGAGCGCGGCGACGACCTGCACGGGGCCGTCGACACGCTCGTACGGCTGGTGCTCGAACAGCGCGAGGCGGCCCGCGCCCGCAAGGACTGGGCCACCGCGGACGCCATCCGCGACCAGCTGGCCCAGTCCGGGCTCGTCGTCGAGGACAGCCCCAGCGGCCCCCGCTGGAGCCTCGGCCCCCGCTGACGGGCAGGCGCGATGTGCCGCCCGGGCGACTGGGCGGCACACTTCATATACGTACGTACGCAGGACCCGCGGTCGCCACCACGCCCCGTAGGTCGCACAATCACGGAAACAGGTAGTCATGGCCGGGAACAGCCAGCGCAGGAACCGCCGCACGTCCAACAAGAAGGGCGCGACGGTCGGCAGCGGTGGCCAGCGGCGCCGGGGCCTGGAGGGCAAGGGCCCGACGCCCCCCGCGGAGGAGCGCAAGAAGCACAAGAAGAACCGCATCGCCACCGCGAAGGCCAAGCAGGCCGCGACCCGCCGCCCCGCCCCGCGCCGCGGCGGCCCCAAGGGCACGTCCGAGATGGTCGTCGGCCGCAACCCGGTCTTCGAGGCACTGCGCGACGGCGTCCCGGCGACCACGCTGTACGTGCAGCAGTACATCGACAACGACGAGCGGGTGCGCGAGGCGCTCCAGCTCGCGGGCGAGCGCGGCAACATCAACCTGATGGAGGCCCCGCGCGCCGAGCTCGACCGGATGACCAACGGGCTCAACCACCAGGGCCTGGTCCTCCAGGTCCCGCCGTACGAGTACGCGCACCCGCAGGACCTCCTGGAGGCCGCGTACGACAGCCACGACGAGCCGCTGATCGTCGCCCTCGACGGCGTCACCGACCCGCGCAACCTCGGCGCGATCGTCCGCTCCACCTCCGCCTTCGGCGGCCACGGCGTGGTCGTGCCCGAGCGCCGCGCGGCCGGGATGACGGCCGGCGCCTGGAAGTCCTCGGCGGGCACCGCCGCCCGTACGCCGGTCTCGCGCGTCACCAACCTGACCCGCGCCCTGGAGGACTACAAGAAGGCCGGTGTCACCATCGTCGGCCTCGCCGCCGACGGCGAGCACACGGTCGAGCAGCTGGAGGCGCTGGCCGGGCCGGTCGTCATCGTGATCGGCAGCGAGGGCAAGGGCCTGGGCCGCCTGGTCGGCGAGACCTGCGACTACCGGGTGCGCATCTCGATGCCGGGCGGCGCCGAGTCGCTGAACGCCGGTGTCGCGGCGGGCATCGTGCTCTACGAGGCCGCGCGCCGCCGCAAGGGCTGACGCGGATCCGCCCGACGCCCGTCCGGAGTAGGTGATCTTGACGGGCCTCGGACAGATCGCCTGCGTCAAGGCAGTGTCCTAAACCACCATCACTCGGTTAGATGAGTGTGGACACCAGAACGCCCCGGCCCGGGTTCGACGATCAGCCTGCCCTGAGTATGGTCAAGGTGGACTCCGACCCGGCGCAGGTCATCGTCAACCACGCCAGTTTCCGGGTGCACTTCGCCCCGAAGGCCCAGTCGAAGCGCCCTCCGAGGGACCCGGCGAGGATGCCGGCCGCCCCCGGGGCGGCCCGCCGCCGGGCCCCGGTGGTGTGGAGCGGCCGGGCGGCGCCCGGGGCGACCGGCCTGTTGCAGGCGGTGCGCGGCCTGGACGCGCCGGCGGCGCCGGGCGAGGCGCTCGACGTGGGCAACACCCAGGTCATCCCGCGCGTCGACGAGGACACCAGGCCGACGCCCGTGGTGGTCGGCCCGCGCGCACCGCTCGCGGACTCCGGGGGCGGCGCCGAGACGGCCCTGCTCCAGGCGGTGCGCACCCAAGGGGCGTACGGGGGCGGCGACTTCGACGCGTACGAGCGCGGCTACGGCGAGGACGGCCCGGACGGACCCGACGGCGCCGACGGACCCGACGGCACCGACGCACGCGGCCAGCGGCACGGCGCGGACCAGGTGCGCCACGCGTACTACCCGGGCCGCCGGATGAACCTCGGCGTGGTCCTGCTCCCGCTGCGCGTCTTCCTCGGCTTCATCTCCGTGTACGCGGGGATGGGCAAGCTCTGCGACCCCGTCTACTTCGACGGCGGCGAGCGCGGCTCGATGATGAAGTGGCTGAACTCGCTGCACCCGTGGGCCCTCGCCGAGCCGCTGCGCACCTTCGCGCTCCAGCATCCGGTCGGGGCGGGCCTGTCGGTGGCCTTCCTCCAGATCGTGGTGGGCGTGCTGACCATGCTGGGCCTGTGGCAGCGGGTCGCGGCGGTGTTCGGGGCGCTGCTCTCGGCGGCCCTGCTGCTGACGGTGAGCTGGCAGACGGTCCCGGCGTACGACGCGCCGGACTTCATCTACCTGGCCGCCTGGTCCCCGCTGATCACGGCCGGCGCGCCGGTGTACTCGCTGGACGCCCGCCTCTCCGGCGAGGCCTGGCGCCGGCTCGGCCCGCGCTCCACGCTGTGGGAGCTGCGGCGGCGGGTGCTGCGGCGGGGCACGGTGATGGCGACGGTGGTGGTCGGGCTGACCCTGGTGATCGGCTCGCTGCTCGGCGGTGCGGTGCGCTCCACCGAGATGGTGACGGTGCCGGGTCCGCACTCCGACCCCACCAACTACCTCCCGGGCACGCCGCTGGCGCCCACGCCGTCCACCCCGTCCGTACGCCGCCCCGGCTCGCCCAAGCCGTCCGTGAGCGGCTCGGCCAAGCCGTCGGTGAAGCCGTCCAAGCGGGCGTCGTCGAAGCCGGTGCGGGAGTCGGGGGCGGTGGGGGGTGTGCCGAGCCAGACGTCCCAGGGGACGACGGGCCACAAGGCGCCGACGCCCCGCCACAAGCCGGCGCCGGTCGCGCCGCCGTCGTCGACGTCCGGGCCGACGTCGACGGGGGGTGCGTCGACTCCGTCGGGGGGGTCCGGGGGGTCTACGGGGGGTAACCGGAACCCGATCGGCGGCCTACTGGGCTGACGGCGCTCAGCCCCCACCCCGCCCCTTTCCGAAACCCTCCGGGGGCGGGGGAGGGGCGAAGGCGTTTTTCCCGGGGACTCCGCCCCCGACCCCCCGGCGGGGCCTGCGGCCCCTGCACCCCACTAGGGGGCTCCGCCCCCGAACCCCTGGCGGGGGCTTGCGGATCCTGCACCCCGCTCCGGGGCTCCGCCCCTGCCCTCCGAAGCGGGGCCTGCGGCCCCTGCACCCCGCTGCGCAGGCGCCTTTGTGTGCGGACCGTGCTGGGGCACCCGCGCAGTTCCCCGCGCCCCTCAAGGGGCCTCCGGCCCCTCCTCGGGCCGGCTGCACCGCACGCGTGCGATAAGCGCAACCCCCTAGGGGCGCGGGGAACTGCGCGAGCAACCCACACCGGCCCGCAGACAACCCCACTGCGTGAGTAATCCTTCACCTGGCCGCGGGCGAAAGGATGGGGTGCGGGGCGTAGCTCCCGCTGGGGAGGGGTGGGGCGTAGGGTCCGGGAGGCGCCTGCGGGCGGACCGTTTAGTGGCGGGGCGTTGCCAGTTCCTTCGCCGCCTCCGTCAAGTCCTTCGCCGTGTCGATCGCCCGCCAATACGCCCCGTGCGGCAGCGGAAACCCGGCCAGGCGGCGTTCGCGGGCCAGGCGCGGGAACGTGGTGCGCTCGTGGTCGCCCCGGTCCGGCAGCAGCTCCGTGAAGGCGGAGGAGAACACGTACACGCCCGCGTTGATCAGATACGGCGACGGCGGGGACTCGATGAAGTCCGTGATGTGACCGAAGGCGTCCGTCTCGACCGCGCCCCACGGGATACGGGGCCGGGCCAGCGCCAGCGTGGCCGTCGCGTCGCGCTCCCCGTGGAAGGACGCCATCTCGCGCAGCGAGAACCGGGTCCAGATGTCACCGTTCGTGGCGTACCACGGCTGGTCGCCGTGCGGCAGGTGCGCCGCCGCGTACTTGAGGCCGCCCCCGCGCCCCAGCGGCTCGCTCTCGACCACCGTCGTGACGCGCAGCGGAAGGTCCGCCGAGTCCAGCCACTCCTGGAGCACGTCGGCGAGGTGGCCGCAGGAGATCACGGCGTCGGTGACGCCCTCCGCCGCGAGCCAGGCAAGCTGATGGCCGATGATCGGGGTCCCGGTGCCCGGGATCTCGACCATCGGCTTGGGGCGGTCGTCGGTGTACGGACGCAGTCGTGAGCCCTGGCCGCCCGCCAGGACCACGGCCTGCGTCGGGAAGGTCGAAGTCGTGCTCGCAGTCATGCGGTGAACCCTATGCCGTGGACCGGACGCGGTACGGCCGGGCTGCCGCGCTCAGGACTCCTGGGCCACGCCCGAGGCGAACGACGTGTCGCAGACGGGGCGCGAGTACGACTGGGCCTTGGCGGGGCCGTACTGCTTCACGGCGGCCTGGCCCAGCGCACGCGCGATCGACATGCAGTGCTTGGCGAGCGAGGGGCGCTGCTCCACCTCGCGCTGGAGGTGGGTGAGGGCGGTTCCGGGGTCCTTCTCCTGGAGTTCGAGGAGCAGCGCGTCGCGCAGGACGTCCTGCGGGGCGCGTGGCTTCGCGCGTACGGAGACGTCCTGGGAGGAGGCGGTCAGCAGCTGCGAGTCGCTGGTCCCGGCCCAGTTGACCCGGGTGACCGCGAGCGTCCCCGAGAGGACGAGGACGACGGGCAGGACGAGAGCTAGGGTGCGGCCGATTCGGCGGGCTGTGTGCGTCACGGAGGCGAGCGTAGCGGGGAGTAATGATTTGGCGACATTTAGTCACCCGGTCGAGGGATGGTTCGAGGCGGCGTTTCGAATCCCGTGTTGACGAACACTGTTCGAAATGGCCGGTCTGCCGGGGTATTTGTCGACAGGTGACAGTGCGCGGGCGGAAACCCGGACGCGTGGAAACGCGGACGCGTGGAAACGCGGACGCGTGGAAACGCGGGGGTGCGGAACTCCGGGCCCCCGGGCCCCCCGAAACCCCGACGTGCGGAAACCCGGACGCTCGCCCCCGGACGCGCGGTAATCCAGGGGCCCCCAAACCCCGGGGTACGGAAAAGCCCCGCACCCCGGTAGGTGGGTGCGGGGCCGGCTGACGTGCCGCCGTACGTCAGTCGCTGAGGCGCTCGCCCGTCGAGGTCGAGAAGACATGCGTCTCGCCGGGCCGCGGGACCACGTGGAGCTGGGAGCCCTTCTCGGGGACCGAGCGGCCGTTCACCCGGACCACGAGGTCCTTCTGCTCGCCGCCGACGTCGGCCGTGCCGTACACGTAGCCGTCGGCGCCGAGCTCCTCCACCACGTTCACCGTGACGGCCAGGCCCGCGGGCTCGGCCTCGGACTCCTTGGAGAGGGACGCCGCGACCGCGGCCGCGCCGTTCTGCTCGACGATGTCGAAGTGCTCGGGGCGGACGCCGACCGTCACCGTGCGGTCGCCCCGGTCGGCCGCGGCGGACAGCGCCTCCCGGCTGACGGGGACCACGCTGTTGCCGAACTTCACGCCGCCGTCGGTGATCGGGACCTCGACCAGGTTCATCGCGGGCGAGCCGATGAAGCCGGCGACGAAGAGGTTGGCCGGGCGGTCGTACATGTTGCGCGGCGAGTCGACCTGCTGGAGCAGACCGTCCTTGAGGACCGCCACGCGGTCGCCCATGGTCATGGCCTCGACCTGGTCGTGGGTCACGTACACCGTCGTGATGCCCAGGCGCCGCTGGAGCGAGGCGATCTGGGTGCGGGTGGAGACGCGGAGCTTGGCGTCGAGGTTGGAGAGCGGCTCGTCCATGAGGAAGACCTGCGGCTCGCGCACGATGGCGCGGCCCATGGCGACGCGCTGGCGCTGGCCGCCGGAGAGGGCCTTGGGCTTGCGGTCCAGGTACTCGGTGAGGTCGAGGATCTTCGCCGCCTCCTCGACCTTCTTGCGGATCTCCGCCTTGTTGACCCCGGCGATCTTGAGCGCGAAGCCCATGTTGTCGGCGACGGTCATGTGCGGGTAGAGCGCGTAGTTCTGGAACACCATGGCGATGTCCCGGTCCTTGGGCGGGAGGTGGGTGACATCGCGGTCACCGATGCGGATGGCTCCGCCGTTGACGTCCTCCAGGCCCGCGAGCATCCGCAGGGAGGTGGACTTTCCGCAGCCCGAGGGGCCGACGAGGACGAGGAACTCGCCGTCCTCGATCTCGATCTCGAGCCCGTCGACCGCGGGCTTGGTGGAGCCCGGGTAGATCCGGGTCGCCTTGTCGAACGTGACAGTGGCCATGGGAGACCTGTCCCTTCACCGGCAGGAACGTGCCGGACGATCCGAGTAGAGGGAGAAGTGGTGTAGTCCACCTGGGTGGGCTGCACGAGACGCTACCCGGCGCTGTCCGATCTGTCAGCAGGTGCGGGAGGGGAACTTCCTGGAGGTGTCAATCGTGCTCTGTGTAGAGTGAGGGAGCCCTCGCCGCGAGGTGGGGGCGCCTCGCGTGCGCGAGCCCGGCGCACGTGCCGCCGCCTTAGCTCAGTTGGCTAGAGCGCTTGACTTGTAATCTTGAGGTCGTCGGTTCGATTCCGACAGGCGGCTCCACCGAAACACCGCGTCACACCGTGTCCCGGACCTTTCTGGTCCGGGACAATCGTGTCTCCAGGGGTGTGTGGGAAAGGGGCCGGGGGAGCCGTATGAGTCGTCGTTCCAGCGGGTTGGCCGGGGTGTGGGCACAGGCCCAGCGCCAGGAGCAGCGCCAACGGGAGGTCCAGCACCGGGCGGCGGTCCAGCAGCAGCGGCAGATGGAGCGTCGGCAGCGCGAGGACGAGAGGGACGCCGCGCGGGTCCACCGCGAGCAGCGGGCCGCCTACCGCCAGAGCCGTG
Source organism: Streptomyces sp. NPDC005878 (assembly GCF_040629815.1). Taxonomy (NCBI): domain Bacteria; kingdom Bacillati; phylum Actinomycetota; class Actinomycetes; order Kitasatosporales; family Streptomycetaceae; genus Streptomyces; species Streptomyces sp. NPDC005878. The sequence goes on from NZ_JBEXWK010000005.1 coordinate 281,294, forward strand.
AGGCGGACGCCCGGCAGCGCTCGCAGGAGCTGGACGCGCGCGTGGAGGAGTTGACGGGGCTGCTGGCGGCGGGGTGCGCCCTGCCCCCGTTCCGTACGGCGTCGCTGCTGCGCGAGGAGGCCGTCGAGCCGTTCTCGCCCGGGGCGCTGGCGCGGCCGGTGGCGATGCCGGACCCGGCGCGCTACGAGGCCCGGGGCGGCTGGACGGGCCGCCGCGCCCAGCAGGAGGCCCAGGCCGCCTACCGGCGGGACTGGGACGCGGCGCAGGTCGCCGAGACCGAGCGCCGCCGCCAACTGGCCGACTACCGGGCGCGGTACGAGTCCTGGGCGCGGGAGCGGCTCGCGGAGGTCCGGGGCCACAACGCGGGCGTGGCCGAGCTGGTGGCCGGTCTGCGGGCGGGCGAGCCGGACGCGGTCGTCGAGTACTTCTCGGCGGCCCTGTACGCGGCCTCCGCCTGGCCCGAGGGCTTCCCGCGGCAGCTGTCCTGCGCGTACGACCGGGGCGCCCGCCAGCTGGTGCTGGACTGGGAGCTGCCCGCCTTCGACATCGTCCCCGCCGCCAAGTCCGTACGGTACGTGGCCAGTACGGACGAGGAGCGCGAGTCCGCCCGCCCGCTGACCCAGCGGCGCGCGCTGTACCGGGACGTGCTGGCGCAGAGCCTGCTGCTGGTGGTGCGGGACCTGTTCGCGGCGGACGAGTACGGCGTCCTGGACGCGGTGGCGGTCAACGGCTTCGTGGACGACGTCGACCCGGCGACCGGCCGCCGGGCGGAGATCGTGCTGGCCTGCGTGCTGGTGGACCGGGCGGCCTTCCAGGGCCTGGAGCTGACGCAGGTGAGTGCGGTGGACTGCCTGGTGGAGGCGGTACGGGGCCGGCTGTCGGCCCGGCCGGACCAGCGGGCCGCGGTGGCCGCGGTGCGCCGCCCGGGCGAGGTCGGCTCGGGGGTGCTCACGCACGGCGCGGACTCCGACGAGGACCCGGACCTGTTCGTGATGGACCCCATCGTGTTCGAGTCCCTGGTGGCCGAGCTGTTCCGGGCGCGCGGGATGGACGCGGTGACCACCCAGCGCTCCAACGACGGCGGTGTGGACGTGGAGGCGGTGGACCCCGACCCGATCAGCGGCGGCCGGATCATCGTCCAGGTCAAGCGCTACCGCAACACGGTCCCGCCCACCGCGGTCCGCGACCTGTACGGCACGGTCCAGGCGGCCGGGGCCAACAAGGGTGTCCTGGTGACGACTTCGGGCTTCGGCCCCGGCTCGTACGCCTTCGCCCAGGGCAAGCCGCTGACGCTGGTGTCCGGGGCCGAGCTGGTGGACCTGCTGCACGCGTGCGGGCTGCGGGGGAGGCTGGGGGAGCGGCCGGGGCGCCGGGTGCCGGAGCAGCGGGGCCCCTCGGGGACGCTGGTGGACGTACCGGCGGCGGGGGCCGACGCGGGCGGCGACGAGCCGGAGACCCCCGAGTCCGAAGCGGACTTCAACGTCCTGGGGATGACGTGGACCGGCTCGGTGGTCCTGGACGTGTGCGCGCTGGTGTGCGAGGGCGGCCGCGTCCTCGACGACGACCACTTCGTCTTCTTCAACAACCGCGAGATACCCGGGGGTTCGGTGCGGATGGTGCCGGGCGCGCTGGGCGACCGGGCGGCGGTCCGGGTGGCGTTCGACGCGCTGCCGGACCGGGCGGACCGCCTGGTCCTGGTCGCCTCGGTCGACCCCGAGGCGAACCCGGACGCGGACCTCTCCGGCTTCACCGACGCGGCCATCCGCCTGCGCGACGCGGCCGGTACGGAACTGGACCGCCTGGACGTCTCGGACGGCCGCGCGGGCGAAACGGCCCTGGTGCTGGGCTCGTTCCGGCGCCGCGCGGGCGGCGACTGGGACTTCGTGGTCGGCGGGAAGGGGTATCGGGGCGGTCTGGAGGAGCTGGTGGGGGACTTCGGGATCGAGGTGGAGTAGGGACCGGGGCCGGTGAAGCGCGACCCCGAAGGCGGTCCCGCCCGGCGGCCTTCGGGCGGCCCGGGTGGCCTTTCAGCGGCTCCGGGCGGTCCCGGGTGGCCTTTCAGCGGCTCCGGGCGGCCTTCGACGGCTCCGGGCCGGCGGTCTTCGGCGGCTGCGGGCCGGCGGTCTTCGGCGGCTGCGGGCGGGCGGCTTCGGCGGCCCCGTGCGGACGCCGTCGGTTACCGCGCCGCTCCCAGCTCCGCCAGCGCCCCGTCCGCCAGCCGGTAGACCGTCCACTCGTCCTGCGGCCGGGCGCCCAGCGACTCGTAGAAGGCGATGGAGGGGGCGTTCCAGTTCAGGACCGACCACTCCAGGCGCCCGTAGCCGCGGGCCACGCAGATGCGGGCCAGCTCGGTCAGGAGGGCCTTGCCGTGGCCTCCGCCGCGCAGCTCCGGACGTACGTACAGGTCCTCCAGGTAGATGCCGTGAACTCCGCGCCAAGTGGAGAAGTTGAGGAACCAGAGCGCGAAGCCCGCGGGCTCACCGGCGTCGGTCTCGGCGATGTGCGCGTACGCCGCCGGGTGCTCGCCGAACAGCGCCTGGTGCAACTGCTCCGGCGTCGCCCGCGCCTCGTCCGGGCACTTCTCGTACGCGGCCAGCTCGCGGACCATGGCGTGGATGACGGGGACGTCGTCGGGCGTCGCGCTACGAATCATGGCCGCAGGGTAGCCGGGCGGCGGGGGAGCGGTCGCGGGGGTTCCGCTCCGCGGACGGGGCTCGGCGGGACCGCGGCCGCAGCGCCACCCCCCAGCCGCTCCGGGTCGGGCGCGTCCTGGTGCCCCGGTCCACGACCTGCCCGGGTGAGCCCGCGACGAGGGGCGCGCTGCCGCGGGCGGCGCGCCACGGCCCGGCCCTGCCCCGGCCGAGGCTTTCCCTGGCCGCGGATTCCCTGGCCGGGGTTTCCGTAGCTGCGGATTCCGTATCTGGACAGGGCTCGTCCGGCGGGTGTACCAACAAGCCCCATGAGCACGCGGACGATCAACGGCGGCATCTCCTTCTGGTACGCGCAGGACGGCATCCCGACCCCGCGCGAGCCCCTGACGGGCGACGCGACGGCGGACGTCGTCATCGTCGGCGGCGGCTACACGGGCCTGTGGACGGCGTACTACCTGAAGAAGGCCGTGCCCTTCCTCGACATCACCGTGCTGGAGGCCCGCTTCTGCGGTTACGGCGCCTCCGGCCGCAACGGCGGCTGGCTCTACAACGGCATCGCGGGCCGCGACCGGTACGCGAAGCTGCACGGCCACGAGGCCGCCGTGCGGCTCCAGCGGGCCATGAACGACACGGTCGGGGAGGTCGTGCGGGCCGCCGCAGAGGAGTCGATCGACGCCGACATACACCGGGGCGGCGTGCTGGAAGTCGCCTACACCCCGGCCCAGTTGGGCCGCCTCAAGGCCTTCCACGCCGCCGAACTCGCCTTCGGGGAGAAGGACCGGCTGCTGCTGGGGGCCCGTGAGACGGCCGAGCGCGTCCGGGTCGCCGGGGCCGTCGGCTCCGCCTGGACCCCGCACGGCGCCCGCGTCCACCCCGTCAAGCTGCTCAAGGGGCTGGCGGCGGCCGTGGAGGCGCTGGGCGTCACCGTCCACGAGTCGACCCCGGTCACCGAGATACGTCCCAAACACGCGGTCACTCCGTACGGCACGGTCCGCGCCCCGTACGTGCTGCGCTGCACCGAGGGGTTCACCGCGTCCCTGAAGGGCCTGCGCCGCACCTGGCTGCCGATGAACTCCTCCATGATCGCCACCGAGCCGCTGCCGGCGGAGCTGTGGGAGACGATCGGCTGGGAGGGCCGGGAGACGCTGGGCGACATGGCGCACGCGTACATGTACGCGCAGCGCACCGCCGACGACCGGATCGCGCTCGGCGGGCGCGGGGTGCCGTACCGCTTCGGCTCGCGCACCGACAACGACGGCCGGACGCGGCCGGAGACGGTCGAGGCCCTGCGCGACGTCCTGATCCGCTTCTTCCCCCAGCTCGCGGGCGTCGCGGTCACGCACGCCTGGTCCGGGGTGCTGGGGGTGCCGCGCGACTGGTGCGCCACCGTCACCCTCGACCGCTCGACGGGCCTCGGCTGGGCGGGCGGCTACGTCGGCTCGGGCGTGGCCACCGCCAACCTCGCCGCCCGCACCCTGCGCGACCTGGTCCAGCAGGACTCCGGCCAGGCCGGCCCCACCGAGCTGACCGCGCTGCCGTGGGTGGGCCACGAAGTCCGCCGCTGGGAGCCGGAACCGCTGCGGTGGGCGGGGGTGCGGGGGATGTACGCGGCGTACCGCGAGGCGGACCGCCGGGAGCTGACCACGCACGCGGCCGAAACCCACCGGATCGCGGCGGTGGCGGACCGCATCTCGGGCCGGCACTGACGTTCCGGGGAGCGGCCGTGCCGGGGGACCGGCGCCACCCGGCCGCCTACGCGGTTTCCCGCGCCCTGCGGGGCCCGGTGGCAGGGGAGGGGCTGCGGCCAGGAGGGCGCCTCCTGGCCGCCGGGTCCGCTGGCCCGGCCGCCGGCTCCGCGCGGTCTCATGCCCCCGGGCCCGGTAGCCAGGGGAGGGGGATGGGACAGGAGGGCGCCTCCTGGCCGCCGGGTCCGCTGGCCCGGCCGCCCGCGCGGTTTCCCGTGCCCCCCGGGGCCCGGCCGCCGGGGAAGGGGGCTGCGGCAGGAGGGCGTCTCCTGGGCGTGGGACCATCGAGCGTGCTCGACATCGGCTACTCCCTCTCCAACCGCTTCCCCGACCCCCCGCAGACCGACTACCGCCGCGCGGACGTCCACGCCCTGCGCCACGACCTCTTCTGCGGAGACGTCTACATCGCCGACACCAAGGCGGACCGCGAGGTGTCCACAGCCTGGGGATGGGTGCCGGTGCTCGACTTCGCCTGGGCGCTCTGCGACACCGTGGAGGCGCTCGACCGCGACCCGCGCGGCAGCCGCTCCTCCCGGAGTCAGTACGCCGAGATCGACTTCACCGAGTCCAGCGACCGCATGCTCTTCGAGCGCCGCTTCGGCTGGGTCGACGTCGAGGCCGACTGGATGCCCGGCGACGAGCCCCCGCTCACCTTCAGCCACCGGCTGCTGCGCCGCGAGGCCCGCGACTTCCTGCACGACGTGATCGCCGACCTCAGCGACATGCACGACGACCTCGCCGAGAACCCGGTGATCTGGACCCTCCAGTCCCGCTTCCCGCGCCTGACGGACTAGGCGCCGGGCCCGAGCCCGAGCCCGAGCCCGGGCCCGGTCCGGACCGAGCCCGGACCCGGGCCCGGACCTCACGCCACCACCCGCACCCCCACCTGCGCCGCGAACGCCGGTGCCAGGTCGACCAGCTGGGACGGTGTGATCACCGCGCCCGCCAGACGGTCCACGCCCCGGGCGATGTCCAGGAGCGAGGCGCCGCGCAGGTCCACGTCCTTCATCCGGGCGCCGGTGAAGTCCGCGCCGCGCAGCTCGCAGCCCGCGAACGCCACCCGGTCGAGCCGGGCCGCCGCGAAGTCCGGCTCGGCCAGGACGCAGTTCTCGAAGAGCACGTCCCGCAGGTCGGTGTCGCGCAGATTGAGGTAGTCGATCTTTCCGCCGCGGATCAGGACCCGTTCGAGCACCGCGCCGTGCAGCTGCACACCACCCATCCGGACGTCGTGGACCTCCACATCGCGCAGGGACGCGCGCGAGAGGTCGGTCCCCACGCCCCGGACCCCCGACAGCACCGTGTCGATGAGACGGGACCCGGGCAGCCGCGTCCCGTCCAGTACGCAGCCGAACACCCCGCAGTCCATGAAGCGGGCCCCGGTGCCCTCCTGGCCCGACAGGTCCAGATTCCGGAACTCCAGGCCGTCGTAGTCACCCTCCGGTTCCAGTTCCGCCGGACCGTGTGGTGCCAGCGGGGGCAGCCGGACCTCCGGACGCCGCACCGCCGTCACTTCGCTCGCCCTCTTCGCCATGACTCCATGCTGGACCACGCCACTGACAACCGACCCACCCCTACCTGTCACATTCCACCCTCCTCTCTCCGTCTCTAACGATGAGTGCCCGCACAGCGACAGGAGAGCAGAATGGACCGGATCACCGTCATCGGCGGCGGCCTCGCCGGGCTCACCGCGGCCATCACCGCCGCCGAGTCCGGCGCCCGGGTGAACCTGTACGAGTCGCACCACACGCTGGGCGGACGCGCGCGCACCGCCGAGGGCCCGTACCTGACCAACGACGGTCCGCACGCGCTGTACAACGGCGGCCCGCACTGGGCCTGGCTCAAACGCCGGGGCCTGCTGGGGCAGGTCGCCTCCGTACCGCCGCTGGAGGCCGCCAGATTCCGCTTCCACTGGGACGGCTCGCTGCGGCACACTCCGCCTCTGGCCCTGCTGAAGCTGGCCCGGCAGAGTCCGGAAAGCGCCCCCGTGGACAGCGACTTCGCGTCCTGGGCGGCCGGGATCGTCGGCGCGAAGGCCGCGCGGGCCGCCGCCAACTACGCGGCGGTCGCCCTCTTCCACCACGACCCCGGGTCGCTGTCCGCCGCGTTCGTCCAGGAGCGGCTGCACCGCGCGGCCGCGCTGCCGCCCGAGGCGCGCTATCCGGTGGGCGGGTGGGGGGCGCTGGTCGACCGGATGGCCACGCGCGCGTGGGAGCTGGGGGTGCACGTGGAGACCACCGCGCGCGTGGACGCGCTCCCCGACGACCACGGGCCGGTGGTCGTCGCGACCTCCCTCGACGCGGCGCGCCGGCTGCTCGGGGACGACTCGCTGCGCTGGACCAGCGGCCGTACCGTCCTGCTCGACGTCGGGCTCACCAGCCGGCGGGGCGATCCGTTCGTCGTCTCCGACCTGGAGACCCCGGGCTGGATCGAACGCTTCACGGCGGCGGGCCGTACGCTCGCGCCGGCCGGGCACCAGCTCCTCCAGGCGCAGTTCCCCATCGCGCCGCACGAGTCGAAGGCGGACGGGGTCGCGCGGGGGGAGCGGCTGCTGGACGCGGCGTTCTCGGGGTGGCGCCAGCGGCTCACCTGGCGGCGGGACGCGCTCGCGGCGGGGCGTACGGGGGCGGTGGACCTGCCCGGCACCACGTGGCGCGACCGCCCCGCGATCGACCGCGGCCACGGGGTGTTCCTGGCGGGCGACCAGGTGGCGGCCCCCGGTGTCCTGTCGGAGGTGGCGTTCGCGAGTGGGGTGGAGGCGGGGGTGGGGGCGGTACGGGGGTTGCGGATGGCGGCGGCGTGACGGCCGCCCGGGGTCCGTCCGCGGACCGTCCGTGGCTGCTCGCGCAGTTCCCCGCGCCCCTTCGGGCCAGGGGTTCGTCTGCGGGCCGGTGGGGTGCTGATCGCTTTGCGCAGTTCCCCGCGCCCCTTCAGGGCTCCGACTTCGTCTGCGGGCCGGTGGTGGGCCGCTCGCGCAGTTCCCCGCGCCCCTTATCGGGTCGGACTTCGTCTGGCGGCCGGTGGTGGGCCGGTCGCGCAGTTCCCCGCGCCCCTAAAAGCCTGTGGCTGAGCCAGCTGTTCCGGCTGCGGCCAACCCCCTAGGGGCGCGGGGAACTGCGCGAGCAGCCACCCGCGACCTGCGGGCGAAGTCCGGCCTTTGAGGGGCGCGGGGAACTGCGCGAGCAGCCACCCACGACGTGCGGGCGAAGTCCGGCCTTTGAGGGGCGCGGGGAACTGCGCGACCAGCCACCCGCGACCTGCGGGCGAAGTCCGGCCTTTGAGGGGCGCGGGGAACTGCGCGAGCAACCTCCCACGACCTGCAGGCGAAGTCCCGGCCCATAAGGGGCGCGGGGAGCTGCGCAAAGCGGCCAGCGCCCCACCGGCCCGCAGACGAGCCCCAGGCCCGAAGGGGCGCGGGAACCGCGCGGCCGGCTCGCCATCCGGTCGCAGGCGGGAGGAGGGGGCTGGGCGCGGCCCGGGAAGGGGGCTTACGGGAGGAGGCGTTGCTCCTTGCCTCGGGCCACCGCCCCCGCCCGCGTCTCCACCCCCAACTTCTCGTAGATCCGCCCCAGATGCGTCTTCACCGTCGCCTCGCTGATGAACAGCGCCCGCGCGATCTCACGGTTGCCCAGGCCCCGGGACAGCTGCGCCAGGATGTCCAGTTCGCGGTCGGTGAGCGAGGGCGCGCCCGTGCCCCGCATGCGTTCCATCACCCGGCTCGCCACCGGCGGCGACAGCGCCGTACGGCCCTGGGCCGCCGCGCGGATCGCCGCGAACAGCTCCTCCGGTCGTTCGGCCTTCAGCAGATACCCCGTCGCCCCGGCCGCGATCGCCCGCGTGATGTCCGCGTCCGTGTCGTACGTCGTCAGGACGAGCACCCGCACCCCCGTCCCCGCGATCCGCCGCGTCGCCTCGACCCCGTCGATGCCCGGGCCGAGCTGGAGGTCCATCAGCACGACGTCGGGGCGTACCCGGGCCGCCGCCGCGACCGCCTCCTCGCCGCTGCCCGCCTCCCCGACCACCTCGATGTCGGGCTCGCTGCCGAGCAGGGCGAGCAGCCCGGCCCGTACGACCGCGTGGTCGTCGCACAACAGGATCCGCACCACCGCGTTCACCGTTCCTCCAGGGGGACCGCCGCCGACAGCACCGTGCCCTCGCCCGGCGCCGACTCCACCGTCAGCGTCCCCGCGAGCTGCCGCACCCGCGCCCGCATCGCGGGCAGCCCGTGGCCCCGGCCGCCCCGGGGCTCCACGCCCGCGACCGCGAACCCGCGTCCGTCGTCCGCCACGTCCAGCACGATCTGGTCTCCCAGATAGGTGAGGGTGAGCGCGGCCGTGGCCGCACGCGCGTGCTCGGTCACGTTCGCCAGCGCCCCCTGCGCGATCCGCAGCAGCGCCGACTCGACCCGGTCGGGCAGCGCCACCGGCACCCCGTCGACGTGCAGCCGTACGTCCAGGCCGGACTCGGCCGCCGCCCGCGCGGCCAGCGCCCGCAGCGCCTGGGGCAGGCTGCCGCCCGCCGCGAGCTCCGCGGGCGCGAGGTCGTGGACGAAGCGGCGCGCCTCGGCCAGGTTCCGCTCCGCGATCGACTCGGCCGTACGGACGTGGCGGCGGGCCGCCGCCGGGTCGGACTCCCACACCCGCTCGGACGCCTGGAGCAGCATCTGCTGGCTCGACAGGCCCTGCGCGAGCGTGTCGTGGATCTCCATGGACAGGCGCTGGCGCTCCGCGAGCGTGCCCTCGCGCCGTTCGGTGGCGGCCAGTTCGCGCCGGGTGCGCAGCAGGTCGTCGATGAGCAGGCGCTGGCGGTCGCCCTGGCGCTGCATATGGACGAAGACGGCGGTGGCGACGGCCGCGACCGCGGGCGGCGCGACCACCAGGTTGGGGTCGATCCCCTCGGCCAGCATCAGTTGCGCGGCCACCACGAACGCCGTCAGCAGCGCCACCAGCACCAGCGCGGCCCGGGTCGGCAGCGTCCGCAGTCCGGTGTAGAAGAGCGGCACCGCGCACCACGAGAAGCTCGGCGCGAGCACCACCAGCACCATCCACACCGTCACCACCACCCCCAGCCAGCCGAGCCGCCGGGGGGTGGGCCGCGTCCCCAGCGCGGGGCCGAGGACGTACAGAGCGGCCAGGGCGGCCGAGAGCGCGACGATCCACGCGGTGCGGCCGTCGCCGGGGTGGCGGATCAGGAAGCGCGCGAGCGAGGCGCCGAGCAGCAGGAAGAAGGCCGCGTGCATCACCGCGGGCAGCCAGCGCTCGTCGGCCGCCGGCCGTTCGCCGCACCGCTCCGCCGCTGCCTCCACTGTCCGGCTCCTGACCTGCGCGTACGTACGTATCCGTACTCATCCTCACCCCGTCCGGCCACCCTCGCATCAGCCGATCGGATGACGGCCGGGTCGACCGGTCCGCCCCTGGGGACCAGCCGGTGCGCCGACCGGGCGGCGGCCTCCCGGGGCCCACGATCGAAGCATGGACACGAACCAGAGCATGGACAAGAACACGAGCACGAGCACCAGGACCCGCACCAGCACGGGCGCGGACATCGGCTCCGGCACCGGCCGGAACGCCTCCCGTTCGCTCGGCTTCCGGCCCACCAGGAAGCTCCTCGTCGGCACCCTCGCCGCCACGGCCCTCGCCGCCGGCACCTTCGGCGCGGTCGGCGCCAGCGCCGCCGCCCCCGCCTCCGAGGCTCCCGCCGCCACCCGCGCCGACGCGGGCGACCGCGACCTGACCCACTCCACCCACCTCACCGTCGCCGCCGCGACCAGGGCCGCCACCGCCGCCCTCGACGCCGCCCGCAAGGACGACCAGCGCGTCTCGGTCGCCGTCGTCGACCGCAACGGCAACACCGTGGTCACCCTGCGCGGCGACGGCGCCGGCCCGCAGTCGTACGAGTCGGCCGGGCGCAAGGCGTACACGGCCGTCTCCTGGAACGCCCCCACGTCCGTGCTGGCAGGCCGCCTCGCCCAGGCGCCCCAGCTCAAGGACATCCCCGGCACGCTCTTCCTCGCGGGCGGCGCGCCCGTACGGGACGCGGGCGCCCCGATCGCGGGCATCGGCGTGGCCGGCGCCCCCAGCGGCGACCTGGACGAGAAGTTCGCCCGGGCGGGCGTCGCCGCACTGACCAAGTAGCCCACCAAGTAGCCCCGCCCGGGCCAAGCAGCCCCCGGACGCAAGGAGCCCCCCGGACCGGGCAACCCCGGCGACGGGGCAGCCCCGCCAACCGAGCCGCCCGGCGCGAGCCCCCCGCCTGGCGCGAAACCGTCCCCCCGCCCCGCGTCCTCACGCCCCCCGCGCCCCCCCGCCCGTAGGATCGCCGTGTGGATCACCGCAGCGCGATACGACGTCGCCGGCTCGCCCTCCCCGCCGCTGCCGTCCTGCTCGCCCTCGGCGGCTGCACGGGCGGGGTGGAGGGCAAGCCGGGGGCGGCGGGGCTGCGGGACGGGCTCTTTCCCCGGCTCGGCAACGGCGGGTACGACGCCGAGCACTACAGCGTCGTCCTCGACTACGACCCGGCCCGCGACCACCTCACCGGCCGTGTCACCCTCGACGCCCGCGCCACCCGCGACCTCAGCGCCTTCAACCTCGACTTCGCGGGGATGGAGGTGACGTCGGCGACCGTCGGCGGCGAGCGCGCGGACGCCAACCGGGCGGGCAGCGAGCTGACCCTGCGTCCGGCGGACGAGATCGGCAAGGGGGAGCGGTTCCGTACGAGCGTCGCCTACTCCGGGAAGCCCAGGACCCTCACCGACCAGGACGGCTCGCACGAGGGCTGGCTGCGGCCCGCCGGCGGCGGCGCGCTCGCGCTCGGCGAGCCCGCCGGGTCGATGAGCTGGTTCCCGTCCAACAACCACCCCGCCGACAAGGCGACGTACGACCTGGCGGTCACCGTGCCCGAGGGGTTCACGGCGGTCTCCAACGGCGAGCTCGCCTCGACGGTCACCAGGAACGGGCGCACCACCTTCACCTGGCACACCGGGGAGCCGATGGCGAGCTATCTGGCGACGGTGGCGATCGGGCGGTACGACCTGAAGCCGGTCACCACGGTGGCGGGACTGCCCGTCCACACCGCGGTCGACCGGGCCGCGGTCAAGGAGTCCGCCGAGGTGGTCGGGCAGCTCCCGGAGATCCTCGCCTGGGGGAAGGAGAACTTCGGTCCGTACCCCTTCTCCTCCACGGGGGTGATCGTGGCGCCCGAGGGGTCGGCCGAGTACGCGCTGGAGACCCAGAACCGGCCGGTGATCCCCGCCGACCAGCTCGACACCACGACGCTCGTCCACGAGCTCGCCCACCAGTGGTTCGGCGACTCGGTGACGCCCCGGCGCTGGAAGGACATGTGGCTGAACGAGGGCTTCGCGACGTACGCGGAGTGGCTGTGGAGCGAGGACCACGGCGGCAGGTCCGCCCAGGCGCACTTCGACGAGGTGTACGCCAAGCCGGACGACGACGAGGTGTGGGACTTCCCGCCCGCCGAGCCCCCGTCGGCCGCCCGGATCTCGGACAAGCCGGTGTACGAGCGCGGCGCGATGGTGGTGCACCGGATCCGCCGGGCCGTCGGGGACGACGCGTTCTACGACCTCGTCCAGGGCTGGACGAAGCGGTACCGGCACGCGAACGCCTCCACGGAGGACTTCGTCCGGTTCGTGGAGGAGCGGTCCGACGAGGACCTGACGGACCTGTGGGACACCTGGCTCTACGGGGAGGGCAAGCCCAAGTCCCCGTAGAGCCCGGTGGGTTGTGCCGGCGGGCCGGCCTACCGGTGTGTCACTTCACGTTGACGGCGGTCCACGCGGCGGCCACCGTCTTGTACTCGGTGCTGCTCGCCCCGTACAGGTCGGCCGCGGCCTGGAGGGTCGTGGTGCGCGCCTTGGCGTAGTTGGTCGTCGACGTCATGTACGTGGACAGCGCCTTGTACCAGATCTTGTACGCCTTGGTCCGCCCGATGCCGGTGACCTTGGAGCCGTCGGACGTCGGGGAGTTGTAGCTGACGCCGTTGATCACCTTCGCGCCGCTGCCCTCGGACAGCAGGTAGAAGAAGTGGTTGGCGACGCCGGACGAGTAGTGCACGTCCTTGTTGCCGACCGTGCTCGACCAGTAGTCCGCCGACTGGCCGTCCTTGCTCGGCTTGTCCATGTAGCGCAGCGGGGTGCCGTTGCCGCGGATGTCGATCTTCTCGCCGATGAGGTAGTCACCGGGGTCACTGGCGTTGTTGGCGAAGAACTCCACCGACGTGCCGAGGATGTCGCTGGTGGCCTCGTTGAGCCCGCCGGACTCCTTGCTGTAGTTGAGTTTGGCGGTGGCGGCGGTCAGGCCGTGGCTCATCTCGTGGCCGGCGACGTCGAGCGCGGTGAGCGGCTTGAGGTTGTTCGCGCCGTCGCCGTACGTCATGCAGAAGCAGCTGTCGTCCCAGAAGGCGTTGACGTACGCGTTGCCGTAGTGGACGCGGGAGTACGCGGCCTTGCCGTTGCCCGCGATGCCGTTGCGGTTGAGCTCGGCCTTGTAGAAGTCCCAGGTCACGGCGGCGCCGTAGTGCGCGTCCACCCCGGCGGTCTCACGGTTCTGCGGGGTGCCGTCGCCCCAGGTGTCCACCGACTTGGTGAAGAGGGTGCCGGTGCCGGAGGAGCCGTGCTTGAGGTCGTACGTCTTGTGCCCGCCGCGCCCGGCGTCCGTCAGGCTGTACGTGGTGCCGGACTTGGAGGTGCCGAGGGTGACCTTGCCGGAGTACTCGCTGGTGCCGGTCCCGGTGTCGATGGCCTCGTACGCGTAGAGCTCGGCGCCGGTCGCGGCGTCGGTGATGACATGGCGCTCGCTGGGGGTGCCGTCGCGCTGGGTGCCGGTGAGGACCGCCTCGTACGCCAGGACGGGCTTGCCGCTCGCGGCCCAGACGACCTTGCGGGCGTGGGCCGGGGCGGCCTTGAGGGAGGCGCCGGAGGTGGCGACGGATATCCGGCCCTCGGTGCTCTTGCTGACCCCCTTCAAAGAGCCGTCCTTCTTGGCGTGGACGACGAGGTCGCCGCCGAGGACGGGCAGGCCGTCGTAGGTGCGCTCGTAACGGGTGTGGACGGTGCCGTCCACGTCCTTGACGACGTCCCGTACGACGAGCGCCTCCTTGGCGCCGAGGCCCAGCCGGTGGGCGGTGGCGGGCGCGGCGGCCTGGGCGGCCTGGAGCGCGCCGGCGCGCTCGGCCACACCGAGCACGCGGGCGCCTGCACCCGCCTCGCGGTCGGCGGCTCCGGCACTGGTGCCCGACTGGACGCCGACGACGACCATGGCGGCGGTGGCGGCGAGTGCGGCGGCACGCAGGGAAGTTCTCACGGAGGGGTCTCCTTCACTCGATCCGTTGCGCGGTGGGGGTGCGCGGTGGGGGGTGGTGCGAGTGGGTGGCTCCCGTGCGGGCGGGGCCCGTCCGGGCGGTGTCCGCACAGGAGTTGGGCGCAGGTGCGTGGGGCGCATCTGCGTGTGGTGCGTGGGGTGAGCGTGCCAGCCGATGAACGGTTCTTGACAGGGTACCGACAAGTATTTGACTGGAATGTGTCCGTCAGGGGGTACGGGGTGTCCGGTAAACGTGCGGTTCGCGGGGGCGGGAACCGGGTACCGGGCGCGGGCACGCCGAAGCCCCCGGCGCGAAGGGCGCGGGGGGCTTCGGGGGTCGTTCTCTCAGGCGCTGGTGCCGGCGCCGGCGCTCATGCCGGTGCCGGTCCGGTGCCGGTGCCGGTGTCGGTGTCGGTGTCGGGGGAGGAGGCTCAGACGTTGACGCCGAAGTCCTGGGCGATGCCGACGAGGCCCGAGGCGTACCCCTGGCCGACCGCGCGGAACTTCCACTCCGCGCCGTTGCGGTACAGCTCGCCGAAGACCATGGCGGTCTCGGTGGCGGCGTCCTCGCTCAGGTCGTAGCGCGCGATCTCGGCGCCGCCGGCCTGGTTGATGATGCGGATGAACGCGTTGCGGACCTGGCCGAAGTTCTGCGAGCGGTTCTCCGCGTCGTAGATGGAGACCGGGAAGACGATCTTGTCGACGTCGGCGGGGAGGCCGGCCAGGTTGACGTTGATCTGCTCGTCGTCACCCTCGCCCTGGCCCGTGACGTTGTCACCGGTGTGGACGATGGTCTGGTCCGGGGTGGACTTGTTGTTGAAGAAGACGAAGTGGGCGTCCGAGTAGACCTTGCCCGCCGGGTTGACCGCGATCGCGGAGGCGTCGAGGTCGAAGTCCGTGCCGGTGGTGGTGCGGACGTCCCAGCCGAGGCCCACCGTGACGGCGGTCAGGCCCGGGGCCTCCTTGGTGAGCGAGACGTTGCCGCCCTTGGACAGGCTTACAGCCATGGGAAGTCCCCTTCGTCGTACGTCGTGATGTGCGGGCTACGGCCGTTCCCGAAGCTACCGTCATCCCTCTTAACGTCGGCAGGGCATGCCGGGTTCCAGTTGGCTTTACTTTCTTTGCCGGAGGACGTTGAGAGGCGGGAGTGCGGCGGCGGGCGGGTGCCGGGCAAAAGAGGGTGACGCGGCGCGCCGCGCGGGGGACCATGGAGCCCATGTCCGGGCCCTACCTCATCCGCGGCTCCGTCTCCCTCCCGGAGGCCGAGCTCATGTGGCGTTTCTCGCGGTCCTCCGGGCCCGGCGGGCAGCACGTCAACACCAGCGACTCGCAGGTGGAGCTCCGCTTCGACCTCGCGCGTACGGAGGCGCTGCCGGAGGTGTGGAAGGAGCGGGCGCTGGCGCGGCTGGAGTCGCGGCTGGTGGGTGGGGTCGTGACGGTCCGGGCCTCCGAGCACCGGTCGCAGTGGCGCAACCGGGAGACGGCGGCGGTGCGGCTGGCGGCGCTGCTGGCCGAGGCGACCGCGCCGCCCCCGAAGCCCCGGCGGGCGACGCGGATTCCCCGGGGGATCAATGAGCGGCGGCTGCGGGAGAAGAAGGCCCGAGGCGAAACAAAACGCGGCCGCACAGGCCGCGACTGGTAACCCCAGCCCCCCGGGTTACCAGCACCCCGGCCCCCTTCTGGGAGCCTGCGCCCCCCACCCCCCTCGGCGGGACCTGCGCCCCCCACCCGCTTCGGCGGGACCTTCGGCCCCACCCCCCTCGGCGGGGCCTGCGGCCCCCGCGCCCCACTTACGGGGCTGCGCCCCGCCCCCTCTTTTGCCTGCGGACCGTGCTGGGCTGGTCGCGCAGTTCCCCGCGCCCCTGAGGTACTCCGCCGCACCCCGAGAACCGCCCTCGGCCCAAGACCCCCAGAGCCGCAGGAAACGACGCGACCAGCCACCCACCGCCCCCTGAAGGGGCGCGGGGAACTGCGCGACCAGCCCGCCACTGGGCCGCAGGCGAATCCCCGGCCGATAAGGGGCGCGGGGAACTGCGCGACCAGCCGACCACCGGCCGGCAGACGAATCCCCGGCCGATGAGGGGCGCGGGGAACTGCGCGAGCAACCCACCACCGGCCGGTAGACGAATCCCCGGCCGATAGGGGGCGCGGGGAACTGCGCGATCAGCCCGCCACCGGGCCGCAGACGAATCCCCGGCCGCCAAGGGGCGCGGGGAACTGCGCGATCAGCCCATCCCCGGCCCGCAGGTGAAGCCCCACCCGGGAGGGAAGGTTCAGCCCAGTTGGCGGTACCGCCCCCGGAAGTACGTCAGCGGTCCCCCCTCCGCACTGGGCAACTCCACCCCCAGCACCCGGGCGATCACCAGCGTGTGATCGCCGGCCTCCACCCGCTGTTCCGTCCGGCACTCCAGCGTCGACAGCGCACCCCCCACCAGCGGCGCCCCGCTCAGCTCGCCCCTCTTGTAGGCGATGTCGTCGAAGAGCAGGCGGTCGCTGATGCGGCCCTTCATCGCGAAGCGGCCCGCGATGTGGCGCTGGCTCTCCGAGAGGACCGAGACCGCCCAGAGGGGCTGCTCGGCGAGCAGGTCGTCCATGCGGGAGCCGTTGCGTACGCTCACCAGGATCAGCGGCGGGTCGATGGAGACGGACAGGAACGCCGTGGCCGTCATGCCGACGTCCTCGCCGCGCGGGCCCGCGTCCTCGTCGTGGGCGGTCACCAGCACCACCCCGCCGGCCAGCCGGGACATCGCGGCACGGAATTCGTCATTGCTCACCCCCTCAGCATGGGGGGTCTGCGACGGCAGGGACGGGAGAGCTCGGAGAACGTCTGTCTGCAACACGTACAGAACGCTAGTCTCCGGGGTCAACGCCGCACATCGGGCCCTGGGACCAGAGAGGTCCTAGGACCAGGGAGCGCAGGGAGGCCGCCGTACTGCAAACCACGACC
This sequence comes from Streptomyces sp. NPDC005878, assembly GCF_040629815.1. NCBI lineage: Bacteria > Bacillati > Actinomycetota > Actinomycetes > Kitasatosporales > Streptomycetaceae > Streptomyces > Streptomyces sp. NPDC005878. Next base: position 297,948 of record NZ_JBEXWK010000005.1, read on the forward strand.
CCCGCACCACCCCCACCCCGCCCCAAAAACCGGCATTAACGCCTGTTTGCATTCCGTAATTCTGCGGAGCGCTCCCACCCCTGGCGGGGCGTCCGTCATCACCCCGTGTGACTTGAGTCACAGAGTGCAGTAATTGTTGACCCTGTGTACCGAGTGGGCAGCTCGCTGTGATTCAGTGACGGGGACGTTGCACGAAAAGCGCCCACGGGGTAGTCGGAAGCCGGGCCGGAAGCCGGAGAAGAAACGCGCCGAATCAGGATCCTGGAGTTGCTGTCGAGGTCTCGGGGAGAGCGAGCAATGGAGACCGAGTCGGAGCCGTACGTCCGTCTTGCGACTCTGCGGCAGCTGCATCAGGTGGTCACCGACCTGAACACGGCCCGCAGCCTGGCGGACACGCTGCAGACCGTCGCCGACGGCGTCATCGCCGGGCTCGGATACGAGCTGGCCTGCGTCAACCTCGTACGCCCCGACGGTGACCTCGTCGTCGCCGCCTTCGCCGGGAACGCCGCCGCCGAGGCCCTGATCACCGGACGCGTCGGCAGCCGCGCCTCCTGGGAGCGCCGGCTCACCATGGGCGAGGGCTGGGGCGACCTGCGGTTCATCCCGCACACCGAGGGCTGGGTGCTCCTGGAGGACGACGTCCCGCAGTGGTACACCGAAGGCCCCGAACCGCGCTTCGAGGACGAGTGGCACCCCCAGGACCGCCTCTACGCGCCGATGTACGCCTCGGGGGGCGGGCGCGAGCTGCTGGGGGTCATCTCCGTCGACAAGCCGCGCAACGGACGGCGCCCGGGCGCCTGGGGGCGCGAAGCGCTCCAGATGTACGCCTCGCAGTCCGCCATTGCGATCAGCAACGCCCGGCTTCGCGCAAACATGCAGCGCGCGCTGGTACGCCTGGAGCGGGAGCAGCAGGCGCTCCGGGCCAGCGAGGAGAGCTTCCGGCAGGCCTTCGAGTACGCGCCGTCCGGTATGGCCATCGCCGAGATGGGCGGTGACCAGCACGGACGCCTGCTGCGCACCAACGACGCGCTCTGCCGGCTGCTCGGCAGGCCCGCCGCCGTCATGCGGCGCTACTCCTTCGCCGACCTCGTCCACCCCGAGGACATAGGGCTCCTGCTGCGCACCTCGGCCGAGGGCGGCCGCGCCGAGCTGCGGCTCGGGCGGCGCGACGGCTCCTACGTCTGGGTGTCGCTGCGCAATTCCGTCGTCGCCGATACCGCCGACGGCCCCCGTTTCCTGCTCACCCACGTCGAGGACATAGAGGAGCGCAAGCGGCACGAGCTCCAGCTCGCCCACCGCGCCTCGCACGACTCGCTCACCGGCCTGCCCAACAGCGCGGAGCTGCGCGCCCGCCTCTCCGCCCGGCTCTGCCAGCGGCCGTACGCGGTGGGCGCCACCGCCGTGGAGGCGCTGGACGCGGCGTACGGGCAGGTGCACGACGGGCGGGGTGAGACCCCGGGGCACGCGGTCTGCGACCCCGGCTTCGACTTCGACCCGGTGCCCGGCGCGGGTCCCTTCGACCACCACGTGCACATGGTCGCCCCCGAGGGGGACGTGGACGACGGCACCAAGGGGCTCGCCGTCCTCTTCTGCGACCTCGACGGCTTCAAGTCGATCAACGACCGGTTCGGCCACAACACCGGCGACGCCGTCCTCATCGAGGTCGCGCGCCGGCTCACGACCGGCGTGCGCGACGGCGACACCGTCGCCCGGCTCGGCGGTGACGAGTTCGTCGTCCTCGCCGACGGCCTGGGCGCGGCCGACGCCGCCGACCTCGCGGTCCGGCTCCGTAACGCGATCATCCCGCCCATCAGGGTGGACGGGCGGGCGGTCCGCGTCGGGGCGAGTTTCGGGATCGGCTGGGCCAGCTGCGGGATGTCCGTCGAGGAGGTCCTGCGCTCCGCCGACCAGCGGATGTACATCGAGAAGCGGTCGCGCGCGAAGGTGCACCGGCGCGCCGGTTAGCCTCCCGTGCGACGGGCGTGAGACCGAGGTCGCGGCCATGGTGTCGGCCGTTCGGGGTAGGCTCGGCCGGTCGGCGACGGCTGGCGAACAGTGAGGAGTGACCCCGGATGACGCCCGGCAACAACGGCGCGAGCACGCCCGAGGACGACGATCCGTTCGGCTATCTGTACGAGGACGGACAGGCCTCCGGCGCCACCCCGCCCCGCTCGGGCGGCTACGGCTACCCCAACCCGACGGCACCGCAGCAGCCCGGCGTGCCCCGTACCTCCTACAATCAGGTGCGCACGGTCGGCGAGCGCCAGTACGGGCAGGTCCCGCAGCAGCAGTACGGCCAGCAGTACGGCCAGCCCCCCCAGCAGCAGGGCCGCCAGCAGTACGGCCAGCCCACCGCCCAGTACGCGGCACCCGAGACCTATGGCGGGGGCGCCGGCGGTCCCAGCCGTCCCGCGCCCCCGGCGGCGGGTGGCGGCGGGCGCGGCAGCCGCGGCCCCAACACCAAGGGCCTGCTGATCGGCGCGGTCGCGGTGGTCGCGGCGGTCGTCATCGGTATCGGTGTGGCGCTGGCCACCAACGACGACGGCAAGAAGGACGACGGCGCGAACTCGCCCACGGGCGGCGGCACCTCCACGGGCGCCCCGCAGCAGCCGTCGAACAAGCCCTCGGACTCGCCGTCCGCCCCGGCCCAGGAACTCCCCAAGCAGGACGCGGCGACGCTGAAGCTGGGCGGGGGCGCGGTGCTGGCCAAGGACGTCAAGGGCGCGCAGGGCACGGACGGGGCGTACGTCAACGGCTTCAACCAGATCGGCTCCTCGCTGACGTGGCAGGCCGATCTGCCGTCGTCCGGGTCGTACTACCTGTACGTGCGGTTCGCCATCCCGGCGAAGGACGCCAACGCGACCGTGACGGTCAACGGCAAGCCGAACGCCCAGCCGATAGGCCTGAAGAACTTCAGGGGGTCCACCGACCCGAAGCTGGAGAACAACTGGCAGTACACCTGGACCCAGGTCACGCTCAAGAAGGGCCAGAACACCATCAAGTTCTCCTGTGAGCAGGGGAACCAGTGCGACGCGGTGTTCGACTGGGTCGAGATCAGCAAGACCAAGAAGCAGTACTAGAAGCGGTAGCCCGCAGCACGGGAAGCGGTAGCAGTCGGCAGGTCTGTTCGGCGCGGACCGCATGGCGTGGCGCGACCAGCCACTGAGGCACGCGGGCGGCCCGCTCAGTCCGGCAGGGCGCTCACGCGTACCTCGGGGAGCAGGTCCTCGTACGCCCCGGCGTCGTACTCCCCCGCCACCGGCGCCAGTACCGTCGCCGTCGACAGGGCCACCGCCCTCGCCAGGCGGTCCGGCCACGGCAGGCCCTCCACCAGGGACGACAGCAGGGCCGCCACCGCCGAGTCGCCCGCGCCCGTGGGGTTGCCCCGGACCGGGGACGGCGGGGCCGCCTGCCACGTGCCCTCGGGGGTGACCGCCACCAGGCCCTCGGGGCCCAGGGAGGCGACCACGCTGTGCGCGCCCCGGCGGCGGGCGTCGCGGGCCGCGCGCAGGGGCTCGCGGGAGCCGGTGACCCGGGCCAGTTCGTCCGCGTTGGGCTTGATCAGGTCGGGGCGGGCGGCGAGGCCGCGCCGCAGGGGTTCTCCGCTGGTGTCCAGCAGGACGGGGACGCCCGCCGCGCGGGCCCGGCGGACCAGGTCGGCGTAGGCGCCGACGGGGACGCCGGGCGGCAGGCTGCCGCAGAGGGCCACCGCGTCCGCCTCCCGCAGCAGCGGCTCGTACGTCGCCAGGAACGCCTCCCACTCCTCGGCCGTGACCTGCGGTCCCGGCTCGTTGAGCTGCGTGGTGTCGCCGGTGGCCGCGTCCACGACCGCGATCGTGCGGCGGGTGGTCCCGGCGATGGGGACCAGCGCGTCGACGGGCGCGAGCGGGGCGAGCAGCTCGCGCAGGACCGCGCCGGTGCGACCGCCCGCGAAGCCCGTGACGACGCATTCGTGGCCGAGCGCGGCCAGGACCCGGGCCACGTTGAGGCCCTTGCCGCCGGGGCGCTCGGTCACCTCCTCCACCCGGTGGGCGGTGTGCGGGACGAGCTCGGGGACCCGGTAGGTCAGGTCGAGTGCCGTGTTCGGCGTGACGGTCAGGATCACGGGGTGATCATGCCAAACGGACGGGGGCCGGCCCAGACCCCACGGGCCCGGTTCCGGCCACCGCCGTGCCCGGAGCCCGGCCCGGATCCCACGGGCCCCGGTCCGGCCACCGCCCCGTGTCCGGAGCGGCTCAGCCCAGCGGGGGCGCCACGATCCACTCGCCCCGGCGCATCACGCCCTTCAGCGTGAACGCCTCGTCCAGGACCACCAGGTCCGCGTCCTTGCCCGGCTCCAGCGAGCCGACCCTGTCGTACACCCCGAGCAGCCGCGCCGGGTTGGCGCAGAGCGCGCGGACCGCGTCCTCCACCGAGAGGCCGTCGACGCCCACCGCGCGCCGGAAGGCGCGGTCCAGGGTGAGGGTGGAGCCCGCGATGGAGCCGCCCTCGACGAGCCGGGCGACGCCCTCCCTGACCTCGACCTCCAGCGGCCCGAGGTGGTAGAGCCCGTCGCCGAACCCGGCCGCGTCCATGGCGTCGGTGATGAAGGCGACCCGGTCGGCACCCTTGTGGTGGAAGGCCAGTTCGAGCGAGGCGGGGTGCAGGTGCGTGCCGTCGTTGATCAGCTCGACGGTGATCCGCTCGTCCTCCAGGAGGGCGGCGATCGGGCCGGGCGCGCGGTGGCCGAGCGCGGGCATCGCGTTGTAGAGGTGGGTGGCGACGGTGGCGCCCGCGTCGATCGCCTCGACGGTCTGCTCGTAGGTGGCGTCGGTGTGGCCGATGGCGGCGATCACCCCGTGCTCGGCGAGCAGCCGTACGGAGTCCAGGCCGCCGGGCAGCTCGGTGGCGAGGGTGAACATCCTGGCGGTACCCCGGGCCGCGTCCATCAGCTTGCGGACCTCGGCCGGGTCGGGGTGGCGCAGCAGGTCCTCGCTGTGGGCGCCCTTGCGGCACGGCGAGATGAAGGGGCCCTCGAAGTGGATGCCCGCGAGGTCGCCCTGCTCGACCAGTTCGGAGAGCAGCCCGGCGCGCTGGGCCAGGAAGTCCATCTCGCCGGTGACGGTGGAGGCGACCATCGTGGTGGTGCCGTGCAGGCGGTGGGTGTGGATGCCCTTCAGGACGTCCTCGACCGTGCCGTTGGTGAAGGAGGCGCCGCCGCCGCCGTGGACGTGCATGTCGACGAAGCCGGGGACGACCCAGTGGCCGCTGAGGTCGACGCGCTCGGCGCTCCCGGGCGCGCTTCCCGCGATCCGCGCGCCCTCGACGATCACGCGTCCGTTCTCGACGACACCGGTCGGCAGCACGACGCGGGCGCCGGAGAGGACCTTGACTGCGGCCATCAGGCGGTTACCTCCGTGGAGTGGGGGGCGCCGGGAGGGGTCCCGGTGCCGGGTGCGGTGCCGGTGGCGGGCGCGGTGCCGGTGGCGGCGAGCAGGTCCCAGGCGAGCAGGCCCGCGCCCAGGCAGCCCGCCGTGTCGCCGAGGGCCGCCGGGACGATCGCGGGCATCCTCTGGAACGTGACGCGCTCCTCGACGGCCGCCCGCAGCGGTACGAACAAGGTTTCCCCGGCTTCGGCGAGTCCGCCACCGATGATCAGGGTGCGCGGGTCGAGCAGGGTGAGCGCGGTGACGAGGCCGTCCGCGAGGGCGGCGACGGCCTCGTGCCAGACGGCCACCGCCGCCGGGTCGCCGGAGGCGACGGCCTTGGCGCAGTCGGCGGCGTCCGCGTCCGGGTCGCCGCTGGCCTCGGCCCACGCCTGGGTGACGGCGGAGGCGGAGGCGAGGCGCTCCAGGCAGCCGCGCTGGCCGCAGCCGCAGGGGATGCCGCCGGGGCGCACCACGATGTGGCCGATCTCGCCGGCGTAGCCGTGGGCGCCGGGCTCGATGCGGCCGTCGATGCCGATGGCCCCGGCGATGCCGGTGCCGAGCGGGACGAAGAGGAAGCGGTCGGCGCCTCTGCCCGCGCCGATGCGGCCCTCGGCGAGGCCGCCGGTGCGCACGTCGTGGCCGAGGGCGACGGGCAGGCCGTCGAGCCGCTCGCTCAGCAGCGCCCGCATGGGGACGTCGCGCCAGCCGAGGTTGGCGGCGTAGACGGCGACGCCGTTCTCGGCGTCGACGATGCCGGGCACCGCGACGCCGGCCGCCCGGGCGCTCTCGCCCAGGTGCTCCTCGCCGTACGAGCGCAGCTCGGCGGCGAAGTCGAGGATGCCCGCCACGACGGCCTCGGGGCCGCGCTCGCGGCCGGTGGGCCTGCGCGCCTCGTACAGCAGGCCGCCGTCCGCCCCGATGAGGGCGGCTTTCATCCCGGTGCCGCCCACATCCAGGGCGATGACGTGTCTCACGGGGACAGTCTCGCGCGTTCACCCATGAAAGGTCTAGTCCACTCACCGCGTGGCGGGGTAAGCGTTTTCCCAAGTGCCGCCCGGAATACGGCCGTACGAGTGGGGCATCAGGGGGAGAAGTTGCGGAAGTGATATCCAACTGGTGTAGACCTCAGCCCCGGCTACGAGGGAAGATCGCAGCTCATGTAGACAGGACGTTGCGAACAGGACGTTCACGGGGGACCGACTGGCGAACAACGAGGGTGGGACAGAGCACGTGCAGCGGCGCTTCTTCGGTCTGACGGCGGCGGTGGCCGCACTCGGCATGGCGGCGGCGGGCCTCACCGGCTGCGGCAGCGACAGCGGCTCCGGCGGTGTCACCCTCAAGCTGGTCGCCGCCGACTACGACATCGCGGGCGGCAACAGCACCAAGGCGTACTGGCACGACGTCGTCGGCGCGTTCGAGAAGAACAACCCCCGCATCAAGGTCGAGGTCTCCGTCCTGTCGTGGGACGTCGTCGACGCCAAGGTCGCCGAGATGGTGAAGGCGGGCAAGGCCCCCGACATCGCGCAGATCGGCGCGTACTCCGACTACGCCGCCGGCGGCAAGCTCTACTCCGTCGACCAGCTGCTCTCCATCCCCGTCCAGGCGAACTTCCTGGCGCCGCTGGCGGACGCGGGCGAGATGAAGCGCGTCCAGTACGGCATCCCCTTCGTCGCCTCCACGCGGCTGCTCTTCTACAACCAGACGCTCTTCGACAAGGCGCACATCAAGCCGCCGCAGACCTGGGCACAGCTGGCGTCCGACGCGAAGGCGCTGAAGGCCAAGGGGGTGAAGACCCCGTTCGCGCTGCCGCTGGGCAGCGAGGAGGCCCAGGCCGAGACGATGATGTGGATGCTGAGCGGCGGTGGCGGTTACGTCAACCAGATCTCCGGCTACGACATCGACTCGCCCGAGAACATCAGGACCTTCAACTGGCTGAAGAAGAACCTGGTGGAGGAGGGTCTCACCGGGCCCGTCGCCCCGGCGAAGCTCAACCGGCAGGCGGCCTTCGACGCGTTCGCCAAGGGCGAGGTCGGCATGCTCAACGGCCACCCCTCGCTCATGGAGCAGGCCAGGAAGAAGGGCGTGAAGTTCGGCAAGGTCGAACTGCCGGGCGTGGAGGGCAAGGCCAAGGCCTCGATGGGCGTGGCCGACTGGATCATGGGCTTCAAGCAGAACGGCCATCGCGAGGAGATCGGCAAGTTCCTCGACTTCGCGTTCAACGACCAGAACGTGCTGGCCTTCGCCGACAAGTACGACCTGCTGCCCGCGACCCGTACGGCGTCGCAGACCATGCAGAACGACGGCAAGCACCCGGAGCTGAACGAGTTCCTGGCCGCGCTGCCCACCTCCGAGCTGCCGCCGGTCGGCAAGACCTCCTGGCCGAAGGTCAGCGAGACGATCAAGAAGCGGATCGGCGGGGCGGTGTCCCCGGAGGGGGATCCCCGGTCGGTGCTGGAGGGCATCGCCAAGGTCGCCACGGAGGCCGAGAACGCGGAGTAGGTCCGGGCGCCGCGAGGGGCGGTCCGGCCGCGATACGTTGGCTTGTATGACCGACGACGACCTCAGTGAGCGCGCTCGGGCCGTGCTGGCCATCGAGCGGCGTTCCTGGGCCGGGCCCGGCGCCAAGGAGCGGGCCGTGCGCGAGCGGCTGGGGATCTCGCCGACGCACTACTACCAGCTCCTCAACGCCCTGCTCGACGACGAGCGGGCGCTCGCCCACGACCCGGTCACGGTGAACCGGCTGCGCCGGGTCCGCGAGGCCCAGCGCGAGCGCCGGGGCTGACCGGGCTCGCGGCGGGGCGGACGGGGATTTCGGCGGGTCCGGCCGAGCCCTCGCCGGGGTCGACCCGCCCCTCGCCGGGGCTGACCGGCGCTTTCCCCCACCCCGGCATGGCTGTGATCCGGGCCGCGCCGTTAGGGTCGTGGCATGGGCAGCCACACGCATCCTTTGCCGACCCCTGCCACGTCCGCCGGGCGCGAGGCGCTGGCCGCGATCCTGGCCGCGCCCGAGCGGGCCGTGATCGCACTCGACTTCGACGGCACGCTCGCCGAGATCGTCGCCGACCCCGAACAGGCCCGGGCGCACCCCGGCGCGGTGCCCGCGCTCGCGGCGCTCGCCCCGAAGGTCGCCTCGGTCGCCGTGATCACCGGCCGGCCCGCGGGAGTGGCCGTACGGTACGGCGGCTTCGCGGGCGTCCCCGGTCTGGAGCACCTGGTGGTGCTGGGCCACTACGGGGCCGAGCGCTGGGACGCGGTGACCGGGACGGTCCACGCGCCCGCGCCGCACCCCGGCGTCACCGCCGCCCGGGCCGAGCTGCCGGGCGTCCTGGACGCGCACGGGGCCTGGCGGGGCACCTGGATCGAGGAGAAGGGGCAGGCGGTCGCGGTCCACACCCGCCGCGCCTCGGACCCCCAGGCCGCGTACGCCGCCCTGCACGACCCGCTCGCCGACCTCGCCGCCCGGCACGGCCTGATCCTGGAGCCCGGCCGGCTGGTCCTGGAGCTGCGGCCCCCGGGGATGGACAAGGGGGTGGCGCTGGCGGAGTACCTGCGCGAGGTGGGCGCGGGGTCCGTGGTGTACGCGGGGGACGACCTCGGTGACCTGCCCGCCTTCGGGGCGGTCGAGAAGCTGCGCTCGGACGGGGTTCCGGGGCTGCTGGTGTGCAGTGGGGCGGGGGAGGTGCCGGAGCTCGCGGAGCGGGCGGATGTGCGGGTGCCGGGGCCGGCGTCGGTGGTGGAGTTCCTCTCGGCGCTGGGTGAGTGCCTGTAGGAGCCCCAACCACCCCTTCCCGAAAACCTCCGGCGGAGATCGGCCGTCTGCGGACCGTGGACGAGGCCGGCCGAGCCCACGCGGCGGAGCCGCACGTCAGCACAGGCCCGCGCCCCTAGGCAGTTAGGGGCGCGGGGAACTGCGCGAGCAACCCAGCACGGTCCGCGGACGAAGCAAACGCCCCCGTTACCTCAGCGCCCGGACGGCCGCAGCTCCTCCAGCTGCTCCAAGAACCACCGCTGCGGCGGCAACGCGGTCGCCGCGGCGGCCAGCCGCTTCGTGCGGGCGGTCCGTTCCTCCGGTCCCATGGACAGCGCCTCGTGCAGCGCGGCCGCCGTGCCCGACACGTCGTACGGGTTCACCACCACCGCGTCCTCGCCCAGCTCCTCGTACGCCCCCGCCTCCCGCGACAGCACCAGCGCGCACCCGGAGTCCGAGACCACCGGGACCTCCTTGGCGACCAGGTTCATGCCGTCCCGGATCGGGTTGACCAGCGCCACGTCGGCGAGCCGGTACGCCGCCAGCGAGCGGGCGAAGTCGTCCTTCACGTGGAGGACGACCGGGGTCCAGTCGTCCGTCCCGTACGCGGAGTTGATGGCGGCGGCCACCCGGGACACCTCCTCGGTGTACTCCCGGTACACCGCCAGGTCCTGGCGCGACGGATAGGCGAAGGCGACGTGCACCACCCGCTCGCGCCACTCGGGGCGCTCGTCGAGGAGCTGCCGGTACGCCAGCATGCCGCGCACGATGTTCTTCGACAGCTCCGTGCGGTCGACCCGCACGATCGCGCGGCGGCCCGCGCCGATCTCCTCGCGCAGCGCCGCCATCCGCTCCTCGACGTCGCTCTCGTGCGCGCGGCGCCGCAGGAACTCCGCGTCCGCGCCGAGTCCGTGCACCCCGATCCGGGTGGTGCCCGTACCGCCGACGACGTCCTCGCAGCAGCGGGTGAACGCGTCCGCCCAGCGGTGGGTGAGGAAGCCGAGCCGGTCCGCGCCGAGCATCCCCTTCAGGAGCTGCGCGGCCACGTCGTCGGGGAGCATCCGGAAGTACTCGGGGGGCGCCCACGGGGTGTGGGAGAAGTGGCCGATGCGCAGGTCGGGGCGGAGTTCGCGGAGCATGCCGGGGACCAGCGCCAGGTGGTAGTCCTGGACGATCACGGCCGCCCCGTCCGCCGCCTCGTCCGCCAGCGCCTGGGCGAAGGCCCGGTTGTACGCCTCGTACGCACCCCACTGGCGCCGGAACTCCGCGTCGAAGGCGGGCTCCAGCGGTGTCTGGTAGAGCATGTGGTGGACGAACCACAGCACCGAGTTGGCGATGCCGTTGTAGGCGTCGGTGTGGACGGCCGCGTCGATGTCCAGCATCCGCACGCCCGGCTCGCCCACCCCGCGCCGCACCGCCTCCCGGTCGCCGTCGCCGAGCGCGGAGCACACCCACAGGGTGTCCGCCTCGGCGCCGATGGCGGAGAGGCCCGAGACCAGGCCGCCGCCGCCGCGGCGGGGTGTGAGTGTTCCGTCGGGGTCGAGGGTGTACGAGACCGGGCCGCGGTTGGACGCGACGAGGATCTGGGCAGCACGCGCGGGGACCATGGAGACGAACCTAGCCCGAAGCGGAATGCCTCAAACGTGCGAACCGCGTCACGGACCCCCCGGCGACCGCGCCCGCTCACGCCGCGCGGTGCACCGCGTACTCCGAGATCTCGCGCATCGGCGGGCGTTCCTCGGTGTCCACCGCGTAGGTGCGCGGGACGAAGCCCTCCTCGGCCCGTTCGAACTGCGTCAGCGACGGACGGACCAAGTGGGCCCGGGACAGGCGCAGTTGGGCCGTGCGGTAGATCGCCGCGGCCATCCGGCCGAGCGCCTGCCCGTCCTGGTGGCGGTGTCTGCGCACGCCCACGTCGACCTGGGCCAGCGCGTCGAGACCCACGGTGTGCAGCGCGTCGACGAGCAGCCCCAGCTCCACTCCGTAACCGACGGGGAAGGGCAGCCGCTCCAGCAGGGAGCGCCGGGCCGCGTACTCGCCGCCCAGCGGCTGGACGAACCCGGCCAGCTGCGGCCAGTGCAGATTGAGCAGCGGCCGGGCCACCAGTTCGGTGACGCGACCACCCTGACCTGGGGAGTCTCCGAACGGGCGGTCGTACATCGCCTTGACGAGGTGCACGTCCGGGTCGGTCAGGAGCGGGCCGACGATCCCGGAGACGAAGCCGGGGTCGAAGTCCTTCAGGTCCGCGTCGATGAAGCAGACGATGTCACCCGTGGTGACCAGCAGGGAGCGCCACAGGACCTCGCCCTTGCCGGGCAGCGCCGGTATCCGGGGCAGGATCGCGTCCCGGTGGACCACGCGGGCGCCCGCGGCGGTCGCGACCTCGGCCGTGCGGTCGGTGGAGCCGGAGTCGACCACGACCAGCTCGTCGACGAGCGGCACGGCGGCGGTCATCAGCTCGCGGCGGATCGCGGTGACGATCTGCCCGACGGTGGCCTCCTCGTCCAGCGCGGGCAGGACCACGCTGACCGTGGTGCCGGTGCGGCGCTTGGCCGCCGTGATCGCGTCCAGCGGGCGGTCGGCCGCCGACCAGGAACGCCTGCTCAGCCAGCGTTCCACCTCTTCCAGCACGATCGGTGACCCCTCTGTGAGTGACGGTGCGCGGGACGGCGCGGGTGCCGCCTGTGATCCATCTCGCGGTTCGGACGACTATCTCAACCGTCCGGGCCTTCGGTTACAGTCTTGAACAACGCGGACGGCGCTCGCATGTCGGGGTCGTCGCGCGGACAAACGCCCGGGTCCTGGACCCGGTGCCACAGCGCTCATCCAGAGGGACTGAGGGAACGGCCCGTTGAAGTCCCGGCAACCCTCCTGCCGACCGCGAGGTCACGGTGGGGAAGGTGCCAATTCCGTCTCATGGCGAAATGCGCCATGGGGAAGATGAGGAGAAAGGGCCTCGCCATCATGGCTGTGCACACCGCCGACGTAGCTGCCACCCCTGTCGCCACCGCGGACGCCACCACCGCAGACGCCGCCACCTCCGTGGATCTCGGTCCCGCCGTCGCGCTTTCCTGCCGGGAATGCGGAGAGCGGTTCGATCTCGGCCCCATCTTCGCCTGCGCCCTGTGTTTCGGGCCGCTCGAAGTCGCGTACGACCTTCCGACAGGTGATCCCGAGGCGCTCCGCAAGCGGATCGAAGCGGGCCCGGACAACATCTGGCGCTATGCGCCCCTGCTGCCCGTTCCGGCCAATGTGGCTGAAAAGCCCAACCTGAATCCGGGATTCACCAAGCTCGTCAAGGCTGACAATCTCGCCCGTGAGCTGGGCGTCACCGGCGGTCTCTACGTCAAGGACGACTCCGGCAACCCGACGCACTCCTTCAAGGACCGCGTCGTCGCCATCGCCGTCGAGGCCGCCCGCGCCTTCGGCTTCACCACGCTCTCCTGCTCCTCCACCGGCAACCTCGCGGGCGCGGTCGGCGCCGCCGCCGCCCGGGCCGGCCTGCGCTCCTGCGTCTTCATCCCGCACGACCTGGAGCAGGGCAAGGTCGTCATGGCCGCGGTGTACGGCGGCGAGCTGGTCGGCATCGAGGGCAACTACGACGACGTCAACCGCTTCTGCTCGGAGCTCATCGGCGACCCGCTCGGCGAGGGCTGGGGCTTCGTCAACGTGAACCTGCGCCCGTACTACGGCGAGGGCTCCAAGACGCTGGCGTACGAGATCTGCGAGCAGCTCGGCTGGCGGCTGCCCGACCAGCTCGTCGTCCCGATCGCCTCCGGCTCCCAGCTCACGAAGATCGACAAGGGGCTCCAGGAGCTGGTGAAGCTGGGGCTCGTCGAGGACCGGCCGTACAAGATCTTCGGCGCCCAGGCCGAGGGCTGCTCGCCGGTGTCGACCGCCTTCAAGGCGGGCCACGACGTGGTCCGCCCGCAGAAGCCGGACACCATCGCCAAGTCCCTCGCCATCGGCAACCCGGCGGACGGCCCGTACGTCCTGGACATCGCCCGGCGCACCGGCGGCGCGGTGGAGGACGTGAACGACGGGCAGATCGTGGACGCGATCAAGCTGCTGGCCCGGACCGAGGGCATCTTCGCCGAGACGGCGGGCGGCGTGACGGTCGGTGTCACCCGCAAGCTCATCGAGGAGGGGCTTCTCGACCCGGCCCTGACTACTGTCGTCCTCAACACGGGTGACGGCCTCAAGACCCTGGACGCGGTGGCGCCGACCACCGGACCGACCGCGACCATCCGCCCGAGCCTGGACGCGTTCCGCGACGCCGGCCTGGCCGGCTGACCCACCAGCTCCCAGACGGAAGGCAGGAAGCCCCATGAGCGTCAACGTCCGCATCCCCACCATCCTCCGCACGTACACCGGCGGACAGGCCGAGGTCGCGGCCGAGGGTGCCACCCTCGCCGAGGTCATCGCCGACCTGGAGAAGAACCACACGGGGATCGCCGCCCGGGTCCTGGACGACCAGGGCAAGCTGCGCCGGTTCGTCAACGTGTACGTCAACGACGACGACGTCCGCTTCGAGCAGGGCCTGGAGACGGCCACGCCGGACGGCGCCGGGGTCTCGATCATTCCGGCCGTCGCGGGCGGCTGCTGAGCTACTCCGCGTTACCTGAATTGCCCCCTCCGCAAGCTAAGCGGAGGGGGCAATTCAGTGTGGTTGAGCGCGGTACAGTGGGGAAGTCCCCTTCGTTGCGCATGCCACGTGCATATGAGAACGCGACGAACCGGCGTCGAGATGCAGTCAAAGTGTTCGAGCATATTGCTCCTTAAGTGCGCTTTGCCCGGCCCGACTTGCCCCGTAATGCTGGAATAGGCGGCATTCCGCTCCTGGCCCCCGCCCGGAATTCTCGTCCGACTGACCTGTTGCAGAGGGCAGTTGGGCAGATACATTCAGCCGCGGTCGACGCGTTCCGGCGCACACCCTCTCCTGTCGGAGGGTGGAGATCTGACCCGGGTCCGCGAAGTGTGGTCCCGTGCAAGGGCCAGTAATAGGGGAGTTAGGCATGGCTCAGGGCACCGTCAAGTGGTTCAACGCGGAGAAGGGGTACGGCTTCATCGCGGTCGACGGTGGTGCGGATGTTTTCGTCCACTACAGCGCGATCCAGATGGACGGGTACCGCACCCTTGAAGAAGGTCAGCGAGTCGAGTTCGAGATCTCGCAGGGCCAGAAGGGTCCGCAGGCGGACATGGTCAAGCTCGCCGTCTGATCTCGGCGCGATCGGCCACCGACGCATACAGGCCCGTGGGGCCCGCATCCTCTGTAAATGGATGCGGGCCCCACGTGTGTGTCCGGGCCCGCCTCGGTGGCCCGGACCCCGGCGGGCGGGTGTCCGGGACCGGGCCGTGGCGGTGGGACGGCCTTGCACTCTCCGGGGTCGAGTGCTAATCATTGGCGTTAGCACTCTCCGAGTGAGAGTGACAGAACTTGGATCGGGTCAGTGAGGCCCGCGGACCGGGTGGGGCAAGGAACCACAAGGGTCGCGAGCCGTCCGTCGCGGGCACCGGCGCGGTCCACGAAGAACGCCACCCCTGTCCGGGAGGACCACTTCACATGGCCAAGATCATCGCGTTCGACGAGGAGGCACGGCGCGGTCTCGAGCGCGGGATGAACCAGCTCGCCGACGCCGTCAAGGTCACCCTTGGCCCCAAGGGCCGCAACGTCGTCCTCGAGAAGAAGTGGGGCGCCCCCACGATCACCAACGATGGTGTTTCCATCGCCAAGGAGATCGAGCTCGAGGACCCGTACGAGAAGATCGGCGCCGAGCTGGTCAAGGAAGTCGCCAAGAAGACGGACGACGTCGCCGGTGACGGTACGACCACCGCGACCGTCCTCGCCCAGGCGCTCGTGCGCGAGGGTCTGCGCAACGTGGCCGCGGGTGCCAACCCGATGGCCCTGAAGCGCGGCATCGAGAAGGCCGTCGAGGCCGTCTCCGGTGCGCTCCTGGAGCAGGCCAAGGATGTCGAGACCAAGGAGCAGATCGCTTCGACGGCCTCCATCTCCGCCGCCGACACCCAGATCGGCGAGCTCATCGCCGAGGCGATGGACAAGGTCGGCAAGGAAGGCGTCATCACGGTCGAGGAGTCCCAGACCTTCGGTCTGGAGCTCGAGCTCACCGAGGGCATGCGCTTCGACAAGGGCTACATCTCGGCGTACTTCGCGACCGACATGGAGCGCATGGAGGCCGCGCTCGACGACCCGTACATCCTGATCGTCAACTCGAAGATCGGCTCGGTCAAGGACCTGCTGCCGCTCCTCGAGAAGGTCATGCAGTCGGGCAAGCCGCTCCTGATCATCGCCGAGGACGTCGAGGGCGAGGCCCTGTCGACCCTGGTCGTGAACAAGATCCGCGGCACCTTCAAGTCCGTCGCCGTCAAGGCCCCGGGCTTCGGCGACCGCCGCAAGGCCATGCTGAACGACATCGCCATCCTCACCGGCGGCACGGTCATCTCCGAGGAGGTCGGCCTCAAGCTGGAGAACGCGGGTCTCGACCTGCTCGGCCGCGCCCGCAAGGTCGTCATCACCAAGGACGAGACCACCATCGTCGACGGTGCCGGTGACAGCGAGCAGGTCGCCGGTCGCGTGAACCAGATCCGCGCCGAGATCGAGAACTCGGACTCGGACTACGACCGCGAGAAGCTCCAGGAGCGTCTGGCGAAGCTGGCCGGCGGCGTGGCCGTCATCAAGGCCGGCGCCGCCACCGAGGTGGAGCTCAAGGAGCGCAAGCACCGCATCGAGGACGCCGTGCGCAACGCCAAGGCGGCCGTCGAGGAGGGCATCGTCGCCGGCGGTGGCGTGGCCCTGATCCAGGCCTCCTCGGTCTTCGAGAAGCTGGACCTGTCGGGTGACGAGCTGACCGGCGCCAACGCCGTGAAGCTCGCCCTGGAGGCCCCGCTGAAGCAGATCGCCGTCAACGGTGGTCTCGAGGGTGGCGTCATCGTCGAGAAGGTCCGCAACCTGCCCGTCGGCCACGGTCTGAACGCCGCGACCGGTGAGTACGTGGACATGATCGCCGAGGGCATCATCGACCCGGCGAAGGTCACGCGCTCCGCGCTGCAGAACGCCGCGTCGATCGCCGCGCTGTTCCTCACCACCGAGGCCGTCATCGCCGACAAGCCGGAGAAGGCCGCCGCGGGCGGCGCTCCGGGCGGCATGCCGGGCGGTGACATGGACTTCTGATCCTCGTCGCAGGATCGGCAAGCCCGGTTACGTACGGAGGGCGGCACCCCACGGGGGTGCCGCCCTTCGGCGTTCACGGACCCCGGCGGGCGTTCACGTACCCCGGCGGGCGGCTACGGCAGGGCGGCGCGCAGCCGGCCCCGGGCCTCGGCCAGCCGCCGGGCCGCCGCCGCCGCGTCCAGATCCGCGAGCAGCATCAGGATCGCCGTCTTCACCTCGCCGCCGGCGGCGGTCAGGGCCGTCTCGACGGCTTCCTCGTCCGCGTCCGTGGCCAGTGCCACGATCCGGCGGGAGCGGGCGCGCAGCTTCTCGTTGGAGGCGCGGACATCGACCATCAGGTTCCCGTACGTCTTGCCGAGCCGGATCATCGTGATCGTCGAGATCATGTTGAGGACGAGCTTCTGGGCGGTGCCGGACTTGAGCCGGGTCGAGCCGGTCAGCAGCTCCGGGCCGACCACCACCTCGATGCCGTGCTCGGCGGCGGCGGCGAGCGCCGAACCGGCGTTGCAGGCCAGGCCGACGGTCAGCGCCCCACGCGCCCGGGCGTGCTCGACGGCTCCCACCGCGTACGGGGTGCGGCCGGAGGCGGAGACCCCCACCACCGTGTCCAGCGCGGTCAGGGCGAGCCCGTCCAGATCGGCCGCCGCCAGTTCCCGGGAGTCCTCGGCGCCCTCGACGGAGGAGGCGAGGGCCGCCGGGCCGCCCGCGATCAGCCCGACCACCTGGGAGGGGTCGGTGTTGAAGGTCGGCGGGCACTCGCTGGCGTCCAGCACCCCGAGCCGCCCGGCGGTGCCCGCACCCGCGTAGACGAGCCGCCCGCCCCGGCCCATCCGCTCGGCGGTCGCGTCGATGGCGGCGGCGATGCGCGGGAGCTGGGCGGCGACGGCGGCCGGGACCGTGGCGTCCTCCCCGTTCATGATCCGGGCGATCTCGGCGGTCGGCAGCCGGTCGATGTCGGCGAGCTCGGGGCGGAACGCCTCGGTGGTCAGGGTGGCCAGCTGGGCGCGGAGTTCCCCGTACGTGGAAGTCATGGCGCTGCTCTCTCGTGACGTGGGCGGGGGCATCCGGGGTCAGCGGGTGCGCGGGCTGTGACGGTGGGCGAGCGCCTCGTAGGAGGCGGCGAGCGCGGGGGCGGCCGTCTCGTACGTGCGCTGGGCGACACCGATGAACAGGCAGTCCACGACGAGGAGCTGGCTGGTGCGCGAGGACATGGCGGCCGGGCGCAGCTCGCTCTCGCGGGCGGTGGAGGTGGTCAGTATGTGGTCGGCGTACTGGGCTACGGGGCCGTCGGGGCGGCCGGTGAGGGCGATGGTGGTGGCGCCCCGCTCGAAGGCGACGCGCAGCGGCTCGATGACGTCGCCGGTCGAGCCGGAGTGGGTGATCGCCACGGCCGCGTCCCCCGCGCGCAGTTGCACGGCGTTGGTGACGGCGAGGTGCGGGTCGGTGTGGGCGTGCGCGACGAGGCCGATCCTGAGCAGCTTCTGGGCGAGGTCCTGGCCGACGAGGGAGGAGGCGCCGACGCCGTACACGTCGATGCGGCGGGCCTGTGCGAGGGCGGCGACGGCCGCGCCGAGCTGGACGGTGTCGAGGGCGGCGGCGGTGTCGGCGAGGGTCTGCTGCTCGTCGTGGGCGAGCTTGGCGACCACGTCGGCGAGGGGGTCGTCGACGGCGATGTCGGCGGTGACGGCCGGGGCGCGCCCCGACTGCTGCTGGGCGGCGAGCCCGGCGAGCGCGAGGCGCAGATCGCGGTAGCCGGGGTAGCCGAGGAGGCGGGCCGTGCGGACCACGGTGGCCTCGCTGGTGCCGGTGAGCTCGGCGAGGCCGGTGACGGTGAGGGCGGCGCACCCGGCCGGGTCCCCGGCGACGGCCTCGGCGACGCGCTGCATCGAGCGGGTCATCGACGGTGCCAGGGTGCGCACCTTGGCCGCGAGGGCGGCGGGGGCCGGGGGAGCCGCGTCGCCGGTGAAAGTTTCCTTCACGTCGTGGTTCACGCTTGAAAGATATTTTCGCAGGTGGGGCGGGGTCAACCCCTCGGCCCGGGACGGGCGGAAGTGGTGGATGGGGTGACAATGGCTCCATGGACGACGTCGACCCCCTGGAGCAGTACCTGCACGCCGCCCGCGCCCTGGTGCTGGCGGACCTGGCCGCGCGCGACGTGGCCCAGGCCGATGTCGTCTCGCTGGTCGAGGACGCGGTGACGCACCGCCGCTGGTGGGTGGAGCAGTGGCCGGACGGGGCGTCGTACGTCGCCGGGCTGGTCGCGCAGGACGTGCAGGACGCGCTCCTGGAGAAGTACGGCCGCTGGCCCATCTGCCCCGTCTGCCACGCCGGGGACCCGCACGCCCTCGACGTGGAGCCCGAGCTCGGGCCCGACCCGCACTGGGTGTGCGGCAAGGCGGGGGTGACGGTGGCCCCGGTCGGCGGCCTGGGCGCGGGCCCGCTCGCATGACGCTCTACATCGACCCGCCGACCTGGCCGGGCCACGGCCGTCTGTGGTCGCACCTGGTCAGCGATGTGTCGTACGAGGAACTGCACGCGTTCGCCGCCGCCGTCGGCTGCCCGCCGCGCGCCTTCGACGGCGACCACTACGACGTACCGGAGTCGCGGTACGCGGACGCGGTGCGGGCGGGGGCGGTGGAGGTCGGCTCCAAGGAGCTGGTGCGGCGGCTGACGGGGGCGGGGCTGCGACGGCCCAAGGGGCGGCCGGCGCCGTAGCCGGGGTGACGGCCGTGGCGCCCGGGGCCGCAGCTCAGCAGCTCAGCAGCTCCAGCTCCGTCGCCAGGTTCTCGCGGGCGCGGGTCTCCCACTCGTGGGCGCCGTACGGGGTACGGAAGAGCCTCGGCAGGGCGAGGAGCTGACGCAGGACCTGGGCGCGGCCGGTGCGGAAGGCGTCGTCGGGGACGAAGGCGTACTCCTCGCGGACGGCGGCGGCGTACGCGGCGTACTCCTCCGGGCCGCCCGCCAGAACCGCGAGGTCCGCGTCGCACAGGACCTCGCCGTTGGTGTCGCCCTCGGCGGGGTCGTGGGTGACGGTCAGGCGTACCAGCCGGGCGACCTCGGCGGTGTCCTCGGCTCCCAACCCGGCCTCGGGCAGCGCCCGTTCGGCCAGGGCGGCGCTGCGCTCCTCGTTCTCGGAGCGGTCCGGCCGGTAGACGGCGTCGTGGAACCACGCGGCGAGGCGGACGAGTTCGGGGGCGGCGGCGTGGTCGGCGAGGGTGTCGATGTGGCGCAGTACGGCGGTGAGGTGGGCGACGGTGTGGTACTTGCGGTGGGGTTCGCTCCAGCGGGTGAGGAGGTTGGTGGCGTAGGGGGTGGGGTCGGGGGTGGGGCCTTGGCGGGCGGCGCTGAGGGTGTCGGCCCAACGGGCAACGAGATCGACCATCCCCCGAGCCTAACGACGCCCCGGGCCCCGTTTCCGCCTGCGGGAGGCGGCACCCCGGCCGCGCAGTTCCCCGCGCCCCTTATCGGGCCCGGTGTTCGCCTGCGGCCCGGTGGTGGGCTGCTCGCGCAGTTCCCCGCGCCCCTGGGGTGTCCGGGTCCGGCTTTCGTGTGCGGGTTGGTGGTGGGCTGGCCGCGCAGTTCCCCGCGCCCCTGGGGTGTCCGGGTCCGGCTTTCGTGTACGGGTAGGTGGTGGGCTGGCCGCGCAGTTCCCCGCGCCCCTGGAAGGGTGCCGGTCCGGTTGTTGTCTGCGGGTGGTGGGTGGCCGGCCGCGCAGTTCCCCGCGCCCCTAAAAGCCTGTGGCTGAGCCAACTGTTCCGGCTACGGCCGACCCCCTAGGGGCGCGGGGAACGGCGCGAGCGACCGAAGCCGACCCGCAGACGAGGTCCGGGCCCGATAAGGGGCGCGGGGAACTGCGCGAGCAAGCCGCCACCGACCCGCAGGCGAATCTCCGGCCCCTTGAGGGGCGCGGGGAACTGCGCGAGTCACCCACCACCGGGGCGCAGGTGAGCACCCTCGGGCTACCCCCCGCCCCGCCCCGGGGGCCTCCCCGATGGGCAGGGGAGTCGGCCCCTGGGACAGTCGGAGGCATGATCGCGCCCTCTCGCCGGATCGTCCTGACCGCCGCCGCCGCCACCGTCCTCCTCGGCAGCGGAGCCGCCACCGCCACCGCAACCCCCCGCATCCACACCGAACTCCCCCCACCCACCGGCCCCCACCCCGTCGGCACCGTGAGTCTGCGGCTCGTCGACCGGGCGCGGCGGGATCCGTGGGGTACGCGGGGCTGCCGGGAGCTGATGGTGGGGGTGCGGTATCCCGCCCGCCGGGTGCGCGGGTACGCGCGTGCGCCGCAGATGACCCGCGCCGCCGCCGACGCGTACGGCCGGATGAGCGGACTCGACGTGCCCGAGGGAAGCGTGGACTGGGGAGCCACCCGCAGCCACGCCCACACCCGTGCCCCCGTCGCCCACCCCGCCCCCCACTCCGCCGGTTTCCCCGTCGTCCTCTACTCGCCCGGCGCCGGCGACCCCCGCACCCTGGGCACCACCCACTGCGACGAGCTCGCCTCGCGCGGGTACGTCGTGGTGATGCTGGACCACCCGTACGACGCCCAGGTCGTCGAGTTCCCCCGGGGCCGGCTCGAACGGACCGTGCTGCCCCGCGATTACGCCCGCGCCAAGGAGGCCGGGCCCGAGCACGTCGTCGCGCTGCTGAGGAAGGTCGTGGACGTGCGGGTGGCCGACACCCGGTTCGTCCTCGACCGGCTCCGCCACCTCCCCGACCCCCTCGGGCGCCTCCTCGACCTCGGGGCCGTCGGGATGTTCGGGCAGAGCGCGGGCGGGTTCACCGCCGCGCAGACCCTGCACGACGACCGCCGCCTCCGCGCCGCGCTCAACATGGACGGCGTGATGGGTTACACCGAGAACGACCACGACCCGGCGAACCCGTCCTCCGTCGGCACCGACGGCGTCACCCGCCCCCTGCTCCTCATGGGCATGGACGGCGACGACCACCACACCCTCCCCTCCTGGGGCGCCGTGTGGCGGCACAGCACCGGCTGGCGCCGGGACCTGACCCTCACCGGCACCGCCCACGCCTCGTTCACCGACCTTCAGTCGCAGATCCCGCAGATCGCCCGCCGGCTCGGGCTGCCGGACGCCTTCGTCACCGGGAACGTGGGCACCATCGACCCGGTACGTTCCGTCGCCGCCCAGCAGGCGTACGTCGCCGCCTTCTTCGACCGGTGGCTGCGCTGCCGCGACGACGCCGGCCTCCTGGAGCGGCCCTCGCGGCGCTGGCCGGAGGTGCGGTTCGTGGAGTGAGCCCCCGGCGCGCCGCCCCCTGACGCATGCGGCCCCGGGCCCCGCCGCGTAGGCTGTTATTGGACTAGACCTGTTGAGCGGGTAGGCAGCCGAGGAATTGGGGTCAGATGAGCAACCGTGCACTGCTTGAGGTGATCGCTCTCGACGCGGACGACGCCGTCGCGGCACAGGCCGGTGGCGCGGACCGGCTGGAGCTGGTCACCGACATGGCGGCCGACGGCCTCACCCCGTCCCGGCGGACCTTCGCGGCGGTCCGCGCCGCCGTGGACATCCCGCTGCGCGTGATGCTGCGCGCGGCGGACGGCTTCGCGGCGGGCGACGTGGACGCGCTCGTACGGGACGCCCGGGCGCTGCGCGCGGAGGGCGCGGAGGAGTTCGTGCTCGGCTTCCTCGACGAGACCGGCGCCCCGGACATGACGGCCGTACGGGCGCTGGTGGCGGAGCTGGACGGATGCCGGTGGACGTTCCACCGGGCCGTCGACCGCGCCGCCGACCGCGACGCCCTGCGCAAGGAGCTCGCGGGCCTGCCCGGCCTCGACACGTATCTGACGGCGGGTGCGGCCGGAGGCGTCGACGACGGCCTGGAGACGCTGGTCACGGAGGCGGGCCGGTCCGGCGAGCCGGGCTACGAGCCCCGCATCCTCGTCGGCGGCGGCCTCCGCCTCGACCACCTGCCGCGCCTGCGGGACGCCGGGATCGACGCGGTGCACATCGGCGGCGCGTCGCGCCCCGACGGCTGGGCGGCCCCCGTCTCGGCCCGGGCCGTCGCCCAGTGGCGCGAGACCCTGGACGCGTAGGCGCGAACGACGGCGGGGGTCCAAACCCGGACCCCCGCCCCGGCAGCCCCGGGGCCTACCGCCCCTTCCCCACCGCCAGCTCCACCCCCGAGACCGTCGCCACCACGCCGTCCTTCTCCACCCGTACGTCCCGCACCCGCAGCATCCGCGCCTCGCGCGGCAGCGTGTACGAGAAGGACAGGCGGTCGGAGAGCTCCGGCGGCCGCATCGCCAGCAGGCCCGTGACCAGCTTCGGGTCGATGCCGATCTTCGACAGCAGCCAGGGGTGGTCCGCCACCACGTCGACGAGGTTGACCTGTGTCAGCTGTTCGGCGAACCGGGGCGTGCCGGTCAGCTCGTGCAGCTTCTCCTCGCTGCGCAGCGCCGCCGCCACGTCCTCCTTCGGCACTCCGAGCCGCTCCACCACCGCCGGGACCGACAGCAGCGCCTTCACGCGCGCGGTGTCCCGGCTGATGAGGTCGGCGGCCTCGCGGTGCAGCGTCAGCCCCCGGTTCCGCCCCGGCCGGTACGTGGCCACGCCCGGCATGTCGAGGCTCATGCCGTCGACGTCCGTGGACAGCCCGCTGGAGCCCACGAGCCGCACCTGGGCCCGTGCCCGTACGCGCAGCTCCTGCCCGGCGATGGTCAGCCGGCCGTCCGCGCCCACCGTGTCGCCGCTCACCCGGCTGAACTTCAGCTGCGAGGCCGCCAGTTCCCGGTTCATGTCGTCGAAGGACAGGGTGATCCGACCGTGGAGATCGCCGATGACCGCACTGCGGATGTCGTTCGGCAGATCCCCCGTCAGGGTGATGTTCCGCGCGCTGGCCTGCACCTTCGCGAGCGATATCCGGTCGGCGGCCACGTGCGGCACGGTGACGTCCACCCGTTCCAGCCGCTTGTCCAGGACCTGCGTGAGGAACGGGAACCCGTGGATGTCCACCTCGGGAGCGGCGGCCAGATGGAGTTCGTCCTGGAGCGCCTGCCGCGCCTTCTTCTCCGCGTACATCGCCGCGCACCGGTCCGCGAGGACCAGGAACCCGACGCACACGACCAGCGCGAACATCAGCTTGGCGAGGCGCGGGAGCGCGGCGAAGGGACTGCGGCGGCGCCGACGGCCGCGCCTCGCGCGCCGGCCCTTCCCGGCGCGGCGGTGGTCCGGCGGGGACCACGCGTCGTCCTCGGGCTCGGCGTACATACGGCTGAGGTCGAGCGGGAGAACCGTGAGCCCGGCGGGCTCGGGTCCGCCCTCCGAGCCGGGCTCGGGATCGGCCAGGGCCGCGAGTTCGTCATAGGGGTTACGGGGACGAGGGTGCATGCGGGCGGGGGAGCGCATCGTCTTATCCCACCACACATGCCCCCTTCGAACACAAGCGCCACCAACGGTACGTCCATCGCGACGGCATCCGGCTACCCGTCCACCCGTACCTCGGCCCACACCGTCTTGCGCGGCACCGGCCCCTCGTCCGTGCCCCAGCGCGCGGCCACCGCTGCCACCAGCAGCAGCCCCCGCCCCGATTCGGCCTCGGCACGTCCGCCCGCGTCCGCCGACGCGCCCACGGTGGCCGGCAGCCGCCGGTCCCCCCGCCCGTCCGTCACCGCGATCCGCAGCGTCCCCTCCCGCAGGGCCAGGGCCAGTTCGAAGTCGCGGCCGGGCACGCGCGCGTGCAGCACCGCGTTGGACGCCAGCTCCGCGACGACCAGCGCGGCCGTGTCCGACGCCTCGCCGTGGCGCGGCACGCCCCACTCCGCCAGCCGCCGGACGGCGAGGAGCCGGGCCAGCCGCGCGCCGTGCCGGGTGGCGGAGATCCGGCGCCTGAACATACGTACGGTAGTGGACAGATGGGCGGTCGTCGTTCCGTTCTCGGGGTGCATGGGGCCACAGTGACGCCGCTCGCACGCCCGTGACCAGGCTGGAAGCGCGTACTCCGCGCGAGCGTACGCGGCCGTCCTGTAGACAGTACGGCCAACGGGCCGTAACTCTGGGTGAGTTACGCGCGGGGAGATCCACTCACCGGAGGGCAGCCACATGGCCTGGGACCACGAGGGGTACGACAGCGAGCCGGAGCCGTCGGACAGTCTGCGGACGTTCGGCGCGGTCCTCCAGGCCCTGCGGGAACACGCGGGGCTGAGCCGCGAGGACTTCGCCGTCCTGGTCGGCTTCTCCAAACACACCGTCGCGTCCGTTGAGTTGGGCCGCCGCATGCCCGACCCCGACTTCGTCGAGAGCGCGGAGGCGGCCCTCGGCAACACGAACGCGCTGCGCAGCGCGATGCAGTACCTCAACCGCCAGCCGGGCCTCGCCCGCTGGTTCCGCCGCTGGGCGCAGTACGAGCGGTGCGCGATCAGCCTCTACACGTACGAGTCGCGGCTCGTACCGGGGCTGTTGCAGACGGAGGCGTACGCGCGGACGTTGTTCGGGGAGCGCGTGCCGCCCCTGGCCGACGCCCAGGTCGAGGTCCAGTTGGCGGCCCGGCAGGAGCGGCAGCAACTGCTGCGGGACCGGCCCAACACGTCGTTCAGTTTCATCATCGAGGAGCACGTCTTCCTGCGGCGCACGGGTGGAGCGGAGGTGACCCGCGAGCTCATCGACTTCATCCTGGAGTGCACTTCCGCTCGGAACATCCAGTTGCAAATCATGCCGATGACCACGGGAGTTCACGCCGGACTGGGCGGTCCCATCCAGCTGCTCGAAACCCCGGCCAACCGGTGGTTCGGCTACTGCGAGGGGCAGCGAGGCGGCCTGTTCGTTTCCGATCCCAAAGAGATCAGCACGCTCCACATGCGGTATGCGAAACTGCGCACGCAAGCCCTCACTCCCGAGGACTCCGTGCGCCTGTTGGAGCAACTGCGAGGAGCGTTATGACCAGCACCGAACTCGCCTGGTTCAAGAGCAGTTACAGCAGCGGATCCGGTGACGACTGCGTCGAAGTCGCCCTCGACTGGCGCAAATCCACGTACAGCAGTAGCGGGGACGGCGACTGCGTGGAGGTGGCCGCCTGCCCCGCCACCATCCACGTCCGCGACTCCAAGGACCCGCAGGGCCCCGCGCTCGCCCTGTCGCCGGCCGCGTGGGCGCGGTTCGTCCCGTACGCGGCCGGCTAGGAGCGGGCTACTTCCAGTAGAGGCCCTGGCCCATGGTGAAGGGGCTGCCCCAGTACTCCGCCGACACGACCTTCGTCGTCGCGGAGGGCGCCAGCGCGACCGCGCAGCCCTTCTGGGTCTTGCCGTGGGTGAAGTCCTTGGGCAGGGACTCGTTCGGGCACTTGTCGAAGTGGCCGATGACCATGAGGTTCTGCGCCTCGGTGTCGTCGCCGAGGTGACCCTTCATGTGGCCGACGGAGGCGTACGCCAGGTCCGTCGTGCCGACGTTCTCGACCGTGTAGCGGATGTAGTACGGGACCTTCCCGCTGACCTTGTCGCCGAGCTTGAGCGGGGCCAGGTCGGCGGGGGCGCCCTTCTCGATCGCGTCGACGGTGAGCGCGATCTCGCCCTTTGTCGTGGTGCCGTAGGTGAACGGGAACCGCGCGGCCTCGCCCAGCTTGAACGTCTGGCCGCCCTTCGCCTGGCCGGCTCCGCCGCCGCCCGAGGGCGCCGGGGGCTGGGTGGACGGCGCCTGGGACGCGGGTGCGGACGGCGTCGGCTTCGCCCCGCCGACCGGCTGGTCGGCGCCGTCGTCCCCGTTGCACGCGCTCAGCGCCAGCGAACCGACGACCACCAGGCCGACGGACGCCAGCTTGACCCGGCCGCCGCCCTTGCGCATGACAGAACTGCTCATGGTGTGAACTCCCCCGTTGAAGCGATGACGCTGTGGACCGATGCTGTGGACCGCCTTGGCGATCTCTACGAACAGAGTTCCTACGGGACGAGCGCGACGCGTCGCCAGCGGGGTGTCCGAAATGCCCGGGCCCGTGGCCGATTCATGACGTCGCCAGGACGAAAGCGCTACGCGAGGCGGACATCGGCGACCTGGGGCGGCCTGGGGCTCAGCGGCGGCGGATCAGGTCAGCTGGGCGGGCAGGGGCGCCGCGTGGCAGACGGTGAGGCCCGAGACCGCCCGGGTCAGCGCCACGTACAGGCGGCGCAGGCCGGTACGTTCGTCCGGTTCGCCGTCGACCACCGCCGAGGGCTCGTCCAGGACCACGTAGTCGTACTCCAGGCCCTTCGCCAGGGAGGCGGGGACCAGGGTGAGCCGGGACTCGGCCGTGGTCTCCTCGCCCGGGTCCAGGAACGCCAGGCCCGCCGCCGTCAGCGCCTCGGCGAGCACCGGGATCCGCGCGTCCGCCGCGATCAGGCCGGTCGATCCCTCGTGTTCCAGCGCCTGGCGGCAGGCGGCCAGCACGTCCGCGTCCAGCTCGTCCGGGGCCGAGGCGCGCACGGCCAGCGAGCCGGGGGTCTCACGCACCGACTCCACCGGGGCCAGGCCCGGCGAGATCGACGGCAGCAGCCGCGAGGCGTACGCGATCACCTCGCGCGGCACGCGGAAGCCCGCCGTCAGCTCCTCCACCACCGCATCCGGCTTGCCCAGATGCCTCAGCGCCTCGTCCCAGCTCGCCGTCGCCCAGGGCGTGGTGCCCTGCGCCAGGTCGCCCAGGACGGTCGCCGAGCCGGTCGAGCAGCGGCGGCCGACCGCCCGGTACTGCATGGGGGAGAGGTCCTGCGCCTCGTCGACCACCACATGGCCGAGCGAGTGGGTCCGCGCCACCAGGTCGTTCGCCTCGTCGATCAGCACCGCGTCCGCCGCCGACCACTTGGCGGCCCTGACACTGCGGGCGGGCTTCGCCCACAGGATCGTCTTCTGCTCGTCCGCGCTGAGCAGTCCCTCCGCGTGCGCGGCGAGGAAGTCGGCGTCGGAGAGCAGCCGCAGTACGAGCTTCGCGGGGTCGACCGGCGGCCAGAGCTCCTTCACGGCCGCCTTCACCGCCGCGTTGCGCGCCACCGCGTCCTGCACCCGGTCGTCGGGCGCCTCGCCCGCCTGCTCCATCCGTACGAGCACGGCGTGCGCGATGCGCTGCGGCAGAGCGTCCCGGGCGGCCCCGTACCGGATGTCCCGCTCCTGCAACTCGCGGACGATCTCCTCCAGTTCGTACGCCGGGATCCGCCAGCGGCGCGAGCCGCGCACCACCACCAGGGGCTCGGTGGGCATGCTCACATGGCTGCGGACCGCCCGGCGCAGCACCTCGGCCATCCGGGCGTCGCCCTTGACGATCGCGGCGGGCGCGTCGTCGACGCCCTTCACCTCGACGTGCGCCACCAGGTCGTCGACGGTCGCCTGCTTGACCTCCAACTCGCCCAGCGCGGGCAGCACTTGCTCGATGTAGTGGAGGAAGGAGGCGTTGGGGCCGATGACCAGCGTGCCGGTGCGGGCGAGGCGGTCGCGGTGGGCGTAGAGGAGGTACGCGACCCGGTGCAGGCCGACGGCCGTCTTGCCGGTGCCGGGGCCGCCCTGCACACAGACCGATCCGCCGAGCCCGGACCGGACGATCTCGTCCTGCTCCGGCTGGATCGTCGCCACGATGTCGCGCATCGGGCCGACACGCGGGCGCTCGATCTCCGCCTGGAGCAGCTTGCTGGTGGTGGCCGCCTCGGCGGGGTCGGTGAGGTGCTCGTCCTCGTACGCCGTGAGCTCGCCGCCCGTGTAGCCGAAGCGGCGGCGCAGCCCGATGTCCTGGGGGTCCTTGCGGGAGGCGCGGTAGAACGGCTGGGAGACCGGCGCACGCCAGTCGATCACCATCGGGTCGCCCTCGGCGTCGTGGACGTGGCGGCGCCCGATGTAGAACCGCTCGCCCCCGGCGCCCTCGGCCAACTCGGCGCCGGGGGCGTGCAGATAGTCGAGGCGGCCGAAGAAGAGCGGGGTGTGCGAGAGGTCCGCCAGGGCCTTGATGCGGTCGTCGATCTGGCGCTGGAGGACGGCGGCGTTCACCCAGTTCGCGGTGACGTCCTTGATGTCGAGGTTCTGCACGTCCTCGCGCATCGCACGCAGGGCCGCGCGCGACTCGGCGAGGTGGGCGCGCTCACGGCTGAGGGGGTCTTCGGGGTCGTGCGGGGACACGGGGTTCCTCCGGGAGGCTGATCGGGCGGGATCGCCTTGCGGCTTCGGCGGCCGGCCGGTTTCCGTCCGGGCGGCGGCGCTCCTCGGAGGGAGGCGGGGAAGCGGCGATTGTAGTCAGGGGGGCCGGGCGGGGCGAACGAATTTTCCCGGGGCCGGCCGGGACCCCGGGGCAGCCCCTAGGGAGCGGGGTCCTACCCGTAGGGGACGGCCTTGGACCAGAGGTGGACATGGGGGGCCGGACGGTTCCGACCGCAGAGCGATGAAAGAGGAGGGGCCCGGGAGCACCATGGATACATGAGCACCGTGACCTGCACCCCCGCGCCCACCGTCCCGGCCCCCCGGGGCGCCACCGCCACCGGCGCCGAGCACGCCCCGCACCGCGTCGGCAACGCCCTGCGCGCCGCCAAGGCCTTCGCGGGCGCCGCCCTGAGCGTTGTCGTCCTCGGGGAGTACTCGGAGGAAGCGGGCGTCCGCCGCCGCCACCGCTGACCCGATCCCCCCAAGGGGCGCGGGGAACTGCGCGACCAGCCCGCGGCGACCCGCAGCCGAACACCCGGCCCCCCTCACCCTCCCTGCCCGCTGAGCCTGCCCCGGCCCGCTCGTCGGATCCTCTAGGGTCACGCCCGTGAAGTACCGGAACGTGACCGATCGTTCGCGCAGAGCGACACCCGCCACATCCGCCGCAGCCGTCACACCCGCCGAACCCGTCACATCCGCCGAACGCGTTACATCCGCCGCAGCCGCCGCAGCCGTCACACCCGCGACCGGCGTGGTCCTGCTCGCCCTCTCACTCACCGCACTGGCAGCGCTCTGCCTCGCCCTGCGCGTCCCCATGGCGGACGCCCTGGTCTACCGGGCGGAGGGCGCGGCCGTCGCGCACGGCACCGATCTGTACGGCTTCACCGTCACCCGCTGGCACCTGCCCGCCACCTACCCGCCGTTCGCCGCGCTCCTGTTCGTGCCGACCACCTGGCTCCCCGTACCGGTGCTCAAGGCCGCCTTCGCCGTCGGCAACGCGCTGCTGCTCGCCCTCCTGGTACGGCTGTCCTGCCGGTTCGCCGGAATCACGGTCCACCCGGCCGCCCTGCTCGCCGCCACCGCCGCCGGGCTCTGGCTTGAACCGGTGTTCCAGACGCTGCTGTTCGGCCAGATCAACCTCGCCCTGACCTGCCTGGTCCTGGGGGACCTCACCAGGCCGCCCGGCTCCCCCGGCAAGGGCTTCGCGACCGGGGTGGCGGCGGGCATCAAGCTCACCCCGGCGCTCTTCCTGCTGTACGCGCTGCTCAGGGGGCGGTGGCGGGAGGCGGGGGCGGGCGCCGCCGCGTTCGCCGGGACCGTGCTGCTGGGCGGGCTCGTCCTGCCCGGCGCCAGCGTGGACTTCTGGACGCGGCGGCTCTTCGAGACCGAACGGGTCGGCAAGGTGTGGATCGTCGACAACCAGTCGCTCCAGGGGCTGGTGGCCCGGCTGCTCCACACGCCCGCGCCCGGCGCGGCGGGGGTGGCGGTGGCGGCGCTCGTCGCGGTGACCGGGCTGTGGATCGCCCGGCGGGCGCCCGAGCGGTGGGGGGTCCTGGTCACCGCCCTCACCGCGCTGCTCGTCTCCCCGGTCAGCTGGTCCCACCACTGGGTGTGGTGCGTTCCGCTGCTGGCGGTCCTGGTGGCCGAGGGGCGGGTCCGTACCGCCGTCGCCGTGGCGGTGGTGTTCACCGCGCGCACGCTGTGGCTGGTGCCGCACGAGGGGGAGCTGGACCTCCACCTGCCCTGGTGGCAGCAGCCGTTGGCATCACCGTACGCACTGCTGGCACTCGCCCTGTCAGCCCGGGCCGCCACCCGCCTGCGGCCCGGCGCACCCGAGGGGCGCGGGGAACCGCGCGAGCAACCGACCACGGCCCGCAGACAATGACCCGGCCGGTCACGGGTCCGGGGGACCGCCGGACTCGGCCCCCGTCAGCCCACGTCCCCCGCGAGCAGATCGTCCGCGTCCACGATCCGGTACGCGTACCCCTGCTCCGCCAGGAACCGCTGGCGGTGCGCCGCGAAGTCCTGGTCGAGGGTGTCGCGGGCCACCACGGAGTAGAAGTGCGCCTGGTGGCCGTCCGCCTTCGGGCGCAGCACCCGGCCGAGCCGCTGGGCCTCCTCCTGGCGTGAGCCGAACGTGCCGGAGACCTGGATGGCGACCGTCGCCTCGGGCAGGTCGATGGAGAAGTTCGCGACCTTGGAGACGACCAGCACCGAGATCTCGCCCTGCCGGAAGGACTCGAAGAGCTTCTCGCGCTGCGCGTTGGGCGTCTCGCCCTTGATCACCGGCGCGTTCAGATGCTCGCCCAGCTCGTCGAGCTGGTCGATGTACTGCCCGATGACGAGGATCTGCTGGCCCGCGAACTTCCGCACCAGCGCCTCGGTGACCTTCCGCTTGGTGGCGGTGGTCGCGCAGAACCGGTACTTCTCCTCGGTCTCGGCCGTCGCGTACGCCAGCCGCTCGGAGTCGGTCAGATTGACCCGGACCTCCACGCAGTCGGCGGGCGCGATGTAGCCCTGCGCCTCGATCTCCTTCCACGGCGCGTCGAACCGCTTCGGGCCGATCAGCGAGAAGACGTCCGACTCGCGCCCGTCCTCGCGCACCAGCGTCGCCGTGAGACCGAGCCGCCGGCGGGCCTGGAGGTCGGCCGTGAACTTGAAGACCGGCGCGGGCAGCAGGTGCACCTCGTCGTAGACGATCAGCCCCCAGTCCCGGGAGTCGAAGAGCTCCAGGTGCGGGTACACACCCTTCCTGCGGGTGGTGAGCACCTGGTACGTGGCGATGGTGACCGGCCGGATCTCCTTGCGCGTCCCGCTGTACTCGCCGATCTCCTCCTCCGTCAGCGAGGTGCGCTTGACCAGCTCGTGCTTCCACTGCCGGGCCGAGACGGTGTTGGTGACCAGGATCAGCGTGGTCGCCTTGGCCTGCGCCATGGCGCCCGCCCCCACCAGCGTCTTGCCCGCGCCGCAGGGCAGCACGACCACCCCGCTGCCGCCGTGCCAGAACCCCTCGACGGCCTGCTTCTGGTACGGCCGCAGCGCCCAGCCGTCCTCCGCGAGCTCGATCGGGTGCGCCTCGCCGTCCACGTACCCCGCGAGGTCCTCGGCGGGCCAGCCGAGCTTGAGCAGGGTCTGCTTGATCTGGCCGCGCTCGGAGGGGTGCACCGCGACCGTGTCCGCGTCCAGCCGCGCGCCGACCAGCGGGACGATCTTCTTGGAGCGCAGGATCTCCTCGAGGACCGGCCGGTCGGTGCTGGTCAGCACCAGACCGTGGACGGGGTGCTTGCTGAGGGTGAGCCGTCCGTAGCGCGCCATCGTCTCGGCGACGTCGACGAGCAGGGCGTGCGGCACCGGGTAGCGGGAGAACTCGACGAGCGCGTCCACCACCTGCTCGGCGTCGTGCCCGGCCGCACGCGCGTTCCACAGCCCCAGCGGGGTCAGCCGGTAGGTGTGGATGTGCTCCGGCGCCCGCTCCAGCTCGGCGAAGGGCGCGATGGCCCGGCGGCAGGCGTCGGCCTGCTCGTGGTCGACTTCCAGGAGCAGGGTCTTGTCCGACTGGACGATCAGTGGCCCGTTCACGCGGTGCACCCTCATTCCGTACGTACGTGGAGGCGGCGAAACCTCCAGTGTGCCTCAGCGGGGCGCGGGCGGGGGCGCGACGGCCGGCCCGGGGGGACGGCCGTCGGCTCAGGCGGGGTCGTCCGCCAGCTCCGCGACCCCGGTGATCCGGTGCAGCGGATAGGTGCGCACCTCGTCGGCCGTGTGGTCGTACGCCGTCACGAACCCGCCCTCCACCCGCACCGGCGCGATCACCCGCTGGCTGGCGGCGCCGTCCGCGTTGACGTAGCCGATCCACAGGGCCGAGCCGGTCATCACCGCGGCCTGGACGGTGGCCAGCGTCTCGGCGGCCGTGGTGCGCGGCAGCCCGCCCGGTTCGGCGGGCGTGGCGCGCGGAACCTCCTTGCGGACGACCGTGGCGGCCTCGTCGCCCGCCCGGATCGCCCGGACCGCCGCGCCGAGCAGCGTCTCGTCGGGCAGCGGCGGGCCCTCCGGCACGGGCGCGGGGACGGCACGGGGCGGGGTGCGGCGGGTGTCGGCGCGGGTGATCACCACATCGCCCTCGGCGGACTCGGCGGCCGGGGCGTACCCCATCGCG
The DNA here is from genome assembly GCF_040629815.1 of Streptomyces sp. NPDC005878. NCBI lineage: Bacteria > Bacillati > Actinomycetota > Actinomycetes > Kitasatosporales > Streptomycetaceae > Streptomyces > Streptomyces sp. NPDC005878. Next base: position 330,553 of record NZ_JBEXWK010000005.1, read on the forward strand.
CGCAGCCCTTCGAGGAGCGCGGCGGGGTCGGCCTGGGCGGCGAGCACGGTCGGGGCGAGCCGCCGCAGCCGCAGCCCCGCGGACCGCTTGTCCGCGACGATCTCGTCGAGGAGCGCGTCGTCGTCGCAGCGCACGTACGCCGAGGCCGCGCCGACCCGGAGGTGGCCGTGGCGGCGGGCCACGTCGTCGATGAGGTAGCTGAGCGGCTGCGGGACCGGGGTGGCGCTGTGCGCGGCGAGGAAGGCGTGCAGGTCGGAGGCGGCCTGCCCGGCGTCGAGGGCGCGGCGCACCGAGGCGGGCGTGAACCGGTACACCGTCGCGCCGCCCTTCGACTCGATGTCCGCCAGCACGTTCAGGGTCGCGGCGAGCGGGCGCCGCAGCGGGCCGGGCGCGACCGCGGTGAGGTCGGCCTGGAGCAGGACGTGGTCGACGGGCTCGGGCAGGTGCGGCGCGAGCGCGGCGGCGGCCGCGAGACCGGCGGGCGGGGTGGTGGCGCCGGACCGGGGCGCCCTGGCGGTGTCGCCGGCCGCGGCGAGCAGCGCCCGTCCGTGCCCGGCGAGCGCGCCCCGGCCCGTCACGCCCAGCCACTCCGCCTCGGCCAGCGTCCACCGGGCCAGCCGGGGCCGCAGGTCCTCGGGGCCGGTACGGGACGGGTGCTCCCAGCGCAGCCGGGCCAGCAGCGTCTCGGGGTCGGGTGCGGTCCCCTCGGGCAGCAGCGCGAGCAGGGCCAGCACCCGGTGGCGCACCTCCGGGGCGGGGGAGCGGTCCAGGTCGGGGCCGAGGGCCGCGAGGGTGCGGGCGCGGGCGTCCTGGTCGCCGACCAGGCCCGGCGTACGGGTCGCGGCGAGCCACGCGGCGGCCAGCCGCGACCAGCGCTCGGCGGGCGGCAGGTCCAGCCAGTCGTCGTACGCGGGCGTCGGCGCGTACCGCTCGTCCGCCTCCCCGTCGGACGCCAGCAGCCCGGCCGCGTAGGCGAGTTCGAGCCAGAAAGCGGCGGCCTGCTCGGTGGTGTCCAGGGCGGCGGCCGTCCGTTTCAGGTCACGCACGCTCAGACCGCCCGCGCGCAGCACGGCCGGCCCGCCCTCGTTCCACTCGGCCAGCAGGTCCTCGACCATGGTCAGCGCGGTCAGCGCCTGCCCCGCCGCCGCGGAGTCCACCACCTGCGGCTTGTACTCCCGGGCCGGCGCGACGGCGGGCGCCACCGGCTCGGGCGCCCGGTGCGCGCGCCCGGCGCGCAGATGCAGGGCGGCCTCGCGCGGCAGGACCACCGTCCGCGCCGAGGTCGGCAGCAGCAGCCCGTGGTCGCGCAGCCAGCGCACCGGCGGCGCCGGATCCGCCGACACCTCGCCGTACGGCGGCCCCCACACCAGCCGGTCGAGCACCGCGAGCGCCTCCGGCGGGGCGGTGTCGAGCAGCTCCGACATCCGCGTCCGGTCGGTGAAGAGCGAGGTCAGCGCGGCGACCGCGGAGACCGGGTCATGGGTGGCGGGGAGCCCGGCGGCCCGGAGGATCTCCTGCACCCGCCCCGGCGACATCCCGGCCGTGGCCTCGGCGACGGTCGGGCCGAGGCCGGTGGGGGAGGGGTGCGCGGGGGAGGGCGCCAGCAGCTCGCGGGCGGTGCGCACCAGCCGCAGCCGCTCGTCGGTCCCCCACACCAGCGCCTGCTCCCGCAGCCCCGCGACCGCCCCCGGCAGCGCCTCCTCGACGGCCGGGTCGCCCTCGTCGCCCGCCAGGAGCGCGAGCAGGACCGGATAGGGCGCCGGGTCGGGCGCCACGGCCAGCGCCTGCGCGGTCTGGAGCGCGAACCGGTCCAGCCGCTCCAGCGCCCGCACCACCGAGGCCCGCGTCCCGGCGCGGGTGGCCAGCTGCGTCAGGTCGTTGGGTACGGGAGTGAGCAGATCGGGCCGGGCGCGCAGGAGCGCGGCGAGGGAGGAGTCGGGGCGCGAGCGGAGCGCTTCGGCGAGGGTGCGGGGCGCGGCGGGCACGCGGGTGCCGCCGGCGGCGTGGTCGTCGGCGGTGTGGCCACCGGCGGCGTGGTCGGCGCGGGCAGCACGGCTGTCGGGTCCGCTCACTCCACCCGCTCCGGTCGGTGCTTCGGACACGTGCGCCTCCTGGTCGCGCTCGCCAGTCCCCATCCGCCCCACGGTAGCCGCTGCGCGCTACCGTCAGGGCAGGGAGGCGGCGGCGGGCCCCGGCGGGGCACGAAGGGGAACGGTGTGGGGATCGAGAGCGACCAGCTGGTCTACGACTACCTGAGCCGGGTCGGCGACCTGGCCCAGCGGCGGCAGTTGCCCTCCGCGGCACGGATGCGTCTGGTGTCCGGGCTGCGCGACGAGATCGACCGCAGACGGGCGAAGTTCGGCGCCGACTCCCCGGCGGCGGTGCGCCGGATCCTGGGGCGGCTCGGTACGCCGGACGAGGTGGTGGAGTCCGTCTCGACGGCCGGGGCGTACGAGGCGCCGCCGGAGGTGGAGACGGCGGGTCGGGGGGTGCCGGGGCAGCGGGACGGGGGCCGGGGACGCCGTCAGCTCTTCCCCCGCCCGCGCGAGTCGTCCCCGAACCCCCCGCCCGCCCCCGCGCCCTCGTCCCCATCTCCCTCCTCGCCTCCGCCTCCGCCGGTGACGGCCGCGTCGCCGCCGCACCTCGCCGGCATGGACGAACTCGGCTCCTCCGACGGCGAGCCGGACTGGTGGCGGATCGAACCGGGCCCGTTCGGGGGCGGCCCCGGGGAGTCGGTGGCGGGGTTCGTGGGCGGGGTGGAGATCCCGGAGATACTGCGGCCGCCGGAGGAGTTGGCGAAGGCGGAGGCGGCGAGGGCGGAGGCGGCGAAGGCGGCCGAGGCCGCGAAGGTGGCCGAGGGCGCCGAAGAGCCGGTCGAGGCGGCCCTCGACGAGCCTCTGGCGCGGAGGATCCGGCTCCCCCGCCCGTCCTTCTCCAGCCCGCTGCTGCTGGCCGCGGCGGCGCTGCTGGTGGTGGGCGCGGCCCTGGGCAACTGGTTGGCGCTGGGCGGTGGCTGGCTCCTGGCGTACGTGTCACGCCGTCTGACGCCCGCGGAGACGAAGTGGGCGGTCCTGGGCCTGCCCGGCCTGGCGGTGGCCGCGGGCGCGGCCTGGCTGTGGGGCCGCCAGGACGGCCGCTGGGGCACGCCGATCGCGGAGGGGGCGATGGGGGATGCGGTGGCGGGGGTGTGGCCGTGGGTGGTGCGGGGGGCCGCGGTGGGGTCGGCGGCCTTCCTGTTCTGGCGGGCGCGGCGTCCCCGCTGAGGGGTTTTCCCCCACCCCACCCCTTCCCGAAAGCCCTGGGCGGGCGGCCGTGAGTTCTGCCTGCGGGCCGACGCCGGCTGGCCGCGAAGTTCCGCGCCCCTGAAGGGCCGGGTCTTTGTCTGCACCTGGGTGGTGGGCTGGTCGCGCAGTTCCCCGCGCCCCTTGTCGGGCCGGGACTTCGTCCGCGGACCGTGGGTGCCTGGTCGCGCCGTTCCCCGCGCCCCTTCAGGGCTCGGACTTCGGCTGCGGGCCGTGGCCGGTTGCTCGCGCCGTTCCCCGCGCCCCTGGAGGGGGCGAGTGGGGGAGTTCGGCTGCGGGGAGGTGCCTCAGGGGCGCGGGGAACTGCGCGACCGGCCCAGCACGGTCCGCAGACGAAAGACGGGGCCCGGGGCGCGGCCCCGTTCGGGAGTCCGGGGCGCGGCCCCGTTCGGGAGTCCGGGGCGCGGCCCCGTTCGGGAGTCCGGGGCGCGGCCCAGGGAAGGTGGCTCTCGCCCCCGGAGGGTTCAGGGGAGGGGCGGGGTGGGGGAGACACAATGGGGGGCATGGCTACGCGTACCGTCGGGTTCGACCTCGACATGACCCTCATCGACTCCCGCCCCGGCATCCACGCCTGCTACACCCGCCTCGCCGAGGACACCCACACCCCCATCGACGCCGACGCCGCCGTCAGCCGCCTCGGCCCCCCGCTGGAGTGGGAGCTGAGCCACTGGTTCCCCGAGGACCGCGTCCCGGAGATGGCGGCGCGGTACCGCGAGCTGTACCCCACGTACGCCATCGCCCCCACCCACGCCCTCCCCGGCGCGGCCGACGCGATACGCGCGGTCCAGGAGCTCGGCGGGCGCGCCATCGTCGTCACCGCCAAGAACCGGCCGCAGGCCGCCCTGCACCTCACCCACCTCGGGCTGGAGCCCGACGAGCTGATCGGCGGGCTGTGGGCGGAGGCCAAGGCGGAGGCGCTGCGCGCGCACGGCGCCTCGGTGTACGTCGGCGACCACACCGGCGACGTCCGCGGCGCCCACGCCGCGGGCGCGCTCTCGGTGGCCGTGCCGACCGGCCCGATCGGCACGCGGGAGCTGCGCGAGGCGGGCGCGGACGTCGTCCTCGCCGACCTCACGGAGTTCCGCCCGTGGTGGAAGGCGTACGTCAGCGCGCAGGACACCCTCCGGGCCGCTCCCCCCGCCGCTCCCCAGCCCGCTCCCTAGGCCGCCCCGCGGCCCGCCCGCACCGACCGCACCACACCCGCCCCGGCGATCAGGAAGCCGACGCCCATCAGCATGCACACCGCGTAGGCGACGGGCGGGAACGGGGAGGTGTGCAGGAACAGCGGCGCCACCGTGACCAGCGTGGCGAGCGCGCCGACGAAGAAGACGATGACACCGGCGCGAACCAGCCGGTCCCCGCTGTTCGACTCGTCCCTGGCCGAATTCGCTTGGGTTTCGTTACTCACTCGGTCAGGGTAGTTCCCTGCCCGTAAGGACCCGCCGGGACGTCTTGTCAGCAGCCTCTGGACCATTAGCCTTGGTGTCGGCGGGTCCCAAGGCGACCCGCTGCAGTGCTATCCAGAGCCGTTCTCCGCGGCGCCCCGAGCACCCACGACGAGTACGAGGACGAGGACAGACGTGCCTACCGGCAAGGTCAAATGGTTCAACAGCGAGAAGGGCTTCGGCTTTCTCTCCCGCGACGACGGCGGCGACGTCTTCGTCCACTCGTCCGTGCTCCCCGCCGGGGTCGAGACACTCAAGCCCGGCCAGCGCGTCGAGTTCGGCGTGGTCGCGGGCCAGCGCGGTGACCAGGCGCTCTCGGTGACCGTCCTCGACCCGGCCCCCTCGGTCGCCGCGGCCCAGCGCCGCAAGCCGGACGAACTGGCCTCCATCGTCCAGGACCTGACGACCCTGCTGGAGAACATCACGCCGATGCTGGAGCGCGGCCGCTACCCCGACAAGGCGGCCGGCAAGAAGATCGCCGGCCTGCTGCGGGCGGTGGCGGACCAGCTCGACGTCTAGTCCGCTGGACCGCGAACCCGAACCGGTCCGTGAACCCAAACCGGTCCACGAACCAGAACCGGTCCCCGAGCCTGAGCCGGTCCACGAACCCGGGCTAGTCCACGAACCTGAGCGCGTCGCGGCCGAGCGGAGGCACCAGCCCCTCGGCCGCGGCCCGCGTCAGCAGCCCCCGCACCGCCGCGTAGCCGTCCTCGCCCAGGTCGTGGGTGAACTCGTTGACGTAGAGCCCGATGTGCTGGTCGGCGACCGCCGGGTCCATCTCCTGGGCGTGCTCCCGTACGTACGGCCGGGAGGCCTCCGGGTCGTCCCAGGCCATGCGGACGGAGGTCCGGACGGCCTCGGCCAGCTCGCGCAGCCGGGCCTCGCCGAGCGAGCGGCGGGCGATGATCGCGCCCAGCGGGATGGGCAGCCCGGTCGTCGACTCCCAGTGCTCGCCCATGTCGGCGAGCGAGTGCAGCCCGTACTCCTGGTACGTGAAGCGGGCCTCGTGGATGACGAGTCCGGCGTCCACCCGGCCGTCGCGCACGGCGGGCATGATCTCGTGGAACGGCATCACGACGACCTTGCCGACGCCGCCGGGCACCACGTCGGCCGCCCAGAGCCGGAAGAGCAGATACGCCGTCGAGCGCTCGCTCGGCACGGCGACGGTCCTGCCGGTGAGGTCCACACCGGGCTCGCGGGTGAGCACCAGCGGGCCGCAGCCGCGCCCCAGCGCCCCGCCGCAGGGCAGCAGCGCGTAGTCGTCCAGGACCCAGGGCAGCACGGCGTACGACACCTTCAGCAGGTCGAAGCCGCCGTCGCCGGGGCCGCGTTCGGCGATGCCGTTGGTGATGTCGATGTCCGCGAAGGTGACGTCGAGCCGCGGCGCCCCGGGGACGCGGCCGTGCGCCCAGGCGTCGAAGACGAACGTGTCGTTGGGGCAGGGCGAGTAGGCGATGCGCAGCGGCTCAGTCATGACCGTTCCAACTCTCCAGTACGGGCGGGAGCTTCCCGAAGGCGTCGGTGAGTGCGGCGAGCGCGTCCCCGATCCGCCAGGCGGAACGGTCGCGCGGCCCCACGGCGTTGGAGACGGCCCGGATCTCCAGCACGGGAACCCCCTGCTGGGCCGCGGCCTCCGCGACCCCGAAGCCCTCCATCGCCTCGGCGGCCGCCCCCGGGTGCCGGGCGGCCAGCTCGGCGGCGCGGGCGGCGGTGCCGGTGACGGTGGAGACGGTGAGAACGGGCCCGTACACGGCGCCGATGGCCCCGGCGGCCGCCCGCGCGAGCGGCTCGGGCGGCAGATGGGCGCAGCGCCCGAAGCCGAGCGCCTCCACGTCCCGGTATCCCTCGGGCGTGTCGGCCCCGAGGTCGGCGGCGACGATCCGGGACGCGACGATGAGGCCGCCGACGGGCGCGGCGGACGGGAACCCGCCCCCGATCCCGGCCGAGACGACCAGGCCGTACGGGGTGCGGGCCAGAGCGGTGGCCGTGGCGGCGGCGGCCGAGGCGGGGCCCACGCCCCCCACGAGGACGTCCGCGCCCGCCGGGCACGCCCGCGTGACCGCGTCCCGCTCGGCGGGGACGGCGGTCACGACCAGGACGCGCATGTCAGCCGTTGTCGTGCTTGAGGGTGAAGCCCCACACCGACTTCGGCTTGTTGTCCTCGTTCACCTGCACGATGTTGATCTTCCGGGACTTCGGCGCCGCGGACTGGCCGCCGGTCGCGAAGACGTCGGCGTTGGGGAACGAGCGGTAGGTGGTGCTGATGGGCTCGCCGAAGATCGGCGAACCGTCGAGCAGCGCGATCCACTTGTCGCCGTGCTCCACCACGTCCGGGTCCACGCCCAGACGCAGGGTCGAGCCCGGCGAGTACTTGATCGTCTTCGAGGTCTTCACGCTGCTCAGGCAGGTGGTGAGCTTCTCCTCGGAGAGCACCTTGCCGTCGTTGCGGCAGGCGGCCTCGGCGTTCACCGAGGTCGTCCCGACCGTCACGGTCGCGAGGGGCGTCGGCTTGTCGCAGGCGGAGAGGGCGAGGAGGCCGACGGAGACAGCGCCCAGGGCGATGCCGGCCCGGCGGGCCTTACCGGAGGTGAACGAGGCGGTCATGAGCCGAAGGCTATCGGTCCGCCGAGATCACGCCACGCGCGGGTGTGGTGTGCCGCGCCGCGACGAGCTCAGCAGCCCCCGTACGGACGTGAGCGCGCCCACCGCGAGCAGGCCCGCCGCGACCGACATCCCGAGCACGCCGTTGAGCGGCAGCACGATCCCTATGGCACCGCCCACCACCCACGACATCTGGAGCGCGGTCTCCGAACGGGCGAACGCGGAGGTCCGCACCTCCTCGGGCACATCGCGCTGGAGCATCGCGTCCAGGGACAGCTTCGCCAACGCCTGCGTGAAGCCCGCGGTCGCCCCGAGCACCGCCATCAGCACCCCGCTGAAGAACGCCGCCGCGCACACCCCCGCGCCCAGCGCGGCCAGCAGCGCCGCCACGATGATGATCTCCGGGCCCCGCGAGCGCAGCATCGAGCCCGCCGCCGTGCCGAGCGCGTTGCCCACGCCCGCCGAGACGCCGACCACGCCCAGCGACACGGCGGCGCTCTGCCCGGACAGCGGGTGCTCGCGCAGCAGGAACGCCAGGAAGAAGATCAGGAAGCCGGAGAGCGCGCGCAGGGCCGCGTTGGCGATCAGCCCGCTGCGCACGGACGAGCCGACCGAGCTCAGCCCCGGTTTGCGGCCCGCGCGCTCGACCAGGCCGGCCTTGCTCTCGCCCTTGGCGGAGTCCACCTTGTGGTCGAGCGTGAAGGCCAGGAACGTCCCCATCACGAACAGGCAGAACGCCCCGTACAGCGGCCACTCCGGCCCCACGTGCTGGAGCCCCGCGCCGATGGGGGCCGCCGCCGCCGTCGCGAGCAGCCCCGCGAGGGTGACTCTGGAATTGGCCTTGACCAGCGAGAACCCCGGTGGCAGCAGGCGCGGCACGACCGCGCTGCGCACCACTCCGTACGCCTTCGACGCCACCAGGACGCCGAGCGCCGCCGGATACAGCTCCAGGCCGCCGGTGGCGACCGCGCCCGACATGGTGAGCGCGAGCAGCGCCCGCGCCAGCATGGCGCCCGCCATCGCGGCGCGCCGGCCGTGCGGCATCCGGTCGAGCAGCGGACCGATCACCGGGGCCAGCAGGGTGAACGGGGCCATCGTGATCGCCAGGTACAGCGCGACCCGGCCGCGGGCCTGGTCGGTGGGGACGGAGAAGAACACGGTGGACGCCAGGGCGACGGTGATCATGACGTCCCCGGCGCCGTTCACGGCGTGGAGTTCGATCAGTTTGCCCAGGCCCGACTCACCGGCGCCATGGGCATGTGTCGCCTTTCGGATGGAACGCGCGGTGCCCGTGATGGGCAGATGCAGCGCTCGGCCGACCGTCCGCCCCGCCCTGCGGAGGGGACCGGCCGTATCGACGGACCTCGCGGTAGCCACATCTGTCATAGTGCCCCAACCCCGTCTGACCATGACGTACCGACAGGGATTCGGACCGGCAGGTGGGCCACGGGCCGCGAAGGGGGTAGCGTGACAGGCGCGCCGCCCGCGGCTGCTCATGGCCGCGCGCCTCTCCGCGATCCCGCAGAATGGATGGCGAAAGGCGCGCCCCTGATCAGTTCACGGCCCGGGCGCGGACGTCGACGCGGCCCCTTGGTCCGCTCCGTCCGCGACTCGTACGTACGCGGTCCCCGGCGCACCCGTGAGACGGCGTAGGAGAGAAGCGAGACCTGTGAGTGCTGCGACGACGCGAAGCCGTACCCCCGACCGCCTGTGCGCCGAAGCGGTCGACCTCGCCCGGGAGGCGGCCGAGGAGGCCGCCGCGCCCGGCGTGGTCGGAGAGCACGTATCGGTGGTGGCCGAGGGCGACCGGGTCGTCACGCACTTCTTCGAGTGCAAGGAGCCGGGGTACCGGGGCTGGCGCTGGGCGGTGACCGTGGCGCGGGCCTCCCGCGCGAAACTGGTCACCCTCGACGAGACGGTCCTGCTGCCCGGGCCCGACGCGCTCCAGGCCCCCGAATGGGTGCCGTGGAGCGAGCGGCTGCGCCCCGGGGACATGGGCCCCGGCGACCTGCTGCCCACCGAGGCGGACGACCTGCGCCTGGAGCCCGGCTACACCGGGGAGGACGCCCCGCCGCCGAACTCCGCCGTCTCCGAGGAGATGGCCGAGCGGGTCGAGGCCGAGGACGCGGAGCTGGTGGCCCGCCCCGGTGCCGCGCGCGGCACGATCGCGGCGGTGGCCGAGGAGCTCGGCCTGCGCCGGGCGCGCGTGCTGTCCCGGTACGGGCTGCACGCGGCGGCGGACCGCTGGGACGAGTCGTTCGGCGCGAAGACCCCGATGGCGCAGGCGGCACCGGCCTCCTGCGTGTCGTGCGCCTTCCTGGTCCCGCTGGCCGGGTCGCTGCGGCAGGCCTTCGGGGTCTGCGCGAACGAGTTCAGCCCCGCGGACGGGCGTGTCGTGTCGCTGTCCTACGGCTGCGGCGGCCACTCGGAGGCGGCGGTCATGCCGAAGCCGCCGCGGCCTTCGGCGCCGGTGCTGGATACGTTGGGGGCGGATGCGTTGGTGTTGCGGCCGGAGGGGTTCGGGTCTGTGGAGGCGGGGGCCCCGGACGAGGATTCCGAAGACCTCGGCCACTCCTAGCCCCACCCCCGTCGTGGCTGCGCCCCGGGCCCCGCGGGGGCGTGAGGGGTCCGGTCTTTGGGGTCGGGACTTTGTGTGCGGGCCGGTGGTGGGCTGCTCGCGCAGTTCCCCGCGCCCCTTATCGGCCCGGAGTTCGTCTGCGGGTCGTGGGTGGCCGATCGCGCAGTTCCCCGCGCCCCTGAACGCCGCGGGGCTGCGCCCCAGCGCCCCGGGTCCCCGGTCTTTCGTCTGCGGGCCGTGCTGGGCTGGTCGCGCAGTTCCCCGCGCCCCTGAGGGGGTTGGCCGCGGCCGAAGTAGTTGGATCGGCCACGGGTTTATAGGGCCGCGGGGCTGGGACACAATGCGGCCCCTTCGCACGGATGCGACCACCCAGCCGATCGCCCCGCAGGGGCGCACAAAGGGGCGCGGGGAACTGCGCGCTCAGCCCTCCACGATCCGCGGACGAGGTCCGGCCTTTGAGGGGCGCGGGGAACTGCGCGAGCAACCACGGCCGACCCGCAGGCGAAGTGCCGGGCCGATAGGGGGCGCGGGGAACTGCGCGATCGGCCACCCACGATCTGCGGACGAAGACCGGCCGCTTCAGGGGCGCGGGGAACTGCGCGAGCAAGCCACCACCGGCCCGCACACGAAGTCCCGGCCCAAAAGGGGCGCGGGGAACTGCGCGACCAGCCCACCACCGGCCCGCACACGTAGTCCCGGCCCAAAAGGGGCGCGGGGAACTGCGCGACCAGCCCACCACCGGCCCGCACACGTAGTCCCGGCCCAAAAGGGGCGCGGGGAACTGCG